>JABDEM010000001.1:0-149 GCA_013287085.1 Gammaproteobacteria bacterium
CATAAAATATCCGGATTTGGCGTGCGACCCGCGCGATATTCATCCAAAAAGTAAGTGAAGACCCGACCCCAATATTCGGAGGCGAAATTAATACGATAGAGTTCGATTTTTAATTGATCACAAACGGCTTGAGCATCTGCCATATCCTG
>JABDEM010000001.1:162-101072 GCA_013287085.1 Gammaproteobacteria bacterium
TCGCCGGGCAAAAGGTCTCAGTATCATCCTCTTCCCAGTTTTTCATGAAGGCGCCTTCAACGCTAAACCCTTGTTCTTTAAGTAAAAAAGCGGTAACCGAGGAGTCAACGCCTCCGGACATGCCGACTAGGATTTTGATGGGTTTAGTATTCATAGGGGATGCATGATATAGAAAAAGAGGGGATTTTAATAGGTATATTATGTTTATTTTATATACAGAATAACGTATAATGCGCAATATTATTATAAAGTGAAAGAACGAGGTTTTAAATGCCCTTAGTTAAAGGTAAGTGGGTAAGTCCTAAGAAATCCCCAGGTCCTGCAAAACCAGACTCAAAAATAGTTTATGCCCTGATAGGTGGCCATAGTGTACTACTCAATATGGACGTGGATGATTGGTTTAAGGAACAGGTCAATTATGAAACGCCACTGAATGAGTGGCATCAGCAAGTGATCATCCATTCCAATTCGAAGTTAGCTCATCATATTCTTTCTCAAGTGAAACCCCATGATCAGTTAATCGTTCAGCCTATTTCAAATATCTTAAGTGCAGAAGAAGATAAAAAATTTGCCAATTTATATAACAGACCCAGTTATTTTTTAGCGCTCAAAATTTTTGCCGAACATTTAAAAGCAGAGCGTGTCGACATTGCAATGCCGGAATGCAAAGAAGAATTGCCCTTAGATGAAAGCAAATTTTTAATGTTCTATGCAGCAGTGCAAAAAGCGGCATTAGATCATCCTAATAAAAAAATCACCATGATGGCTTATGATAAAGACGATATCCATGGAGTACCCCCAAGAGCCGGGACAGCGTTGTATCACTATTTTTTAAGACATAAACACTTGGTTCCTGAAAATATCACTGTAAATTTTTATCGTTATGGGGATATCACACGAGTAGTAGGCGAACATTTAGAAGGAAATTTTACGGGTAAAGTAGAAGAAATTGGTGCCCTTACTGGAACAGGAAAACCGAATACTTTTTATAAAGAAACGATTATAAAATTAGCTTGTCATTTAGCGGCAGTACAAGCGAAAGCAAAAGAAGAATTTTTTAATGTTTTAAGTTTATTCCAGCGGTGTTCACCCACTTTGATGAATGAGATAATCCAAGAATGTGAATCTCAAAAACCAGTAGCTCGATCAACCACACCGGTATGGCGAGAGGAAACTCCTGAGCCTTCCGTTGTTCGTCCTGCAGATCGAGAAATTTCACGCAGTTCATCCGCAGATGTGATAGATGCACTTCGTGCAACTCCGCCCAGTGGCGAGCCATCTCCTTCTCCTGACCGAGAATCCGCGTCCCCGCAGCGTTTAGCAACAATTGTGGAGAGTCCAGTATTAGTTCCTGTAGCATCACCTGCTCCAGAGAAGCTTGTGGATTTTGAGCAGTTGCGGCCTAAGAATTGAAGTTATAGTATACTCCCCATTCTTTAAGTGAATGTAAGGTTTAATTACTATGACAGTAGTCACTCGTTTTGCCCCCAGTCCTACGGGTTATTTACATATAGGCGGTGCTCGCACTGCTTTGTATTGCTATCTTTATACCCACAAAATGAAAGGCAAATTTATTTTGCGTATCGAAGATACAGATACTGAACGTTCAACTCAAGAATCCGTACAAGCTATTTTAGATTCCATGGAGTGGTTAAATTTAAAATACGATGCCGGCCCATATTACCAAACAAAACACATGGATCGTTATCGCGAAGTCTTAAATTTATTATTAAAAGAAGGCAAAGCCTATCGCTGTTATTGCAGCAAAGAACGTTTAGAAAATTTACGCAATGAACAATTAGAAAAAAAAGAAAAGCCGCGCTATGACGGCCATTGTCGTGATTTAAAAGAACCAGGAACAGGCCCGTTTGTGTTACGTTTTCGTAATCCACAAGAAGGCGTGGTTGAATTTGATGATTTAATTCGCGGCAAATTAGTGTTTAGTAATACTGAGTTAGACGATTTAATTTTAGCAAGAACCGATGGCATGCCTACGTATAATTTTACGGTGGTGGTTGATGATTGGGATATGAAAATCACGCATGTGATAAGAGGCGATGATCATATTAATAATACCCCGCGCCAAATTAATATTTTAAAAGCTTTAGGTGCCACACCGCCTTTATATGCGCATGTTTCTATGATTTTAGGGCCCGATGGTAAACGTCTATCAAAACGTCATGGTGCTGTTAGCGTCATGCAATATCGCGAAGATGGTTTTTTACCGGAAGCTTTATTAAATTATTTAGTACGCTTAGGTTGGTCGCATGGCGATCAAGAAATATTTTCCATGGATGAGATGATCAATTTATTTGATCTTAAGGGTATTAATAAAGCACCCGCTGCGTTTAATTTAGAAAAATTATTGTGGTTGAATCAGCATTATATTAAAACTAGCGACCCTGCCCATGTCGCTAAAGAATTAGCCTGGCATATGGAGCGTTTAGGAATTGATATTTCAAAAGGCCCTGCATTAACTGATATTATTAAAGCCCAAGCAGAACGCGCTAAGACATTAAAAGAAATGGCTGAGCGCAGTAAATATTTTTACGAAGAAGTTCAATATAATGAAGATTCCGTGAGCAAACATTTAACGAATGATTTAGCACCCGTATTAAGTAGCTTACGCGATGAATTAACGGCATTAAGCAAATGGGATAAAGAATCCATTCATAAAGCCATTGTCGATGTCTCAGAAAAAGCCGGTGTCAAAATGGGCAAAGTAGCACAACCTTTGCGCGTTGCAGTAACGGGCGACACCATCTCCCCACCCATCGATATCACCCTAGAACTCTTAGGCCAAAAAAGAACTCTAGCCCGATTAGCAAATTCCATTGACAAACTGAGCTGAGGTTCCTAGAATCCCTGCTCTGTTGTAGATTTCATCCTATAACGGGGCTATAGCTCAGCTGGGAGAGCGCTTGCATGGCATGTAAGAGGTCGGCGGTTCGATCCCGCCTAGCTCCAGGAAACGTTCAGTAAGTAGTAGTTTTTACTAGGTCCCCATCGTCTAGAGGCCTAGGACATTGCCCTTTCACGGCAGTAACGGGGGTTCGAATCCCCCTGGGGACGCCAGATTATAATTTGGTGTGGACAAGATCAGATCAGTTTTCGTAATATTTCCGTTATACCCCATTGTTTACTCTTTAAAGCCAAGCGAGATAAAATAATTTCTGTTTATAAGGAATATATTATGGCAGTAGATTTTTTCTTTGAGCCTGCTACATTTAATATTACCCCTTTATCACAGCTTAGATTGCAATGGAGTAACATTCCTAATGAACAGTCATTAGAAATTATCATCGCCGAATATCAATATCTTTTATTTCATTTTTATCTCATAAAATCTATACAACATACCGGCGCTGGTAAGGTTAAAAATCCTACCCACATTGGTAAACTTGAATGGGGTATTCGTATAGGTATTGTAAAGGTAGCTCTGCTCTTAGCATCTTCAATTATAGAGGAAATTTTGCTGGCACATGCAATCCAACGTGGATATGAGCTTCCTAAAAAGGAACAACATCGAACTTTTGGGAAAATAATTAAGGCTTGGAAAGAGGTTAGCCCAAAAGATATAAATAACAAGCGCTGGAAGCAGATTGAATGGTTGAATGATGCAAGAAATAATATACATCTTCATAAATTAGTGAAGACTAAGGAAGACTTTTATAGGGCGCTTCATAAGGAGGAAAATAAGTATTTAAATGGGGTTTCAGATTTAATAGATTTCTTAAAGGAAATTAAATCCAAATGAAACAAACGAGACCAATTATCAATTTGAAAGAGGTTGTTTTATTAATAAATTATAAACCTCTTTCAAATTGATAATTGACCCCATTGTTCTATAATTAATTTTATTAATGACTATGAATCAAAAAAAAGACTCTCATATTAATATTCTGGAAGAAGCAGCTAAGCATCCTTTTCCAGATATTAACAAATTGCGAACTAGTGATGAAGACTTTATCGTTGACTTGGTAGGGGTTGGGAATTTGATTAATAAATTTTTAGCTGTAACGGCATCGTTAGTTCCTGATTTATCTATTGCCAAGCTCCAACAAGGGGTATTGTTAGGGCATATAGTTAGGATGTTCAAATTATATGATAGTTTTCTTCTTCTGGTAAGTGAGAGTCGCTCCGAAATAGCATTGCTCGCTTTACGGGCTCTTACAGAGACTTCAATTACATTGAAATATTTAATATATAACATCAACGATGATTTATGCCAAAAGTTCATTAAATCATCACTTGCATATGATAAAAAGCTATGGGATTTTATTCAAAATAAAATCGATGGTCGAGAGCCATTGTCATTTGAGAATAGAATGATTGAGAGCATTAAAAAAACTTTTGCTGACACAAAATATAATATTGATGATATTAACTTCAAAAAAGATAAAGCGTGGCATGAAGATCTTTTAACTTTATCGTGTAAAGTAGGATTATTAGATGATTATGAAACTATATATAGAACCTGTAGTCGAGCAGAACACGGATCATGGTATCACCTGAAATTTTATCATTTGGTTGAAGGCGAAAATGGTTTTGAGCCTGAATTAAACAATATTTCCCCCAATCCGCAATTGATCATTGCGGCAAATCTTGTTTGTTTAGGTGCCGCTCTCGATTATTTGAAGTATGTGACACCAAATGAAAAAACGTTCCTAGTCTTGATTCAAAATTTAATAGAATGGCATATTAAATTGAGTAATAAGCGGGATGAGTTTTTGAATAGGTCTGACACTTAGACTTATTAAATATAATAATGGGGGTGGGCCTGATATTTGGATTTATTATTTAATTTTAGAATATGTCAGTTTTTCAATCTCAACCTTATTCAGCTTTGTCACCCCGCACTTGTTGCGGGGTCCGGTGTCAAAATATTGAAAATTCCGATTTTAATTGTTTTTTTATACCAGACCCCGCAACAAGTGCGGGGTGACAGGATAGGGAAAAGTGCGAGTTAGGGGCGAAAAGAGGTTAAGGTTGATCTCTTTATTTCTAAATATTGATATCCATCGAAAAATCATTATAATTGTTGCGTTTCCTGCACTGCATTTAGCATCAGGCTTTCGAGACTGTACAAAGGTCCGCCCAGTACAGCCAGCCCAATGAAAGAAATGACAATCTACATTGGTGCTGATTACGGCCTCTTTTGAGGCCTTTGTCATTTTTGGAATCTCTACTTTTTATTTCGAACAAATCGGAGTTAAGCCAAATATTTTAGAAATTTTATAATATTTGAAGTTAATTTTAACTTGAGGAGTTTTATTGATGAAAAAATATTTATTACTCATAACTTTATTTCCAGCATTCGCTTTTGCAGAAAATTCCCTTTTTGAGAATCATACTTGGAGAGTGGGAGATAACTTTCTTAAAGTGACTCATCATGCGCTAACATCAGCCGAGATTTCAGATGCGATTGGATATCGCCAATCCGAATATAGTCTTTCTTACACGCTACTCAATGGTATGTCTAGTTCGACTGATTTTTGCGTATTAACTTCGCCAACGAGTTTAGGATGTATTGGAGGTGATGCAGTAGTTGTTGATACTGATAAAAATACTGCCACCTTAACTACAGGGTGGAATGGACCTACCATTTATTATGAAGAGGGAATGATACCTAAAACTAGCGCATTGACTGGAACATGGAATTTTGTGTCTGGGTCTTGTAACGAGGCCTATATAAATGAGACTCAAATAGTGATTCTTTACAAAGAAAATAACAACATCCCGTTGGAAAATATTCACGTATATTCCAGGGGCGGCTATGCTGAAGAAACTTTTAAATTAGTTAAATGCAATGACAAACTTTGTTATGGGCCGTCGTGGAATGCAGTGGAATATCCTTACTGGGATATGTTCTATTTATATGACGCAGATAATAATCTTATTAATGATGAAACTAAGATAGATACTGTTGCTAAGTTGGTTGAAGCTCATAGCCATTGTACTTTAGTTAAATGACGGCAATGGGATCAGGCCTGACCCCATTATTACTTCGCCCATAACTATTATAATTTACGAGAGGAAAAGCCATGCGCTCACACGAAAATTTTCTAGACATTGCATTGTTGGGATTAATGCATGACATCAAAGATCGGAGAATGACGAAAGAAGAGAGAAGAGCGATTGTTATAACGAGAATCAAGCATTATAGATCAGACAATCAACCCGATATTGCTAAGGGCATTTTTGATTATTTTGAGCAAAGAAAAAAAAGGCGATTAGCAGAAAGCGGAGCTAACAATGAGTCCGAAGCGAGTACCTACACTATTTTTAACCGATTGTATGGCCAAAATGTTTCAAGGTTCCCATTACAGCCTTTAGTGATTAAAATGGAAAAACCTCTTAATCCTAATCCGAGATTGGAGCCTACGCTCGAGCGGGATTTTGAGGTTCATCCGTTGCCACCGCCTAGATCTTTCGGAAGATAAAGTAATGGGGTCAGGCCTGACAAATAGACTTTTCCCTTCTCCCTTTGCGCTCCATCAGCAATGGGAGAAGGTGGCCGAAGGCCGGATGAGGGTTTAGCTCTAAGCACTTATTTTACAGGATGAACGTGCGTAAAGCTAAACCCTCTCCCGGCGCCTGCTAATTTTATCTTTACAAGCAATTCACAGGAGGCGCCACCCTCTCCCATCGCTTATGAAGCGCGATGGGAGAGGGGAATTGTTGTATTACAATTTTCATTATTTGTCTTTTCTTAATTTAGTATATTGCTCGAACTCTGTAATTTACTTTCGAGCTCGAAATTTTCAGAGCAAACATTTACACTAAATCTTAAACTGAATTTAAGCTAATAGAGGTTAATTATGCGATCTGTGGGTGTGTTAGAAGCCAAAAAATATTTTTCTCAAATTTTATTAGAAGTTGAAAAAGGGAAAAAATATGTTATCACTAAATACGGAAATGAAGTTGCAATGTTAATACCCGTAGCAAAACCTAAACTTAAAGAAAACGAGGTGCTTGATGCAATTCAAAGTATTCGCAGATTACGTAAAGGTGTTACGCTGGGAAAAAACCTTGCCGTAAAGATGTTACGTAAAGAGGGGCAGAAATGAGCAACAAAATGAGGAAATGATGGGCCACGTTTCCAATTAAAATTTGTGGGGAAAATGGGGTCAAGCCTGACCCCATTATTTCTTCAAGCCTAGTATTTAGACTTATTTCATTTTAAAGACCAACAGGGTCAAGTCCAAAATTGGTATAGGTTTTTCATAATAATTAGTGATCGACAATATATTTAGCAAGCCTCTACTAATTTTGGACTTGACCCTTGTGGATTTTTCGATTCATTTGTAACCGCCTTTGCACCTGGAAACGAAGAGATGCTGGATCAATATTTTGCTTCGGATTTAATAATGTTTAATCATTCAATGTCAAAACAGTTAGACTTAAACGATTTGAAATCACGTTTACCTAATTTGCAAAATATAATAAAAGATTTAAAAAGTGAGATAAAAGATGTTATTACCGATGAAGATCGTATAGCTTTTCGCGTAGAACAAAATGCTAAGTTTTATAAACACAAACCTGAGGGTGTAGAAGTTAAGCTCGATGTTATGAATTTATATAAACTGGAAAGTGGAAAAGTCAAAGAATAGCAAATTTGGGTTAATATAACAGAAATATAGTTGATGAATTATACAATTTGGTTTTTCTTATCAAGATAATAGCCGAAAAACTTTAAGACTTTTAATATAACCTTAAGCTTCATAGTGTATAAATGAAATAAGTTTCCTTTTATTTCAATGGAGCTTATATGAGCCAGAGTTCATCGGCTGCAATGCTAGACGCTTTTTCTTCTTCTGTAAAATCGGTTGATGATCCTATTTTAAATAAATTGCCTAATGTGAAAGGTGGGCTTAAGGATTTATATATTAAATTTAAAAACAATCCAGATGCAGTTGCTAGATTTTTGCCAGCGGAAATAAAACAATACCTAACTATTCAAGCTCGCATGTCTTTAAAACCAGTAGCGCCTCGTGTTCCGCGACATATGCCAGAAGATGTTATTAGGGTTGGTGATGTTAAAGAAATTCAAGAACAAATCAAAATAGCAAGACATGACAAGAAAAAATTACGCGTGCTAGGAAGTGTTCACTCCAGAGAATCATCCGTGTATGAAGCTGAATGCATAAAAATAGTTTTAGCAGGAAGATTAAAAGAAATTATCTCGGTTAAAAATGGAGTTGATGAGAAAGGAAAATATGCGATAGTAAAAGTAGGTGGTGGATGTTATCTCGGCGTTAATCCTGCTGATCCACAATCAAACTCAAACAATTCATTAATTACGCAATTAGCCGAGGACGGTTATGCTTTGCCCGTTATTGGAGGAATAGCCCATCAAACAATTGCGGGCTATATGCAAACAGGGTCAGCGGGAGGTTCGACTGCTTATGGAATTGCCGACTGCATTGAGTCTTTCCGATTCGTTAATGGTCTAGGAGATGAAAGGAAAGCCCATCGCAACTCGGATTTATTTAAAGCGGCCGGCGTATCTATGGGTTTAATGGGGGTCATTACCGAAGTTACTCTTAAAGTTTATGGTTGTTACGCTGTAGAGGGCCAAGAAGATATTAGAGAAGAACAACATTCTTGGTTATGCAAGATAGAGGATAAATATCCGCTGGAAGAAGTTATAAGCCAAACCGAATATGCTCATATTAATTGGTTCCCGCACCCCGGTGTTAACAAAGTTATTCAATGGTATGGCAGACGAGTTCCCCACCGACCGCAATGTGAGACTCCCATTGAATATGAAAATATTCTCGAGAGCAAAGAAGCGGAAGAACAAATAAAAGAAGCTTTTGGCTTTGTTGATTTGGTGAGATGGTATTGCAATGAATACCCTGATGACAAAGAAAACATTGCAAAATTACTGCAATTCGTGGCGATTTTATTAAATTCTTTCTTAAGTTCAAAACCGAAACCATTTAAGGAACGGTGGGATGAAGCGTTACCTACTGAAGACAAAACCGCAGTTGACACAACGCTAAAAGTGCATTTTACGGAAGTGTGGGCGCCCGTAAAATATACGGAGAAAGTTATAGATACATTAAAAGAATTTTATAAAAAATATCCAGTTGCTACTTTAGGTACTTTCACTGTCGAGATATATGGAGCGAAAAAATCTCCGTTTTGGTTAAGTCCTGCTTGTGAAGGGGATGTTGTTCGTGTAGACCCATTGTGGTGGTATTGGAATGAGGGAGAAGCAGAATTACTTTTTAGGGAATATTGGAATAGACTTTTACCTATAGAAGGCGCGACCGTGCATTGGGGTAAACATATACCTAAATACGGTGATCAATTTGGAGATATTACCTTTAATCGTAAATTTTTAAAAAATCGTTACCCTCATTTTAAAGCTTGGCTTGAGATACGAGAAGAAATGGATCCAGAAAATATTTTCGTAACGCAGTATTGGCACAATCGTTTTTTCACCAAACTTAAGTCGCCAGCAAGGGAAGAAAAATTAGAATCGCCATTACCCCTTAAAGCTACCGCTTAAACTGATTACCCACACCAAAAGGAGATCGTTATGCAAAGTAGTAAAAGAGTCGCGCAAGTTGCTTTACAATCCTCTACTCGTAGGTTAGCTCAAAGATTGGGAACGCCGCTAGTTTTGTCTGCGCCAAGACCTCTTCCACTTAAAGAGCCCCAGCGTAATTTTTCAGTCTTAGAGTTTATTAAGGTAGCTGGTATTGTTGGTGGGGCCGGGAGTTATGCTTACAATCAATTCAAATATAGACAAGGATTGGCAACTCGTTCGGCTAAACAAACATTAAACGAGCTCAATAGATATTTTGATCGAGCAGCCCAAATTCGTTCCGAAACCGAATTGCGTTTGCCCACAGTAAAACAAGGAGAACCCTTTACATTTTCGAAAGAAGAGAAAGTAACCTTCGCCATATATGTAGAATCCCTTATGCGAACGGTTCTTGATGCAGATAGAAGATTTACTGCGCAAGCTTTACGAGACCACGTTGAAAGATATTTTATGCTCTTTGAAAATGAAGTATTTTCTCCTGATTTTGATAAAAACATGGATAAACAGAAGAGCGCGGTCATTCATCATTTTTGCATCAATCACTTGGTGCGAGGCTATGAAGAAACCTTAGGACAATTTATAGAAAATAATACTAAGGAATGGTGGCTTGATGGAAAGGCATATGAAGAAGTATTAAAAAAACAAAATGAATTAGTAACAATAGTAGAAAAAAATAAACAAGAAGCATTTAAATACTCCCATTATGAAGTATTTATGTCAGCAACAGCGATGGCTAGAAAAAGTCCTTTTGGCGACCGTCATTTGCCGAAGTTTACCCCGGAACCGGAGGAAGCACCGAAAAGGCCTAGACCATAATAGGGAGAACAAGGGGTCAGACTAAACCGACCCCTTAATAATTTACAAGTTGAATCTAATACCAACAGTCCCCATATTATATTGTTGAGGACCTAACGTTCACCACCAAAGACGCCTCAATAAAATTTTTCTGGTGTTGTAGCTGCAAAAGCGGAGCTCATAAAAACAGTGAAAAATAGTGTAGAATATAAACTTTTTTTATCCCAGGTAGTTTCATCCAAGTCTCCATTTGTAGTTCAATTTCCGCATGTGTAGAAGATGCGCAAAAAATTATTTTGTTATTATTTTTAATAGTTGTCAAACCTTAGTTTTGAACGTGTCTATCCATTATGTTAAGCTGCGTTTTCTTAAAATAATACGAGGTGGGGTATGCAGACACGAATTTATGTTTTTAAAAATATAACGGCTCGCGAATGGAAAGTAGAAGTAGAAGAAAAAGAAATTGATGCGGGAATAACGCTTGACCAATTAAAAGATAAATTTAGAAATGTGGCTAAATTAGAAGATTTTGAAGGATTCGCTTTGTGCAACCCCGTTATTAGAGGCTTGCCTTCTAGTACCCCTCTTAAAGAAATAAAGAACCTACCGGTAACGCATGCTAATGAACCTCTTTTGTATGTTCGGTTTTGGCTGAAAATCGAACACGCGCTTCGAACCAATGCATTATTAGCAATAGAAGACATTTTAGGTGAACGCGAAAATGATTCTAAGGGGGTACAAGAAATACGCGCAGCTATTGATGGCCTATTTCCTAAGCAAGAATTTCCCCATGATTCTAGAAAAGAGAGGGCTCGTCTTCTTCAATATGTGGCACTTGAAGATTATGTTAACGTTATCAAAACGATTGAAGACATCATGAGAAAAGAACCCGGTGATAGAATAGGCGCTAGAGATTCAGAGATTATTAAACGTAATCAGGTGATTCGCACAATCATTCAATCAACTGAGCAAACACTTAAAGCGCAGGTTGCGCCTGTGCTCCGTCCCTATAAACTAACCTAAACCCATGGCAGGGTAGCTTCCTGCTTTTGAAGTGCCAATTTTGTCACGATAAGCAGGATCCATCCGCGGTGGTGATATATCCGTGATAGTTATCACTTCCCATTAAAAAATCACCACCCGGAATCCAAACCATTTCTGGTGATTTAGGAGAATGAGATTTTAAAAGAAAGGACCCTGCAATGAGGGTCCCTAGTGTTAAGATGACAAAATAAAATAATTTCGATCGCAAAATTACTCGCCTTAATTATTCTTTATCTTGATAAGGATTTTTTTTGTCATCTCGTTTTGGTTGGTTTTGGCGATCAGCTGGATTTTGTTGTGGGTTTCTATTGTCACGGCCTGGTTGTTGCTGGTTTGGATTTTTTTGACCTTGGTTGTTTGGATTTTGACCTGCTTGGTAGTTTTTCATAGTCTTGCTCCTAGATTATATAAAAAAGGAATAGAAATCAAAAACTTAACTTTCCAGTTTGAGATGATTTACGAAATCAAACTTTCAAGACTTCCATATTACACCTCTTAAAATTTGTTAGCAATCGCCCTTATAAGGCCTAGATAGAGTATAATATTGATATCATTAGTAAATTATTTATTTGAAAGGATTTATGACTAAATTAAAACCTTTTGATTATAAAGTACTGCGCAAGAAATTAGATTTTCATCAACTTAATTTTGTCACCACTAAAAATTTAAAAAAACTGACGGATTTCGTTGGGCAAAAGCGCGCGCTGGACGCACTAAACTTTGGTATTCGAATTAAAAGCGATGGATATAATCTTTACGCGATGGGCCCAACGGGAGTTGGCAAACGTTCGTTAATTCGCGGACTCTTAAAACATCATGCTAAGAAACAACCTTCCCCACATGATTGGTGCTATATCCATAATTTTACAACGCCTGATAAACCTATTGCGCTAGATTTACCTCATGGAGTTGGAGTTATTTTGCAAAAAGAGATGAATTTATTAATTGAAGAGTTAAGTGTTAGTTTGTTAGCGATGTTAGAAAGTGATGAATATAATATTGGGATGAAAAAAATTGAAATTAATTTTAATATTCAACGTAAAAAAACCCAGACGAAAAACCCAGAAAATCTAGAAAAAATAGAAATACCTCGTGTTTATAAAGATAGACATGCGAAAGAAAAAGAATTGCAGTTACGTTTTACTCGAGCTATTGTTTCGCCAGCTACTCAAAAACTTATAAAAAAATATGCTAAATTACCTAAAGTTCAAAAATATTTACGCGCCGTCGAAAAAGATATCACTTTACATGTTGATGAGTTTATCAAACGCGATGAAACCACTAATTTACTATCTTTTACGGCAGATTCTTCTGTTTTATCAAAATATAAAATTAATTTAATGAATAACAATAGCAAGAGAAAGGGCGCGCCTGTTGTGTTTGAAGAAAATCCTTCTTATTCAAATTTAATTGCACGTGTTGAATATACCAATCAATTTGGCACGATGGTGACCAATTTTACGTTGATTAAATCAGGGGCTTTGCATAGAGCAAACGGCGGTTATTTAATTATCCAAGCACGAAAATTAAAAAAAGAAAAACTAGCTTGGGAAGGGTTAAAACGGGCATTGTATGCTAAGAAAATCATGATCGAGTTGGTAGAAGATTTGTTGGATTCAACTAAGCCTGTTTCATTACAACCGATGTCTATTCCCCTGGATGTTAAAATTATTTTATTAGGCGATCGCAAAACATTTTATTCGTTATCTTATGATGATCCTGATTTTAGTGAATTATTTAAAGTAGCCGTAGATTTCGATGAGCAAATTCAACGAAACAAAAAAAATATTAATTTATATGCTCGTCTGATTGGAACCATTGCTAAACGTGAAAAGCTTAAACCTTTTCATGCATCCGCTGTTGCCGCTATTATTGATTATAGTTCCCGTCTTGCAGAAGATGTAGAAAAGTTATCTACGCATATTCGCGGTATTGATGATTTGATTTTAGAATCGGCTTATTGGTCTTCGGTTGCTAAGAAAAAAATTGTGGACGCTAACGATGTTAAAAAAGCTTTGCAAGCGCAGACTCATCGTTTAGATAGAGCAAGAGAACAATATTATGAAGATATTAAACGAAACTATATCATTATTAAAACCTCAGGCGCTAAAGTAGGGCAAGTAAATTGTTTATCCGTCGTTCGAGTAGGAGCTTATTCTTATGGTCATCCGACGCGGGTGACGACTACCGTAAGAGCGGGCAAGGGAAAAATAATTGATATACAGCGCGAAATTGAACTTTCAGGACCTATTCATTCGAAAGCAACGTTGACTTTGGCTAGCTTTTTGGCTGCTCGCTATAATCCAGGTTACCCTTATTCTTTGACAGCCAGTATTTCTTTTGAGCAAATCTATGGAAGTATGGATGGTGATAGTGCCTCCGTTGGCGAACTTTGTGCTTTATTGTCCGCTATAGGAAAAATACCTATTAAGCAATCCTTGGCGGTAACAGGGTCGATTGATCAAAATGGGCAAGTTCAAGTTGTTGGTGGGGTAAATGAAAAAATTGAAGGTTTTTTTGATATCTGCAAAGAAAAAGGTTTAACTAGAAATCAAGGCGTGTTAATTCCTGCCATGAATGTTAAAAATTTAATGTTACGGGAAGATGTGGTGCTAGCCTGCAAACAAAAAAAGTTTTTTATTTATCCTATTAATACCATTGACGAAGCAATTACTTTATTAACAGGATTACCCGCTGATCATGTCAATGAAAAAGTTGAAAAGCAATTAGAAAATTATTCTAAAAATCGATTAAGGTATCGATAAACCGCGCAATAAATTTTCTTTAAATTTTATAGCATTCACTTTCATACAAACTCGAATATTGTTTCCATTTTTTTTATCAATGACAGTGCCCCCAGCTTTGTCTTCGGGGCTTAAAAGAACGGTTAAAGGCAAGGTTTTAATCGTTGCAACGGATTCATCTGCTGCTACAACCGCAGCCATTGGATCCCAAAAATACCAAGTGTTGCTGTATAAGAATTTTTTATTCAGCGTTAACAAATCATAAACTAATTTTGCAGCCGGCGTTTTATGATGATTTTTGATTTGTTGATAAAATTTATCATTGATGCGGACTTGGTTAGTCGCATCTAAGGGAATAAGTGTAATAGGCACACCGGTTTGAAAAACTATTTTTGCAGCTAAAGGATCAAAATAAATATTCCATTCAGCAGCATGATTAGTAGATTTATTATTTACTGTAAAAATATTTCCTTCAGTTTGTACTGCGCCACCCATTTCATAAATCATCTTAATTTTAGATTTTAAATTAGGTTTTTCAGTTAAAACTTCTGCAATCGTCGTCAATGGCCCTATTGCTAAAATATTAATAGGATGATCGGATGAGGTTAATGTTTCTATCATTAATTCTTTAGCAGTTTGTTTGGGTGTCTCTAAATTTTCTTTATTAAGCGCTAACCCACCTAAAGTATCCATATCATGCATCACAGCAGCCGAGAAAGAATGTCCACCTGGATAGGAATTAGCTCTGCCTGCAGCGACGGGAATATCTGATCGATTCAATAATTTTAAAATGCTCATCGTATTTGCATAAGCCGCATCACGATGCGCATTTCCATCCCCATCTACCGCAATAGCTTTTATTTTTATATTCGGTTGTTTAATAAAATAAGCGAGTGCAATCACATCATCAGGCCCAACATCCGTATCAATAATAAATTCACGCACGGCTTGTTTTTCAGCTTGGACAGGCTGGCCAAAACTCAGTAAAACAGCGATTAATATGAGTAAATATCTCACTAGCAAGACCTCAAAATTTTATTTATATGTAAATTCAATAGGTTAAAAAAAGGCAATTTCCGTTGCTTGTACTATACTTTTAAAATAGTAAAAGAGTATAAATATTATCATTCTATTTTTAAAGGAGTAATTTATGCCTACTATAAACGATCCTTGGAAATTACGGGTAAGAATAGTGAAAGATATTGCCGAAGGTATTCATCGTTCAGATGCTGATAGGGCAATACTACAGATGGATGTGGCATTAGATAATTTGGCTGCAACATTTCCCTTAAATTCACCACAGGAAAATGCACCAGTATTAGAGGGTGCACAAAAAGAAGCGAATACCGCGACTGCATTTATGACGCAAAAAAACTATTCTTTATATTATAATGAAGCTTTGCGTTTGGCCAATTTGGGAAGTGCTGCTTCTATGGAGCTATATACCAGACTTCTAGATAATCTTACACATACTATCAATAATCCAAGTCTGGATAATGCTTGCCATTTAACGCGAGCAGCGGTTGCTGTTGATGCTGATCAAGTGACTAATCATCGTTCTAAACGTAGAATGTTAGGTGGAGTGTTAATAGTTGCAGGTGTTGTGATGGTAACGCTCACCATTGGAATAGCAGTAGGTCCTGCAGTAGCTGCAGCAATGGCTGGGCATACATTATTATCAGTAGGTAATGCAGCTCTTGCAAAAGGTGCGGCAACTTATGTAGCAGGACATTTGGGTCCTTATTTAGCAAGTACTCCTGCGGCAGTAGCTTTGAGTGTAGTAGCGGGTGCAGCTGCTGCTAAAATAGGGCAGTATATATGGGCTGCTCCAAAACCAGCGCATGTTAAGGAAGCAGAAAACGTGGCGCATACGACTAAAAAGAAACTCGAATAATAAACTAAAAGGAAATGATTTATGCAGGTGGGAATAACGGATTTATTAAACCCCTACATGGATCGGGTGAAAGTGCTTTCACTCGATTGTTTTGATACTTTATTATGGCGCACGGTCGCTTCTCCTAATGATGTTTTTTATGATTTAGCACAGCGTCCCCATCATCAGGCTCTTCATATTACTGCACAGCAGCGTAGACGTGCGGAAGCGGATGCGCGTTTTCAAAATCATGTATTGCATGGGAATTATGAGACTACACTGCATGATATTTATCGTGTTGGGTTTCCGACTATTACAGATGAAGAAGTGCAAGCTTTAGTGAATGAAGAGATTGAAGCTGAAATTGATCATTGTTATGCATTTCCGCCGGCGATACAGCTTATTCAAGATGCGATGCGTCGGGGTTTAAAAATTATTATTGTGAGTAATACTTATTTAGAAGAACCTCAATTGCGACAATTGTTGCAAAAAACATTACCCAAAGATTGTTATGAAGCTATCACGCGTGTATTTTGTTCATCAGAGTGGAGTATGCCTAAGCATGCGGGATTATTTAATATTGTCGTTAAAGAATTAGCTATTGAGCCGCAATCTATTCTGCATATTGGCGATGATGTGGTGGCTGATTTAGAAGCAGGTAAAAAATCAGGATTAAATGCTTTGCGTTTAGTGCAACACGATCAAAAAATTGCAGAACTGTTACGTATGCAAATCGTAGCAGGGTCAATTGCAGATCCTAATCTTGGCTATACACGTGGTTTTCCAAGTCCTTTTCGTGGGGTCTATGCTATCTCTGGATTGACCACTTCGCGTCCTGATTATTTTATAGGTTATATGTCAATCGGGCCTATTCTTTATGGTTTTGCGAATTTTATTCTCGATACGGTAAAAAGTATAAAGCCAGAACCAAAAGTATTATTTGTCATGCGCGATGGATTTCTACCCTATTTAGCTTGTGAAGCTTTGTTGGGTAAAACTCTCGGCAGTAAAATTCAAATCAGCTCTTTTAGTGCGCTTGCTGCATCGTTTTATACGAAGCAAGATGTGATTAACTATCTCGCGAGGCAATTGGACAGGTGGTCTATATCTTCACATGCTCGCCAATTATTGCTCCCAGATGAGGTTTCTTTAGCGCTTGCTAAAAAATGTGAAGCCGAAAAAAATCCTAAGCAAGCATTTGGTAATGAAATATTAAAAGAAGAATATTTGCAAATCATTTTTCAAAATTCAGCCTTATATCGCAAGCGTTTTCAGCGTTATCTCGAAAAAGAAGGACATATTAAAGCTGGAGATAATGTGTTGTTTGTAGACATTGGTTACAATGCAACTGCGCAAAATTTATTAACTCCTTTTCTTAAAAAAGATATGCACGTGAAAGAAGTGATGGGTCGATATTTGTTGGCGAATGATGTTCCCGAATGGAGTTTTAACCGCCGTGGTTTTATTGACGCTTCATGGTGTGATAGCCGTGTACTAGGTATGTTAGCGGTTAATTTTACCTTAGTGGAAGAAATGTTTACCAGTGGCGGCAATAGTGTGATTGATTATGATGAAGAGGGTAATCCGGTTTATGTAGAAACTAAACAAAATAAAGCACAACTGGAAAAGATTCGCTTAATTCAAGCTGAATGTCTGCGCTTTATCGTTGATGCCAAAAAATTCTTTGCGTTTGTGGGAAAAACCTTAACTCTGGAAACCTTAAGAGAAGTGACCTTAGCAGAAATCTCACGTACGATTTTTTTAATGACGCCTACTGAAATTGAATATCTAAAAGATTTTACCCATGAAATTAATAAAGCAACTCATGCAGCGCATGCGCTTTTTAATCCGATGGAATCCAACTGGTTACGACGTAAAGGTTTATGGTTTGTAGAACAAGATCAGCGGCCTCATGCTTTACGTAGTGAGGCGGATTTTGAGCATACGATCATGCTCATGACAAAACGCCGTTTTGGCTTAGGGATTATTGAAGACGATTTAAGTTTGCGTAGAGAAAAAATTACTGCAAAAGTGATCACTAAAGATGATAAAAAAGAACTTATTTTGCATGCAAGACCTACCCATGATGGATTTTTTTCAATGTTACTTTATTTGCAGGCGGACTTGGATAAAATGACTATTAACCTTTTCTTTGGAAAAAATTATCAATGGATACAATTTGAAAGTACAGAATTAATTAAAGCAGAATATTTTCAACGAAAAGAAGAAGAGCTTTATATACAAGATTTTTGGTCTAAATTGAGCTTTAAGAAAATGACGGAGAAAGGGCCAAAGTTATATCAATGCACCAAAGATGGAGTGATGGTCATTAATCCTGCTAAACTCAAAGACAATGCCATGTTGCGCATTGTCTTTCGTCCTATCCTGTATTAGTATGGCTGACTATGTCTGTCATGCCCATTGTAAAACCCAAAAATTTCTTTTTAGCGGCATCACCGCTTTTTCTTGTATTGTTTATAGACAGTATGGGATTAGGCTTAGTCTTTCCGGTTTTAAATTCATTAATTTTTGATCCCAGCTCGCATTTTATTTCGACTGATCTTAGTACGAATGCGCGTAATTTATTATATGGATTTACGATTGGTATTTTTATGTTTTGTTGGTTTTTTGGCGCGGCGTTTTTAGGGGATATATCCGATCAAATTGGACGCAAAAAATCTTTAATGGTCTGTTTAATTGGTGCTGTGATTGGCTATGCTTTTTCTGCTTTTGCAGTGGTGATGGGTAGTTATGGATTGTTATTAGCGGGAAGAATTATTGCAGGATTTACCGCAGGTAGCCAAGCCATTGCTCAGGCCGCGATTGTGGATATGAGTGAACCTGAACATAAAGCCAGAAATTTAGGTTTAATTTTATTTTTTACCTCCTTGGGATTCTTATTTGGTCCTATGATTGGGGGGATTTTATCCGCTCACGAATTAGTGCCCTGGTTTAATTTTTCTCTGCCTTTTTATTTTGCTGCTACTATTTCATTGATCAATGCAGGATTATTATTCTTTTTGTTTAAAGAAACTTTTACCCATACGCATAAAATTCGTTTTAAATTACATTATGCCATTGAAATTTTTATTTCTGCTTTCAAAAAAGAAAAAATACGCGAATTATCGATTATCTTTTTAATTATGATATTTGGATGGGGCGGTTATTATTCTTTTGTGTCTATGTATTTGCTGCGCGTTTATCATTTTAGCTCTTTGCATACTGGATTTTATATGGCAGTGATGGGCGCTGGATTTGGTATTGGGACGGGATTTTTAGTGGATCCTTTGACTAAACGATTTTCATTAAAAAAATGTGTGATAGGAGGTTGTTTCTTTGTCGCTTTGGGGACTTTCTTAACTATTACTGCGCCTTCAGAAATTTATCTTTGGCTAGATGTCTTAATCGTAGCGCCGGCTATGGCGGTTGCTTACTCAACGATATTAACTTTATTTTCCAATCAAGTGAATGAAGATTCGCAAGGTTGGGTGATGGGTATTACCGGTGCGATTATGGCATTTGCATTTGGTGCAAATAACTTATTAATAGGCTTTATGGGCAGCTTTAAGCCTCAAACTCCCTTAATAATGACTATCGTGAGCTTGTTGCTCGCATCACTCTTAATGAAAACAATATTTTATTTGAAATAAGTATCGCGTATGGTTTTATACTTACCGTTCGCATTAATGTCTGCAATAGCTTTATTCAATGCATTTAAAAGATCAGGTTCGTTTTTGCGTACCGCAATACCAAAACCGTTACCCAGATAATCTGCATTAATAATAGGTCCAACTACAATACCAAACTCATGACTATTGCCATTTTCTTTGAGCCAAGATTTGACAGTGGCTTCATCGCCTATTACTAAATCAATTTTTTTATCTTTGAGAGCTTTAAAAGCGTCAGGAAAATCGTTAAAAGGTACGATTTTTACTTTATTATGGTATTTGTCGGTTAAGTAAGAGAAAAATAATGATCCTTTTTGTATGCCTATGTTTTTTCCTTCGATATCACCCATCGTATAGTGTTTAGCGATAGGAGCTACAAATGACGCCGTCTGTGTATAATACGGCTCAGTAAAGCTCACCATTTTTTCACGCGTTTCGGTAATACCTATAGCCGCAATGATAGCATCATATTTTCCAGCGTTTAAGTCTGTGATTAAGTCATCAAATGTACCGCTACTAAAAGTACATTGTGCATTCATGCTAGCGCAAATGGCATTAGCAATATCAATATCAAAGCCTGCAAAATTACCTTTGTCATCAACATATTCGAAAGGGGGATAGGAAGCATCGGTCCCAAAGTGAATGGTCTTAATGGGGTCAGCAAATAGGGTTTGGCTAAAGGAAAATAAGAGGGCTAGTCCGAACAATTTTAGTACATTCATAGATCATCCTTTTCTATGCGATCGCCATTGAAGCTAGTATTATATACGCACTTAACCGCTTAGAGAAGAAGATCGATGAAGGAAGAATCCAGGCTAAACTATGAAAAACAGCAAAACTTTAACGCCTTACTGACGTGGATACATTCTTTACGATACAAAGCGATTCTGAATTTTTTTAAAAAACTACCAATTATCGATAGGCCGATAAGAGTGTTAGAAATCGGTTGCGCACACGCCAAATTATTTGAAGTGCTGAATCAACAATTTAATATTGACTATTCTGCTATTGAATTAAATACCCCTTTTTATGAAGAAGCTCGTAAGCGTTATGGACATTTTCCCAATTTTTCGGTTATTAATGCTAGCGCATCCGATTCTTCTAGTTATCAACATTTTCCTAAACCCGATATTGTGATCGCCCTAGAAACCTTAGAGCACATACCCGAAAAAGAAGTGGTCAGGATTATTGAACATATTGCCGCTTTATCCCCCGAGCATTTTGTTTGCTCCGTTCCTGTAGAAGTGGGCCCTGCGATTTGGTTTAAAAATTTGACTTCATTTTTAGTGGGCTACCACCGCCACAAAACCTATACTTGGCGCGAAACTTTTTGGGCGGGTTTATACCAGTTAGATAAGCTACCGCCTCATGGAACTTGCCATAAGGGTTTTGATTGGCGGTGGTTAGCAGCAACTATACGTCAGAATATGCAGATTACTCGTACGTTGAAATTTCCCTTTAATTTCCTGCCTGGGGGGTTGGCTAATTCGGTTTTTATTTCAGCAAGACCTAGAACTCATATTTAATCATTATTAATCAATAGCTTATATTTTAAATAAAATAGCCAATAGACGCTATAATTAACTTATAAATAGGGGGAGTTTGTATGGGCGCAAATCGTCAGAGAATCAATTTAGACATAGCAGGTTCACCTTTTTCTTACTATGAAGGAGAAGCAAAAAAACTTCCCCAGCATATTAATAAAATTAATTTAGCTTTGGGTGATGAGGGCCAGGAAGCGCAATTAAGCCGAGCTTTTGATGATTTAAGATTCCCATCAACTCCTGAATTCATACTGGAATCTCTTAAGTCTTTTAAACCCGATACCATAAGTAAATTTCCGGAAGAGAAAGAGGCGTTTACCATATCTTTTGAGGATTTAAGAAGAAACTGGAAAGCTAATGATGAGTTTAGATCTCTTTTTACTGAAAAAGGAGAATTACAAGATTGGGTCGATACCTTAGTAGTTTTAAGCAAGAAAGAGCAAAAACAATTAGCGGAATTTTTGATAACTTTCTTTAGAGCCGCAGAAAAACTGCTATATGATAACCAAGGTAATTTTAATCCTTGGGTTCATCAACTATTTTCTACACCATCAAATCCCCATAGACTTCAGGAAGCCATTCAAAAATATGGTTTTATATTGGTTTCCAATAATTTAATGGGAGGCATGGTATCTAATTTTTCAGGTGAGTTAAATGCGCTAGCTGAACCTAATACTCCACAAGAAAACTTTATCCGAATTTGTCTTAAGCTTATTAATCATCAAAAGTTTGCTAATACAGAATTCCTGGGTTTATTAAGAAACGAGCCAAATCAAAAAATAGCCCAAACTGAAGCTTATTATCTTTTCCAAAAGATTGTTGCTGTAGCTCAAAGAAAAATGCCAACTTCAGATGTTGGCAAGTTTATTCCTATTCTTAGAAAAATTAATAGCAAGGCTGAGGTTCAAGAAATTTTAGCAGAGATAGAGAAATTTAATCAGCAGGTGATGAGTCCTAAGATTGAGGCCGAAATTAATAAACTCATTTCTCCTGAGGAAATTGCAACCGAAGTTACTAAATTAAAAACAGCACTAGGCGATAATGCTGATCCTTTAATAGAAGAAATGCGCGTTCTAGTTGCGATAGCCGAATCAAAAGCTTTTCGAGAAGAAGATTTTTTTAAAATAATTATTGCATTGAGAAATGCCAACGCTCTTCTAGGGAAAAAACAAGAATTTGAAGCAAATGTAAATGCTGATGATTTAGAGTCGTGGGCCAATCAAACATCATGGGAAATAAAATTTAAACGCGATATTGAACAAAGAATTACCAGAGTAAATAACGAACTTTTGGAGTCTTCTAACCTAGCACCTGTATTACAGCCGCAGGATAAGAAGGAAGAAAGAAATATACAAGAAGTGGTGCCTGTAGCAGAAGCGAAAAATACGTTAGAAGCAGCAGAGCTAAAAGCATTTTTTGAAGAGAAAGGAAATATACCACCGAAATTGTTTGAAAATATTCTCAGCCATCCTAACGCTCAAGATACAACAATGAGAGAGCTCATAAAAGAATTAAAAGCATTTGAGAATCTCGGGATGGGACAAAGCTATGATATTTTTTGTGATGCAATAAATGCTGCAATTTCTGATGGAAATGTTGAAACGATGTGCGCGGATTTAACGCCGATAATACAGGCTTTGAATCGGTTGAATAAAAATAATAACGATTACGAGGCTGCCAATAGCTTAATAAAATATGTTGAAGATAATACCAATCCAACCAATTGGAAAAGGATAGCAAAAGGCGCTTTAGTTGGTGCTTTATGTTTTGTATTGGCTTCAGCCTTAATTGCGGGTGGTGTTGCTTTAGCAGTACATACCGGCGGAATCAGTATTCCGGCTAGTTTTACCTTAGCTAAAACATTAGTTGCAACGGGAGTGGCGGCTTTAGCAAGTGTTTCAGCTGGTGCAGGAGTTGCTTATAAAACAGATAAAACTCGCGAATTAAAACCTATTCCTAAAATTGTTTCTGAGGCGTTAAAAGAACATAAAAAAACGCAGCCGGATTTTTGGAGGCGAAAGAAAGCTCAAGAGGAGCCTAAGGCGCCTAATGGTAAGAAACCGAATCCTGACAGACATTCGCATTAGCAAAGAAGCTTAAGAGTACCCCACGTCATTGCGAGCGCAGCGAAGCAAACCAGGATTTTTGGCGTTGCGTAAATAGCATTCTGTCACCCCGCAACAAGTGCGGGGTGACAGAGCCGAGTTAGCGGGGGGGCAGAGCCCAGTTAGCAGGGTGACGAGTAAAAGTCTATGGGGAAAGTTATAGGTTTAAAACACCACACTCACCGCATCTTTGACCGCTTGCGCCGTAGACGTTAATTTCTCACTCAAAGATTTTTTCGCGTGATAACAAATTTCGTATAAGTCAGCGGTTTTGCTTTTCTCTAACAAATAATCATCACTCGTTTGTAGCTCATCCACTAATTTTAATTCTAAGGCTTGTTTACCGGTCCAGATTTCACCGGTTGCGACTTTTTCTATATCAATAGTAGTGCGATATTCTTGAATGGTGCTCTTAAATAAAGTATGAATATCGCCGATTTCTTCGCGTAGTTTTTCGCGGCCTTCGTCGGTGTTTTTGCCAAACATAGAAATCGTGCGTTTGTAATTGCCCGCAGTAATTTGTTCGAAATCGATATTTTTATCTTTTAAGAAGCGGTGGAAATTGGGTAATTGGGCGACTACGCCAATTGAGCCTAAAGTTGCGAAAGGGGCGGCTAAGATTTTGTTGGCGACGCAGGCCATTAAGTAGCCTCCGCTTGCAGCAATTTTATCTACGGTAACAACTAAGGGAATCTTGCGTTCGCGGATTCTGGCTAGTTGGGAGGCGGCTAAACCATAAGAGTGTACGATTCCGCCTGGACTTTCTAAACGGATAACCACTTCATCTTTTGGGGTCGCTATATTTAAAATTGCTGTGATTTCTTCGCGTAAAGAACCAACTCCCGAAGCTTTCATGTCGCCATTAAAGTTCAATACAAAAACTTTTGGATATTTTTCTGTTTTTTCACTTTTCTTTTTATCTTGAGTTTTTTGATCTTTTAAAAATTTCTTAAAGGCTTTTTTAGGTAAAATTTCACTTAATAAATTTTCAGTGGTTTCTTTGTATTTATGATTTAAGTTTTTAATACAAAGATAGCCTTTTAGTTTTTCCTTACCTTTGGAGAGGATTACTAAAATTCCGCCGACTATCAGTAAAATGACTAAGGCGACAATAAGTGCTTTGAATGAAAATAGTAGTAATTGTAATAAGGCATCTGCCATTTTTTATTTCCTTTTAATCAGCAAGATTGGGCGTTCTTTATCTTGTTGGGTTTTAACCGTAATGGGTTTAATTGTTAACTCAGGCGGTATTTTAGTAAAAATTAGCTCGGGTGTCAGGCTAATTTTTCGTGGACGGGTGTTTTTCAATAACCAGCTAAAGGTTCGGGGTATGGTATCAACCGAGCCTACCCATAAAGAATCCGCACTATTGGTGACTTTTAAATCCGATTGCCATAAACGTAAGACCATCAGTTTTTTATCTTTACCTATAGGTTTAGTCAGCACTAGAACGGGTTTTTTACCATAATAAAGCGGTGAAACTACGGGTAAATGTTCTGCGCTATTCACATCGGTTAAACGTTGCAGCACGCTGATCCAATCATGGTCTGGGGGAATAGACCAATCATTTTTAATTAAAAGTTCTTTAATATTTTCTAGGGATCCTAGCCATTGTAAGTTGAGAATTTCTTGCTCTAATCCAAAGCGATTAACGCGATATAAAGGTAAATCTTCACCCGTTCGATTCCACCAAGCTTCCTCGGTGATATTATAAATAGGCCAGTCTATCTGCTGATAATCAGTTCTCATCGTATCAAAATTGCGATAAGCAAAAACGCTATAACAAAAGAGTAAGCTGACCAAAGAGACAAGTAACAGGCTGCGGCCAGTCATAAATTCTGTTTCTCGGTGTCTATTGTAAGAAAGCGACACTAAAATAAGCAGAGAAGCTCCTAATAGCCAACCTGCAATGACATCTGTCATCCAGTGCAATCCTAAATAAACTCGCGTCATGCTAATTATAAAAACAAAAGTACCGAGTAATAGTAATAAAAATCGTCGACTCCATTTATTTAATTTCCAGATTTTAGCTAATAAGACGCCTAAGCCTATATAAAAGGCTAAAGACAAAACGCTATGACCACTAGGAAAACCAGAATAGGAAATAGGGTGCAAAATACCCCAAGGTCGCGCTTCATGTATAAAGTGCTTGAGTAAACCTGTGCTGGCACCAGCTAATAAAATTAATCCTAATACATGCCAAGCTGTGTGGCGTCTTTTGGTAAAATACAACCAAAGAAAAACCAAACCTGCCATAGGTAGTATGACTTGTGCTTCACCTAAGATGGTGAGGCTTATCATGACAATATTCGTTGTGGGTGTTTGTAAGCTGCGAAAAAGATGAAATAAAACATTATTAATTAAAATAGAATCGGGTGGCGTAAAGTGTAAAAAGATCGCCAAGGCAAAAAATAGTGCTAAGGTAAATAAAAAATAAAAGGCTAAGACGATTTGACCGTGAGTTTTGAGAGAATTATGGTGTTTAAGAATGGAAGTAATCAGGCGAAAATAACGAGATTTTTTTAAACTTTCCCAAATCCAAGTTAAACCCTGATCAATTTGATCGTGAATGTTAGCCAGCAATTTAATCGTTAACCAAATACACAATATGATAAACATAATCGTTAATAATACGATAATGACCGCGTGACTGGTAACATCTGGCGGTAATTCTAAAGAAGCGGCACCCAGCAAAATTCCTGGCAACATATAGACAGGCGCCCAAATAATGGCTGATAAGACGTTAGCAATAGTAAAAATAAGAGGTTTTAATCTAAGCATTCCTGCAACCACAGGCACGAGCGCGCGGACGGGACCGACAAATCGCCCAATGAAAACACTTTTACCGCCATGGTTCTTAAAAAATTTTTCGCCATTTTCTAACATTTCGGGATGATTGCGAAAGGGCCAGATACGATGGAGATTGTCTTTGAAGTAATAACCAATCCAATAACTGATCCCATCGCCTGCAATAGCACCCAGCATTGCCCAGATGAGTGATGGCCATAAAGGAATAATGCCAGCGCCAGCTAGTGTTCCTACGGCTGTCATCATGATGGATCCGGGGACTATGGTACCTAAAATGGCAACGGATTCGCCGGCTGAAATAAGGAAAGTAATGAAACCTGCCCAGTGGGGATTGGCACTTAACCATTGTAAAAGAAAATTTGCTGTATCCGACATAGCACCCTTTTTATGGTATAGATTTCTTCATTCCATTGAAGTTTATCTATTTTAACTTATTTAGCTGACAACTTCACCCATCGCTTGCTTGTCGGCATGATAAGAAGATCTGACTAGCGGCCCACTCGCTACATTTTTAAAACCCATCTTTTTAGCTATTTCGCCAAATTCATCAAATCGTTTAGGTGTGATAAAGCGATTAACGGGCATATGAAACTTGCTGGGTTGTAAGTATTGCCCCAGTGTTAGCATATCCACATCATGGGCGCGCAAATCTTCTAGGGTCTGAATAATTTCATCATCGTTTTCGCCTAAACCTAACATAACGCCGGATTTAGTGGGTACATGAGCTATGCGTTGTTTGAATTCTTTGAGTAAACGCAAAGAATGAAGATAATCTGAGCCGGGACGCGCTTGTTTATATAATCTCGGCACGGTTTCAATATTATGATTAAAGACATCGGGCAATTCTTTGACGGTTTCATCTAAAGCCACTTCTAAACGACCGCGATAATCGGGGACTAATATTTCAATTTTAATGTGCGGACTCTTTTCACGCACTGATTTAATACAGGCAGAAAAATGGCTGGCGCCACCATCTTTTAAATCATCTCGATCGACAGAAGTAATGACCACATATTTTAATTTCATTTCTGCGATAGTATTAGCTAAATTGATTGGCTCTTCAAGATCCAATGGATCCGGTCGTCCGTGAGCCACATCGCAAAAACTGCAACGACGAGTACACTTGTCACCCATAATCATAAAAGTCGCTGTTCCGTGACTAAAACATTCGGCTAAATTGGGACAAGAAGCTTCTTCGCAAACAGTTACTAAACGATTTTCACGTAAAATCTTTTTTAGGTTAGCAACCGCAGGACTTGTTGGTATTCGTATACGAATCCAATCGGGTTTACGTTGCATCTCAAGGGTGGGTTCAATTTTTACGGGGATGCGTGATAACTTATCTTGGCCGCGTTGTTTCATGCTTGTTTTCCGTTAATATGGTCAGTCAATAAATCCGCTAATTTTAACCCTATTTCTTCCATATTCCTATGAATTCCTAAGGCTGAAAGTTGAGTCATTTCCAAATCTTTATAGCCGCAGGGGTTAATGCGGGTAAAAGGTTCCATATCCATGGCAATATTTAAGGCAAGACCATGAAAAGAACACCATCGACGTACGCGAAGACCAATAGAACAAATCTTTTTTTCATTCACATAAACGCCAGGCGCTTTGCAGCGGCTATTACTCTTAATGTTATATTCATCCAATAATTGAATTACGGTATTTTCAAGCAGGGTCACTAAGGTTTTTATAGTTAATTTTTTGCGCTGTAAATCAATTAAAGTATAGGCGATCAATTGGCCCGGACCGTGATAAGTCACTTGCCCACCGCGATCCGCTCGAATCACCGGAATATCACCCGGACATAAAAGATGTTCGGGTTTGCTGGCTTGTCCTTCGGTAAAAATGGGAGGGTGTTCCAATAACCAGATTTCATCAGGGGTGTTTTCATCCCGTTGATCAGTAAAGCTTCGCATCGCATCCCAACAGGTTTGATACTCTTGCTTTCCTAACCAACGGGTAATGATCATCATCTTACGCGTTGTTCACTGGCTCACTGACTGGCTTTGAAAACCATTTATGGAAGTAATAAGAGAAGCTGTCTGTCATGCTACGGAACATGCCGCCTTTCTTGTTATCTTCCAACGCAACCAGCGGTTCCGTTGCTAACACTTGGCCGTTTAAAGTGAGTTTTAAGGTGCCATAGCTTTCGCCTTTAGTAATAGGCGCATTGTGTGGGGGTTTGTCTTCGACTAAAGACACTTGAACATTTTTAAATTGTCCTGCTGGAATCGTTGCGTAAAAATCACTTTTAACCCCTAATGCAGTTTCTGTTTCTTGTCCTTTCCAGACGCGCATGGCCATCATTTTTTTATTAGCATCACCATACTTATGGGTTTCAAAGAATCGGAAACCATAAGTTAATAAGCGAATAGAATCTTCAGTACGGGCTTTATCACTGCGCTCACCTAAAATAACGCCGATTAATCTTGTACCATCTTTGCTAGCAGAGCTTACTAAGCAATATCCCGCATCATCAGTATGGCCAGTCTTTAAGCCATCAGCTGTAGGGAATAACCAAAGTAGACGATTGCGATTCGGTTGGCGAATATTGTTATAGACTACATATTTTTCTGAATAGAGTTTGTAATCTTCTGGATAATTATTAATGATGGCGCGCGCAAGAATGGCTAAATCATGGGCTGTTGAATAGTGATCTGCGCTGGGTAAGCCATTGCTATCCATGAAATGAGAATTAGCCATGCCTAAATCTTTAGCAGTGTTATTCATCATACTAGCAAAAGCATCTTCCGAGCCGGCTACATATTCAGCCATTGCAACGGTTGCATCATTACCAGAGGCTATGACAATACCTTTGATTAAATCTTTAACAGGTACTTCGGTGTTTACTTTAATAAACATGCGTGACCCGCCTGTACGCCAAGCTTTTTCACTCACTCTGACTTTGTCATCTAAATGAATAGTGCCATTTTTTAAGGCCGCAGAAATAATATACATAGACATTAATTTAGTTAAGCTGGCCGGAGCTACACGTTGATCTGCATCTTTTTCAACCAATATTTTGCCCGTATTCGCATCAACTAATATATAACTCTTCGCATCCAAGGTCGGAGCTTGAGGAGTGACAATGATTTGGGGGCGAGTAGGTACTGGAATAATAGGGTTAGCAAAAGTAGTATTAAATGTTAGCAAAATAAGCAGTGTTAATAGTAGTCGCATAGTTCATTTTCCTGGGCCAAGTAAAATAATACGAAAGTGTACCATAAATGCAGTAGATTTTTTAAAATTAAATGAGTAATATTCCTGGGGTCGTGGTTCAGACTAAAGCAATCCTGCTTGGAAAGGCCACGTTATCGACATAATAATATTGTATTAAGGAGTTATATCAATGTCTTTTTATCGTACATTAATCGCTGTTGTTGCCGCTATGGGCTTAGCAACTGCTGCTTTCGCTGCAGACGAAGCTACTACTAGCACAACTACTACTGACACCAGCACTAAAACAGTTCAAATTGCTGATTCTTCTTCAAGCCAAGATGCTACTGCTACTCAAGGTACTGATCAAGAAAAAGTAAACGTTAACAAAGCAACTGTTAAAGAGTTGATGAAAGTGAAAGGATTGAACGCTGCTAAAGCTCGCGCAATCGTTTCTTACCGTAAAAAACATGGCGACTTCAAAACTCTTGAAGACCTAAAGATGGTTAAAGGTTTCAAGAAAATGAATGACGACAACATGAAGAAAATTGAAGATCAATTAACTATCGGTTAATTTTTTTTCGATTTCAAAAAAAGGCGCTTAGGCGCCTTTTTTGTTTTTGTAAATTTCTATGATCTCTCGCAAAATCATTTCATTATCTGGAAACGTTTTAAATTTTTCATAGGCGTTGTTTCCGTATTGTTTTGCTAAATCAAAATTACTAGCTAATTTTAAAATGCATTGGGCTAAATCGCCTTTTTTTGCAGGGTCAAATAATAATCCGGTTTTTTCATGGTCGACTAACCAAGCCGTAGCGCCGCGATTGCTGCCAATTACTGCTCGCGCGTGGCTCATGGCTTCTGCGGTAACTAGACCAAAAGATTCTTGCCACAAGCTAGGGACAATTAAAACCGTAGCATCTTGGTATAATTTAGCAGGTTCAGTGGACCAATTTTGCAGTGCTATGTTGTTAGCAAGATTAAGTTCTTTTATTTTTTTACGCAGATTATTTTCTTCTCTGCCTCTTCCTGCCATCGTTAGTTTTAAATCTGGGTTTGTTTTACAAGCGATAGCAAATTCTTCCAGTAAACAATAAATGCCTTTATGTTTTCCCAATTGACCTAAAAATAAGAAATGGTTGCTAGCTAAACTAGCAGTAGGTGGATTAACAGGTGACTGTGGGGGAGGAATATAAGTAGCAGGTCCAAAACCATTTTGTGTTAAATAATTCGCAAGTAAAGGGGAGGGAGGGAGATAATGCTTAACTACTTTTTTGGTGAGGCGTCTTAATCTAAAAAAAATAATTAAGAAAATTAAATAAACGGGAAAAGAAAAGTGGTTACGATGTTTCCAAAAACAAGAGACAGAAAATCCCGTAGGGCAGGGAGTTAAATCGTTATGGATATTCCAGCTAGCGGGACATATTAAAGCATAATCGTGCGTAGTTTGGACTACGGGATAGCCTTTGACTGCATGCAAGATAGTTGGCATATAACATTTGACGGTATGCAAATGAATCACATCAGGGTTTATGGTTTTGATGGATTTTCGTAATTGCCAATATTTAATGGGATTGATAAAAAGACGCCATAAAGGTGAGACGTTGGATGAGAACCCGGTGCTAAACACTTGAATATCGGGATGATTTTCTAATTTTTCTTTGAGTGAAAAAAAGTATTTTTCAGCGCCACCTCCCTGAGGAGAGTGATTGTCAGTAATCAATAATATTTTCATAAACGTTGACTTGATGGTTTATTTCGTTACAGTAGAGTACCTCATCAGAACAGGGTTTTGTAGAGTTTATTATGGCTAAAAAAAGAGCATTTATTACCGGCATAACCGGCATGGTAGGTTCGCATTTAGCGGACTACTTATTAGAAAAAACTGACTGGGATATTATAGGCCTTTGTCGTTGGAGAAGCCCTCTTGATAATATCGCGCATTTAATCCCAAAAATTAATCGTAACGAACGTATCAAATTAGTCTACGGCGATTTACGTGATTCAGCTTCTATTGATAATGCGGTTCGATTAGTGTTGCCAGATTATGTATTTCACTTAGCGGCACAAAGCTATCCGCAAACGAGTTTCACCGCGCCTTTAGATACTTATGAAACTAATGTGCAAGGCACATCCCGAGTTTTAGAATCCTTAAGACACTTTAAAAAAGATGCGATTATTCACGTATGCGCATCCTCCGAAGTATTTGGCCGGGTACCTAAAGAAAAATTACCCATTAATGAAGAATGTACTTTTCATCCCGCATCGCCTTATGCGATTTCAAAAGTCGGGACTGATTTGGTCGGCAGATTTTATGCAGAAGCCTATCAAATGAAAGTGATGACTACGCGTATGTTTACGCATACGGGTCCTCGTCGAGGCGATGTGTTTGCTGAATCTACTTTTGCAAAACAAATTGCCATGATTGAAAAAGGGTTAATTTCTCCCGTCGTAAAAGTCGGTAATTTACAGTCTTTAAGAACTTTTGCCGATGTGCGCGATGCAGTGCATGCTTATTATTTATTGGTGACACACAATCCTATTGCAGGTGAATATTATAATATTGGTGGAACCTATACTTGCACGATTGAAGAGATGTTAAATTATTTAATTTCAATTTCAACGGCCAAAGATAAAATTAAAATTGAAGTAGATCCGGAACGTTTGCGCCCCATCGATGCTGATTTACAAGTTCCCGATACCACCAAATTTAATAAGCATACGGGCTGGAAAACAGAAATCAAATTTGAGCAAACAATGAACGATTTGCTTCAATATTGGCGTGAAAAAGTGAGCCAATCTGATGCATTTTTGGTAAGATAGCGGGACTATAGAAGAAGGAGTCTTTCGTTGGACTTTATCAAATCGGAAATTCAAAAAACCAGAAATGTCATGCTGCAGATCGAAGAAGATACTGCGCTTTTAAATACGGTTAAAGCGATTGCCCAAAGATGCATTGCATCATTACGTAATGGCGGCAAAATTTTATTTGCCGGCAATGGCGGTAGTGCAGCAGATTCTCAACATATGGCAGCAGAACTTGTGAGCCGATTAAGTTATGACCGTCCTGGACTTGCTTCCATTGCATTAACAACAGATACTTCAGCACTCACTGCCATTGGTAATGATTACTCTTTCGAAAATTTATTTTCACGCCAAGTGGAAGCTTTAGGCCGTAAAGGCGATGTGTTAATTGGAATTTCAACGTCGGGTAAATCACCTAATATTTTAAAAGCTTTTAAAGCAGCACGTTCACTTGGAATGGTGACTATTGGATTCACGGGTAAAACTGCGCCTATGATGGCTGAGCGTTGTGATTTAGTGTTAAATATCCCCTCCAGTGAAACCCCCAAAATTCAAGAATGCCATATTCTATTAGGCCATATTGTTTGTTCACTGATTGAAGAAGAAATGTTTGGCGCAGAATATAATCCAAAACGCAGCAAACAGGCAGTCACCGCCTAAATGCAAGCTATTATACTCGCAGGTGGTTTTGGTACTCGATTGCGATCAGTGATTGCAGATCTTCCTAAGCCTTTAGCCCCTATTCACGATAAACCTTTTTTAGCTTATTTACTTCACTATTTAAAATCTCAAGGTGTTACGCATATTGTTTTATCCGTCCATTTTATGGGTGAAAAAATTCAAGATTATTTTAAATCAACATTTGAAGGCCTAAAAATTGATTATGCGATTGAAAAAGAACCCTTAGGCACAGGCGGTGCAATTTTACATTCACTGAATTTTATTGATCCCCAGAAACCCGTTTTTGTTTTAAACGGCGATACTTTTTTAAAATGCGATTATAAAAAAATGTTGCAAGCGCATGGAAATTCTCAGCTCACGATGGCGTTACGTCCTGTGCCAGATGTTTCACGCTATGGTTATGTTATTGTAAAAAACGATCAGGTGGTTTCATTTCAAGAAAAAGGCATTCAACAACCGGGTTTAATTAATGCCGGTGTTTATTTGTTGCAAGCGGGTTTATTTAAAGAATATCATTTGCCGGAAGTTTTTTCTTTTGAAACCGATTTTCTTTTTAAGCATATTAACGAATTACATCCACGCGCATTTATTGTGGATGATTATTTTATTGATATTGGCGTACCGGAAGATTATGAAAAAGCACGACAGGATTTTTCTAGTAATTATTGATAAGGAAGATTAAATATGAAGTTGATGACATATCTAAAAATTGGCGGTGGAGCAGTTGCGATGGGTATTGCTGGTCTTATAGGCGGGTATTTGTTAATGGCTATACTTTTTAAGATTAGTATTACTTTGCTTGGAGCGATAGTTGCTGCAGCCGTTTCGGGTGCTTTAGGTTTTTTGGGATACACAAATTATAAAGAAGGGAAGAGGGAGTTGATGGCCGAGTCTGTGGCGAGTGTATTCAAAAGAAAAGATGAGTCCTCTTCATCAACAAGAAAAATGAATGAGTATGGTCTGGGCTCTAAAAGACAAGCTCAGTTAGTAAAGGCGCAACAATATTCGCCATCGGATCTTCGTGCATCAGATTTAGCAGAAAAGCCTAAAAGTAATATTGGTCGTTTTTGTGATTGGTTGAGCAGTTGTTGTATGTGGTCAGAAAGTCCAGATTCGAGCATGGAGGCTTCACCTATTGGGGGTGTGAGTGCCTATAGCAAATCTCCTTCTAAAAGAGGAAGAGGTTAGTATAAATTTAATTTTCAAACCATTCTAAAATAGGTGTTTAAATTGTTTCTGAAATAATTTAATACCAGAATGTGTGTCTTTGGTTCTTTTAACCTATTGAAAATTATAGCATAACTGTCTCTTTGAAAGATTGTCATAAACTTTACTCATTTTATTGAGTAAAATTACTATGGTTCTTAATATTTCCTTAAGCTTCGATTGTTATGCTAAATAATATTATAAAAAACAAACGAGGCCGAACGATGAATAAACTTATCAACTTTTTATTAATCTTTTCCGTACTGGTTTTATTTTCGCCTGCGAATTTTGCAGCGCAAGCGGTTAATGTAAGATATCAGTCAGATATTTCTCAGCAATCGATTGATCCATCATCTTCCTCTTCTTCTAAATTATTGATAGCGCTTCCTCCTCATTTGGCGGTACAAAATACGACGTTGTTAAAACAAGAAAGCAAAGAAATGGATGTTCATGGAAATACTCACATACGGGAGCAACAGATTTATTTAGGATATTCTGTCTATGGTGCAGAAGAATATACGCATATTTCTCCTTCGGGAAAAATAACTAAAAACGGAACGATATATGAGAATCTTAGCGCGGATCTTAAAGGTGCGCCGCAACATATTTTTACGAAGGCACAAGCCGATTTAGCCTTAAACAATGCAATATCATATTACGCAAAAAAATTGGGTAAAACACACACCCCTACCCATCAAGAAAGCCAGCTAATGGTTTATGTCGATTCAGATCATAAAGCCCATTGGGTTTTTAAAGTAGGCTTCTATATTAAAACTGAACATGAAGCACCCGTGAATCCTGGTTATTTATTGGATGCGATGAGTTTTAAAATTTATAAAGAATGGGATGATATCGAATATTTAGAAAAAACCAAAAGCGGTGGTTTGGGCGGTAATCTTAAAATTGGGATGATTACTTACGATGGATTGCCAAATAATAAACCTAGTTTAGATGTGGTAAGAGATGGTACTCAAAGTGCGTGTTATTTACAAAACGATCGGGTCACCGTAAAAGATGGTATGTCTACGAAATATAAAGAGGATCCCGATGGAATAAATTTTGCAGTACTATCATTTAAGTGTGATCAACTGGATCCTGCTCACGGGAATATTTATTGGCATGGCGCTTTAGGGCAAACCAATGGCGCATGGTCGCCTGGGACGGATGCTCTTTATTTAGCAGAAAAAGTGAGTCAAATGTATGAAGATTGGTTTCAGATTCCAGTTTTAGCGGATAAAAACGATAAAAATAAACCGGCAATGCTAAATCTGGTGGTTCATGATAATCAAATTCGTATTTCAGGTTTAAGTTTATATTTTGGTGGTATGAATGCTTGTTGGGATCCGAAGACGCAGCAATTACGATTTGGTGATGGGGTCGGACTTTTTGGTCCTTTAGATGATATGTTTCCTTTTGTGGTTTCCGATATTGTTGCCCATGAATTGAGTCATGCATTTACGCATCAGCACGCAAAATTCTATGCTAGAGGTGTATCGGGCGCATTAAGTGAATCGTTTTCAGATATTGCAGCCAAAGCTTTTGAATATTATTCAAAAGGGAAAGTAACTTGGACAATTGCAGAAGAGCAGAGCAAAACTGATCGCGCTTTGCGTTATATGGATGAGCCAACGCTTGATTGTAGGTTTGATAAAACTTGTTCGATCGATAATGCTAAAAATTATAAAGAAGGAATCAATTCGCATTATAGTAGCGGTGTTTTTAATAAAGCTTATTATTTATTATCTACGGCATCCGGTTGGAATCCACGCAAAGCGTTTGAAGTGATGGTGCAAGCCAATCGCTATCATTGGACTTCAACTTTAGATTTTCAAGAAGCCTCTTGTGGTGTATGGGATGCCGCGCAGGATTTGAATCTTAGCTCGAATGATTTAAGTGTTATTAGTAAAGCGATGGCTGGTGTGGGATTAGAAACTAACGAAAATAAATGTCACCCTTATAAGCAGTATTTGCCTCAGGTAATAAAGAACGTTATTGATGGTAAATATACTAATCATGCCGCTCAGCCTAGTTTTTGGGCTAAGCTTACTACTTGGTTTAGGTCGTGGTTTTAGCGGGCTGAGTTTTGAATTTTATCTTGATCAAGCTGATATTCAAAACCATAATGAGTCCCTGGGAGACTCAATAGATAGCTGTACTGCGCTGAAGCGCAAACTATGCCGCGGGCATTGGGATTATCTGGAGTAAGATATTTAACCATGAGATTTTTATGCCTTTAAGCGTGATTTATTAGTGAAGGCTTCCGCAAAGATTTGATACATAAAAGTTAAACCCCAGCGGATGATTTGTAATTTTCTTTCTCCACCAATACGTTTAGGTTCATCGCCTGGAATTTCTGTGACTTTTAATTTTGCACGTGCAGCACGAATAGAAAGTAGGGGTTCAATGCTGACTTTAGTAAAAAATAATTTTTCAGGAACGCTGAAAATTTTGGTATCAGTCAGTTTTAATTGTTGAAAAAGGCTTTTTTTGTACGCACGATACATAACCATCGCATCGGTATAATTTCCACCATGCACCACATTAATTAAAGTAGTAAACATCCAATTTCCGAAACGAGTAATTAAGCTATCATCTTCACTCTTTGCATTGCCTAAATAACGCGAAACGATAATCATATCGTAACCTTTTTGCATTTCTTTAACTAAATCGGGTAAAACAGCGGCAACAGAATTGCCATCGGGTGAGAAGGTAATCATGACATCGCCACGAATATGAGGTAATGCTTCTAAATAAGCGCTACGAAGACCCCGTTGTTTTTGTACATAGACTTCATAACCTTGTTGTTTACACCAATCAATAGTGCCATCAGTCGAGCCACCGTCAATTACTAATATTTGATCGAAGAGTTTAGAGTCTACTTGCGGCATGACTACTTTGATGCTGTCAATTTCGTTAAGTGTTAGAACGCACAATGTTGTTTTCATATTGTCTCCTTTGTGAAAGCATTTTTAGTGTAAATAAAATTGAGATAAGTAATAGGGTGATGCCTATTTGTAAAATTAAACGATGGATATTGGTGTTATCTAGGGAATAGGTTTTTAATATTGAACCTATCGATGCGAAGGCAAAACAGGGAATTAGATTAGCTAAAAACGTAGCAAGAATATAATGTCGGAATGAAAGCTCCGGAATAATGCCAAATATATAGCTGGTTAAGCCAAAGGGAATGATAGGGTTAAGACGGGCCATGGCGATAAACTGCCAATCATAGCGATTAATGGTATTTTTGAAATTAATTAGAAGGGGGTATTTTTTGAAAAATTTTTCTAGAAAATGATGTCCGAACCAGCGACCGATAAAAAATGAAATGCTGGCGACCAAGGTTGCCAATATATTGATCAGTATGCCTCCACCTAGTGTTCCCCATATGATGCCTGCAATGAGATTCAGGGGTAAACCCAGGGGTAAAATTAATAAGCTGCTTATAATAAAAATGAATGTGATCGAAATCAAAGCGGTAAATCCATGTAAGTTTTGCAATGTAACCAAGAGACTTATCAAGCTAATGTTCCTTCAAAATGGAATTGATGCATTCTTTCTAAGCCTTCTTTTAGTGAAATTTTTGGTTTCCAGCCTAATGCAAATAACTTTGTTGAATCTAAACATTTTCGGGGGGCACCATCAGGTTTGGTAGGGTCTAAATTTATTTTTCCTGTATATCTCACAATTTCAGCAATTTCATTGGCTAAGTTATAAATAGATATTTCTTGCATGGTGCTAAGATTAATAATTTCAGGAGAGTTATAGTTTTGCATGAGAAATACTAAAGCACCAGCAAAATCATCTACATAAATAAATTCTCTTAATGGTTTTCCACTGCCCCAAAGTACTACTTCACTTAAATTATTTTTTTTGGCTTCATGAAAGCGTTTCATTAATGCAGGAATAACATGTGAGGCTTCAGGATTAAAATTATCACCTACGCCGTAGGCATTTGTTGGCATGGGTATTACTACATTCAGATTATGTTCTTTTGTATAGGCTTGGCACATGACAATACCATTGATTTTAGCGGCTGCATAAGCAATGTTAGTAGGCTCAATTAAGCCATCTAGAAAATATTTTTCAGCAATAGGTTGTGGGGCTAATTTTGGATAAGTACAAGCAGATCCGGGGAACAATAATTTTTTAACTTTATAGCGATAAGAGGCTTCAATCACATTGCAATGCATCTGAGTATTATCATAAATAAATTTTGCGGGATAAGTATTATTCGCATGAATGCCGCCAACTATGGCTGCTAAATGAAAGACGTATTCTGGCTGATGTTTTTCAAAATAAGCTATGACTTTAGCTTGATCGCGTAAATCCAATTCTTGGTGGTTGGGGGTGAGCAGGTTAGGGTAGTCTTTTTGTAATAATCGAACTAAAGCACCACCGACCATGCCGGTTGACCCGGTAATTAGGATTTTGGAATTAAGCTGCATTCATTTATACTCTCGTAACTAGAATTTAGGGTGTCATTTTACTATGGATTACGACAAAGTTAACCAATATCTTATAGCTGCGCTGAAAAAGCGGATTTTAGTCCTGGATGGGGCCATGGGGACTATGGTTCAGCAGTATAATTTGGAAGAAAAAGACTATAGAGCGGATCGATTTGCTGACTTTCCTCATGATTTAAAAGGAAATCATGATCTTTTGACTTTAACTCGACCTGATGTCATTTCTGAGATTCATGCAGGATATTTAGCCGCTGGGGCTGATTTAATTGAAACGAATACGTTTAATGCGAATTCGATTTCGCTCCTGGATTACCATTTATCAGAGCTAGCCTATGAGTTAAATGTGGCAGCTGCCCAATTGGCAAAAAAGGTCGCGGCAGAGTTTAGTACTCCTGATAAACCTCGATATGTTGTGGGTGTATTAGGCCCTACGAATAGAACCGCTTCGTTATCTCCTGATGTTAATGACCCTGGATTTAGAAATATTAACTTTGATCAATTGGTAGAAGCCTATAGTGATGCGGTTAGAGGATTGGTGGATGGTCAAGCGGATATCTTAATGATCGAAACCATCTTTGATACCCTAAATTGCAAAGCAGCTATTTTTGCGATTGAAAAATATTTTGAAGAACATAATATTCGAATTCCTGTCATGATTTCAGGAACTATTACGGATGCGAGTGGCCGTACTTTATCAGGTCAAACGACAGAAGCATTTTGGAATTCAGTGCGTCATGTCAGACCGCTTTGTATTGGATTAAACTGCGCCTTAGGGGCTAGTGCTTTAAGACCTTATATTCAAGAATTATCTAAAAAAGCGGATACCTTTGTGAGTGTTCATCCCAATGCTGGATTACCCAATGCATTTGGAGAATATGATGAAACGCCGGATGAAATGGCAGCGGTAATTTCAGAATTTGCTTCAGAAGGCTTAATTAATATAGTAGGGGGTTGTTGTGGGACCACTCCCGCACATATTAAAGCCATTGAAAAAGCAGTCTCCATCCAAAAACCCCGCGAAATCCCAGAAATTCCTAAAGCTTGTAGATTAAGTGGTTTAGAGCCTTTAAATATTGATGAGAATTCTTTATTTGTAAACGTAGGTGAGCGTACGAATGTGACGGGTTCCTCACGTTTTGCTGATTTAATCCGTAATGATAATTATGCGACAGCATTGGATATTGCACGTGAACAAGTGATGAATGGCGCGCAAGTGATTGACATCAACATGGATGAAGGCATGTTAGATGCAGAATTTGCGATGGTTAAATTTTTAAATTTAATTGCATCAGAGCCAGATATTTCACGCGTACCTATTATGATTGATTCATCTAAATGGTCAGTCATAGAAAAAGGTTTAAAGTGCATCCAAGGTAAAGGCATTGTTAATTCTATTAGTATGAAAGATGGTGAAGCAGCTTTTTTAGAAAAAGCACGCTTAGCACGTCAATATGGCGCAGCAGTTGTTGTAATGGCATTTGATGAACAAGGTCAAGCCGATACGGAAGATCGTAAATTTGAAATATGTAAACGCGCTTACGATTTATTAGTGAATCAAGTTAATTTCCCTCCTGAAGATATTATTTTTGATCCGAATATTTTTGCTATTGCAACAGGAATTGATGAGCACAATGAATATGGGGTTGCGTTTATTAATGCAACACGCCGCATTAAAGAAAAATTACCCCATGCTTTAATTAGTGGTGGTGTGAGCAATGTTTCATTTTCATTTCGTGGTAATAATCCCATTCGTGAAGCGATTCATGCGGTGTTTTTATATCACGCCGTGCAAGCGGGCATGGATATGGGAATTGTAAACGCAGGAAGTCTGGCTATTTATGCAGATATTCCACCTGATATTTTAGAACGCATTGAAGATGTCATGCTAAACAGACGAAATGATTCGACAGAAAGATTATTGGAAGTCGCCAGTTCTTTAAAAGGTCAGGTCAAAGGTAAAGGGGAAGATTTAACTTGGCGCGAAAAGAACGTCATCGAGCGATTATCTTATGCTTTAGTCAATGGCATTAATCAATTTATAGTTGAAGATACCGAAGAAGCCCGACTTCTGTTAGGAAGCCCTCTTAAAGTAATAGAGGGGCCTCTGATGGATGGTATGAATATTGTGGGTGATTTATTTGGCGCCGGAAAAATGTTTTTACCCCAAGTGGTTAAAAGCGCACGCGTGATGAAACAATCCGTGGCGCATTTGATTCCATTTTTAGAAGCTGAAAAATCCACCGCAAAAGCCAAAGGAAAAATCTTATTAGCGACAGTTAAAGGCGATGTGCATGATATTGGGAAAAATATTGTAGGGGTAGTTCTAGGTTGCAATAATTACGAAGTGATTGATTTAGGTGTGATGGTTCCTTGTGAAAAAATTCTTGAAACAGCGCGTAAAGAAAAAGTTGACGTGATTGGTTTAAGTGGTTTAATCACCCCGTCATTAGAAGAAATGACGCAAGTAGCTAAAGAAATGCAAAGACAAAAATTTACTTTGCCTTTGTTAATTGGTGGCGCGACGACATCTCGCGCACATACGGCTATTAAAATTGAACCGCATTATGAAGGTGCAACTGTGCATGTGGTTGATGCCTCGCGCGCAGTTGGTGTGGTCGGGCAATTATTAAGTGAAACAGATCAAACTAAATTTATTAGTGAAACTAAAGAAGAATATGTTCAGCTGCGTAAGAGACATGAAAATAAAAAATCAGAAGTCGAATTAATTAGCTTGATTGATGCGCGTAATAATAAATTAATGACCGATTGGGAATCCCATAAACCCCAAAAACCTGCATTCTTGGGTGTTAAATCTTTTAATAATTATCCTCTAGAAGAAGTCGTGAAGTACATTGATTGGACGCCATTTTTCCAGTCCTGGGAATTATCCGGAAAATATCCTGAAATTTTAAATGACAAAGTCGTAGGTGAGAGTGCGACAAGTTTATTTAAAGATGCGCAGCATATGTTAACTAAATTAATTGATGAACAATGGATCACAGCCAATGCGGTGATTGGGTTTTACCCGGCGAATAGTGTTGAAGATGATTTTGAAGTGTATGCAGATGAAAGCCGTAAAACACTTATCCATAAATTCTGTATGCTACGGCAGCAAACTAAAAAACCTAAAGATAAATTTAATTTATGTCTTTCGGACTATGTAGCTCCCAAAGAAAGTGGCATAGAAGATTACGTTGGGTTTTTTGCGGTGACAACCGGTGTGGGCGCAGAAAAACATTTAGAAAAATTTGCAAAATCTCTGGATGAATATAGCAGTATTTTATTTAAAGCATTAATGGATAGATTAGCGGAAGCATTTACTGAATATATGCATGCCAAGGTCCGAAAAGAATGGTGGGGCTATGAGCCTCATGAAACTCTCTCCAATGAAGATTTAATTGCAGAAAAATATAAAGGGATACGCCCGGCGCCTGGGTATCCAGCATGTCCTGATCATACTGAGAAAGAAAAATTATTTAATTTGTTAGATGCGCCTAATCGGGCTTTGATTCGATTGACAGAGAATTTTGCTATGTATCCTGCATCTTCAGTCTCTGGATTTTATTTCTCGCATCCTGAGGCTCAGTACTTTGCCGTAGGTAAAGTAAGAGATGATCAAGTTGTAGAATATGCGCAACGTAAAAACATGAATATTGATGAAATTAAGCGCTGGCTTGCGCCTTATTTAGTGGGATAGTTATGTTATTTAATTCTTATGAATTTATATTTATATTTTTACCCGTTACGATGTTGGTTTTTTATGGTCTAACGTATTTTCGCAAAGTGCGCGCTTCAATATGGTGGATAGGTTTTGCATCTTTATTTTTTTATGCCTATTGGAATTGGCGCTTCCTCTTTCTATTTGCTATTTCTATCGTTTTTAATTATTTTCTTGGAAATACTATTACGGATGCGCGAAGTGCGAATAGGCAAAAATATTATTTAATTCTCGGATTGATTGCGAATCTTAGTTTGCTGGCTTATTTTAAATATACGAATTTCTTTCTGCAAAATTTTAGCGCTTTAACTGGGGTTGGCTTAACTTTACCTGAGATTATCTTACCAGTTGGGATATCTTTTTTTACTTTTACTCAGATTGCTTATATTGTGGATTGCGCGCGCAGCAAACAGAGCAAATATCGCTTTTCAGATTACGTTTTATTTGTCTCATTTTTCCCGCATTTAGTAGCCGGACCCATATTAATGCATAATGCGACTATTCCGCAGATTGAAAGCAAGCGGTTTGGCAGACCCTCTGCGAGAAAAGTTTCTATGGCAATCCAATTTTTTAGTATTGGATTGTTTAAGAAAATTATTATTGCAGATAACTTAGCGTTATTTGTTGATCCATTATTTAAGAATGCACACCATTTATCCCTATTTGACGCATGGGTTGCAGCTTTATTGTATACTTTTCAAATTTATTTTGATTTTTCAGCTTATTCTGAAATGGCGGTTGGGCTTGCATTATTGATGAATGTTCGCATTCCCTTTAATTTTAATTCGCCCTATAAAGCACTTTCTATTGTTGATTTTTGGCGTCGTTGGCATATTTCTTTGTCTAGTTTTTTGCGTCATTATCTTTACATTCCGCTCGGTGGAAATCGTAATGGGGCATTGCGTCGTTATATAAATTTATTTATTACTATGCTTTTAGGCGGCCTTTGGCATGGTGCTTCTTGGACTTTTGTCATTTGGGGTGGGTTGCATGGGAGTTATCTTGCGATTAATCATTTTTGGAAAGTAACGGGGTTAAAGCTTTCTAGTTATTTAGCTTGGGTTATAACCTTTTTTGCGGTTGTCATCGCTTGGGTATTTTTTCGGGCTCAGACATTGTCAGCCGCCACATCTCTATTAAAATCCATGATAGGCTATAATCACGCTTATTCCTGGCCTTCTAGTTTATCGGTAACACCTACTATGATGATTATTTGTATTAGCCTATTTGTTTGCTGGGCTGTTGCAGTACCTAATACTCAACAAATCGTCATAAACCGCCAACCTAAAATGAGAATCGCTATTCCCATTGTATTAATGTTAGTACTGGGTATTTTAGGTTTGGGTAAAAGTGATAATTTTATTTATTTTCAGTTTTAGTGTGTGAGTTAAGGCTATGAAAAAATACCGAAAGAATGTGCTATTAATTGGAATAACATTTTGTACTACCTTAATTTTTATAGTGTTATTTAATATTATGGTAGATCCTTATGATATATTTCGTGGAGTCATAAAAAAACGACCCGATGATTTAAAAAACATAAGTTATTTAACAAAAGCTGTCAAAATTATACAGAAAAAACCCGATACGCTTCTTCTTGGTACCTCTACGGTTGATTGTGGTTATGCTATGCGAGATTCTCTGTCGTCGTTTACCAATGATCAATATACTAATTACAATCCTCGTTTGGATAAACTGGTGCCCTCCTATTTGCAACCTCTTAATGCTGGGGTGAATGGGGGTTCTTTATTTGAGATCTATGCTCTGCTGCAGCATGCTTATAAGAATAACCCTAAACTTAAACACGTTATTATAGGGCTTGAATGGCATCTTTTCACGAATGAAGTACCGCCTCAGCCAACGACACCCGATATTGATGTATTTAATAAAACTTATGTGCCCTTAAAACTTTATCTTAAAACCACGATGACATTGCAGAGTACTAAAGATTCAGTACGAGTATTATTTGTAAATCATAAGATACTAAAAAATATTAGAAATATTTTTCTCAAGGTCCCTGCAGGAATTGATAATCTTGATACTAAAATAGGAGCGCTCGTTGCGAAGGCGCCTGCTACAAATGAATTACTTCCTGAGTCTGTTAATCTCAAAATCCCTAATAAATTGATCTTGGGTCAAAGTGAAGTTGAAACTTATGCGTTAGCATTTTCAATTCATTATATTTCAAGTTTGTATTCAGGTTTTCAAAAAGAAGGCGATGCGGCTTTATTACATCCTGATGCATTTGATTATTTGCAACGAATCGTTCAGTTTGCGAAAGATAAAAATATAAAACTCGATATCTATATTTCTCCTCAACACGCCACACACTGGGTCACAGCAGAAAAATTTGGTCTTGGAAGTTATGTAGACCGTTGGTTGCGTGGGGTCGCTAAGATTACTGCTTATTGGGATTTTTCTACTGCACTAGATTTTAGTGAAGATATCGATAATTATTTTGGAGGGGATGATCGTCATTTTAATTATGCGGCGGGAGAAATAATACTTTCGACCATAATTAATGGAAAAGCTGATCCTAAGAGTGGGATAGTTTATGTAACGAATAAGAATATTGATCAAGTGCTCGATAATCGCCATAAAGCGCAAAAAAGATGGCTAAGTCATAATAAATATCTTGCAGCTATTTTTGCTTATCCTAAATTTTCGCAAATGAAAAAGCTTAATGGGGAGGTAGAAAAAATATTTGTACATTATCAACCGGCTTATCATGGCTATGATATTTTTGGATTTATGGATGAGTTTATTGCAGTTCCAGTGGAATATGCTCCCTATGATCTTCGTCGGCTCATGCTTGGCAAATACCCTCATTTAATCGCGGGAAAAACGCTAGGTTCTCTGCAGAAGAAGATAGGACTTGGCATGGCCCCTCCTAATTTGCTATCGTAACCGTGGATATGATTTAGAGATTATATGAAAAAAGACATCCCCAATATCAGTTTTGAGTTTTTCCCTCCTAAGACTTTGGAAGGCTTGAAAAACCTTGAACATACTGCAAAAGCCCTAGCAGAGTATGCCCCGCAATTTTTTTCCGTCACTTATGGCGCAGGTGGGCTAACTCGAGAAGGGACGCTTAATACCGTTTCGATGTTGCAGAATAATACAGAAATTCCGGTGACTCCGCATTTAGCTTGTTTGGGTTCTACTAAAGATAATCTTTTAGAAATTTTAACGCATTATAAGAACATAGGTATAAATCGATTAGTTGCTTTAAGAGGCGATTTACCTGCTGAAATGCCTTATGCAGGTGATTTTAAATATGCGTTTGAATTAGTGCAATTTATAAGGGAAAAAACTGGGTTTCATTTTGAAATTGAAGTGGCAGCTTACCCTGAATTTCATCCGGAAGCGCAATCTGCTATTGATGATGTGTTAAATCTTAAACGTAAATTTGACGCAGGTGCCAATCGCGCGATTACCCAGTATTTTTATAATCCCGATGCGTATTTTTATTTTCTGGATAAATGCGCAAAGTATGGAATAGCGAAACCAATTATTCCAGGCATTATGCCTATTACCGGTTTTGAGAAATTAGTACGTTTTTCAAAAACTTGTGGGGCTGAAATTCCACAATGGTTGTATAAGCGCTTAGCGGTTTATGCGAATGATGAATCGGCTACTTTGGCTTTAGGTTTAGAGGTGGTTCATGAATTATGTAGTCGCCTTATTAAAGGCGGAGCCCCTGGGTTGCATTTTTATACACTAAATCGCGAACATGCGAGTCTAGCCATCTTGGATAAGTTAGGTGTGCTACCCAATTCAGAGCTTCAAAATTACTCTCCAGCGTTGAAATCATTTGATGTTTTACCCCATTTCCGATAGATTTTTAACCTGCAAAAACAATAAGGTGATGTAATGGATAAGCTAGCCCCGCAATTATACAAAAAAATGTTATTAATCAGGAAGTTAGAATTGAGACTTGCCGAGATTTATCATACCGATGCCGTAAAAAGCCCTGTTCATTTATCAGTTGGACAAGAATCTATAGCAGTTGGCATTTGCGATCCTTTGAATAAAGATGATTTAGTATCTAATACCTATCGTTGCCATGCGACTTATATTGCCAAGGGTGGAGATTTAAGAGAAATGATGGCTGAGCTCTATGGAAAAAGCCAAGGTTGTGCTGGTGGCAAAGCGGGTTCCATGCATTTAGTCGATATGAAAAATGGTGTAGTAGGAGCGTCAGCTGTTGTAGGCACGACCATCCCTATTGCTGCGGGTTTAGCTTTAGCGATGAAATTCGATGCCAAAAAGACAGGCAAGCAACGCATTGTGGTTTCTGTCTTTGGTGATGGTGGGACAGAAGAAGGTTGTTTTTACGAAACCATTAATTTCGCTGCATTACGCAAACTCCCCATGATTTTTGTATGTGAAAATAATCGATTAGCGATTCACACTCCTATTGAAAGACGTTGGGCTACTGAAAAACTCTGTGAACGCATTCAAACTTACGGTATTGAAACGCACAAAATTGATGATGCTGATGTATTTAAAATTCGAGAAACTATATCTTCTGCTGCAGAAAAAATTCGTAACACAGGCGAAGGCCCAATTTTTATTGAGTGCGCGACTTATCGCTGGTTAGAACACGTAGGGCCATTTGATGATCATAAAGATAATTATCGCGATCTAGAAGAATATGCACGCTGGAAAAAGAACGATCAAATTGATCGCTTAGCCGGAATGTTAGATGAAAATACACGTAACCAAATTCAACAAGAAGTCACTGATATGATTAAAGACGCAGAAATTTTTGCGGAAAATAGTCCTTATCCAGCTGCTGAGGAGTTATATACCCATGTCTATGCACACTAATTCAGTAGCAACTTCTCTTCAAAAAGATCAACAAGATTTACATTTGATTCGTTATTTCGAAGCACTACGTGAAGCTTTTGATCAAGAGATGACCCGTGATCCCAATGTATTTTTATTTGGTTTAGATGTGGATGATCATAAAGGCATTCAAGGCTCAACTCTGGGCTTGGTAGAAAAATTTGGCAGAGATCGTGTTTTTGGAACCCCACTTTCTGAAGATGCTATGACGGGTGTTGCGATTGGCGCCGCAATGGCGGGTTACCGTCCTATTCATACTCATATTCGTATGGATTTCATGTTGTTATGCATGAATCAATTAGTAAATATGGCTGCAAAAGCCCACTATATGTATAACGGCCAAGTACAAGTGCCGTTAGTCGTACGTACTATGATTGGAAGATCTTGGGGGCAGGGTGGACAACATTCTCAAGCCCTGCATTCTTTGTTTATGCATATTCCTGGATTAAAAGTAGTGGCTCCGTCCAATGCTCATGATGCAAAAGGTTGTATGATTGCAGCGATTCGAGATAACAATCCCGTTATTTTTATTGAGCATCGATTGTTATATTCCACTGAAGGTTTTGTGCCTAAAAATTCCTACGAAGTACCTTTAGGTAAAGCGAGAATTTTAGTTCCGGGGAGTGATGTCACTATTGTTGCCATTTCACACATGGTTATGGAAGCCTTACGCGCACGAAAACATTTAGATAGTATTGGAATTAGCGCTGAAATTATTGATCCGATTTCACTTTGGCCCTTAGATATGGATACTATTGTTGCATCAGTCCAAAAAACCAAAAAATTATTAATAGTCGATAACGCATGGCTGACTTGCGGTGCTAGTAGTGAAATACTTTCAAGAACGATTGAAATGTTTCAAGAAGAAGACCATGTATTGCCGGCGATCGCGCGCATGGGATTTGCACCAACCACTTGTCCTACGACCAGACCTTTAGAAAATCTTTTTTATCCTAATGGCCGTACGATTGCTGTGAAAGCTTATGAAATGGTGAAAGGCAAAAGTGCAAAAGCTTGGGAGCCGCCGGTTGATGCTAGAGCGGAGATTGATGAGTTTAAGGGACCGTTTTAAAGGAGTTTTGTTCATGCATTATGTTAAAGAACCTAATTTTCTCACTCAAAATCCACTTTTTACTGAATCAAATCCAGGAAAAGCTTTAAAAGCCAATCCTTTAGGTTTTATTGATATTGGTGCAAGAGGCGGGGTGCATCTTATCGTTGATGCTTTAGCAAAATATACTTCTGTATTAGCATTTGAGCCTGATCTAGAAGAATGTGAACGGTTGAGGAAAGATAAGCATATTGCTGAACACTGGAGCGAATTTCTTTTATATCCTGTTGCGCTTTCCAATCAACAAGGCGAAGCTTCATTAAAATTACTTTCATCTGATACGAATCATTCACTCTTAAGTCCCAATTCAGATTTTGTTGATCGATATAACATGGTGAAATGGAAAGAGATCGGCCAATGTCCCTTAATGACGGATACTTTAGATCATGTACTTTTTAATGAATTAGCAGATCATTCTAATTGCGGTGAATTTTTAAAGATTGATACTCAAGGCACTGAATATGAAATTCTTGAGGGAGCAAAAAGAACTTTAACCGAAAGAACGGTTGCAGTCGTTTGTGAAGTTTCTTTTTGTGAACTTTATAAAAATCAAAAATTGTTTTCAGATGTAGAATCATTTTTGAGACAATATGGTTTTAGCTTTTATGGATTTCCTCTTTTTCATCATCGTTCTTGTAAATATTTAAGCAAAGAGCAGTATGCGACTCGTGAACGCGCATTTTATGGCGATGCCGTATTTTTTAAAGATCCATTCCATCCGAGTAAAAATATAAAATTATCAGAACGCCAATCTTATACTCTTTTTACGTGTGCTTTATTGTTAGGGTATTATGATTTTGCTTTGGAGTTAGCTAAAAAAAATTGGGTTAAAAATCCAGAAGAAGAAACTCGTATTCAATCACTAATTCAGCAATGTGCAATAACTGAGCCTCAGGAAGCGGTCGTTGCGGTTCGGGCGCTTTTAAATCAAGTGAGTCAAAGTCCTGAAGAAGCTAACGTGATTGTGGGCAGCTTTGTTGATCAGCGCCGTCATCTTTGTGATTATAATGATGTCATGAATGTTTCACCATTGCCGCGGGTGATTTAATGGAAAAATTGATTAGTTTTATTATTCCTTCAAGATATTTAGAAAATGTTAGGAGTTTTTTAGATAATATAGAGCAAACGATTTCTGACCCTTCTCAAGTGGAAGTGTTGATAAAGCTAGACGATGATTTGCCAGAGTCTCGACCTTTTATTGAAGCTGAAGTTAACAAAAGACCCTTTGATATTAAATATATTATTACTCCGAGGCTAGAAGGCATTTTTTCTGTCTGGCTTCCAGTAGAACAACTTTTTTTCATGTCTAGCGGTCATTTTATCCAGATTCTGTCAGATGAACCACGGTTTAAAACTAAGCATTGGGATTTGATATTACAAAAATATAAAAAATTTTTTCCAGATGATGTGTTTCGCTTACGCCTTTCCTCCATGAAAATTGCTAATTATGCTACTCATTATGAATGCACGTTTCGTCCTGATAGTTTTCCTATTTATACGAGAAAATGGTTAGAGCTGACCGAAGGGGCAGGAAATTGTTGGGGTTCTGATGCTTATCAACAGTGTGTTGCTTTTCATTTTGCTTTGGGCCCAGGCAGTTATTTTAATTTTTATAGAGAGGGTGGCCATTGTCGAGACGTGGTGGTACATGAGATTGAAATGGATGGTTTAGAATTTGGAGTAGGAGTTTCTCCAGAAGACCAGGTCGTAAGGCATAAAAGAAACTTGAAAGAATGGAATCGCCTTACCTCGCATCAAATGCAAGAGCATTTTAGTTATTTAGCGCGAAGAATGTACTGTTACATGTGGGCTTATACCAATCAGATAAAGGAATTTAAGCTCATCACAAAAGAACACAGAAGAACAATCAGTATTGTGGATCGAGAAGGAAAAGAATTGTTAGAAGTCTCTTATGCTGTTCAACGTTTGGTTGTATATTCGCAAAACTTACTTCGCAAAGTGCTTACTCTGCCTCGTATTAAGGCTAGTTTAATGTTCAGGAAATTAATTTTATGGGCGAGTAAATAGATATGAAAATAGTCTCTGTATTGAAACGCAAAATTTGGAATATTTTGTTTAAGATGATAAATGCACCTCGTACTATGAAACATAGGATTAAGAGGTTTATCTTTAAGACAAAAGTGGCATCGTCTATTTTTTTTAATGTAGCTGCAAACCGCATCAGTAAAATATTTCAAGAAAAACCGCCGGGTATGAGTTTTTTATATGAAAAAAACCCTGTGCTTCCTCCTAGGATAAAGTTCCCAACAGCAGAGCAAATTCAATGGACAAAAGAGGCATTAACAGAGCTACAGGCCAATAAAGATAAGCTGAAAAATAAGGTTTTTATTAGGGACTTATAATACGATCTCTTCTCTTTGTGCATAGTTGCCAGGTCTAAATTTTTCCCCGGTACGTATATAGGTATTTAATAAAACATATCTCCATTGATCTGTTTTATTAGGGTTTGAACCATGAACCAGATGACCATGAATAAAAAGTGCAGCCCCTTTAGGTACAGATACGTTTAGGACTTTATATTGAGGAGGAACAACCGTTTCTTCGTTATTAGCATTAGGATCTTGCCCGCTGTCTTTTTCAACAGTTAGTTTTTTAACAGGTAATAAGCCTTCTTTGTGTGTGCCCGGATATACAATCAATCCACCTTTTTCTAAATAAGTATCGGTTAATGCAATCCAAGCTGAAGCGAATACACCTAAGGGTGCTTGAACAAAAAAATTATCTTGATGAAGAGAAAATCCACGTGTGCCCGGTTTACAATAAAAAAATTCGGTTTGTAATCCCGCGGCTTTTCCATCGACGCATTGATTAATAATAGAGACAAGATTGGGTTTGCGCATGGCATTTAGATAAATATCATTTTGGCGATGCGGCATCATTTGGGGTCTATGCGTGCCGTTTTTATAATTTTCTAATTGTTTGGAGGCTTCGATTAATTGTTCACATTCTTCATCAGTGAAAATATTAGGTTCAATGTGGTAACCCAATTCTAAATAAGATTGCAGCATAGTTTTCTCCTAAATTTATCGGGCCCCCGTTATGGGCACTATAGTTCCTGAAAGATAAGAAGCTTGATCGGACAATAACCAAACAATGGCTTGCGCAACTTCTTCCGGTGCGCCCATTCTCCCTGTGGGGAGAGAGGCTATCAAGTTTTTTAATCTATCGGGCGGTGAGGCTTGATGTATTTCCGTATCAATGACGCCGGGACTGACGGTATTAACTCGGATATTAAATGGCGCGACTTCTCTTGCAAAGCCCACCGTAAAAGTATTAATAGCAGCTTTGGAGGCAGCATAATGTGATAATTGATTTCCGCCAAAACGAGCCGCTTCTGAAGTGACATTGACGATACTGCCGTAACCTGCTTGTTTCATGCGTCTGATTGCTTCACGACAACAGAGAAAAGTTCCGAATACATTGGTCGCAAAAACGGATTGTAAGCATTCTGAGGTAATATTTTCTACTGTAGAAATTCCACCGTTGATACCGGCATTATTTACAAGGGCAGTTATGGGGCCTAATTCGTGATCTACTGTTTCAAATAAAGCTAAAATATCTTTTTCTTTCGCAACATCAGCTTTAACTGCAATTGCTCTCCCGCCATTTTTATTAATATTCGATGCTAATAATTCTGCTTTATCTTTTGCAGAATGATAATTAATACAAACGGCATATCCCGCCTTTGCTAATTCTTTAGTAGTGGCTGCACCAATGCCTCGACTTCCTCCGGTTATTATGGCTACTTTTTTCATACAGTCTCTTTTGGTAAATGAGCTTTTTCAGTGAAAGCATTATAACGATTATTTAAAGTGTTTTGATTATTCGCATACCATTCGATTGTTTCTTTAATGCCAGCTTCAATTGAAATTTGGGTATTAAAACCATGAGAATTAGCGCGTGTCATATCCATTAAACGTTTAGCATCACCCTTAGGTTTGGTGCTATCCCAAACCAAGGGAATAGGTCCGTTCGGAACATTTTTAGCCACAATTTCTGCAATTTCACGGATAGTAACACCAGAGCCGCAGCCTAGATTAATAGGTTCATTGATCCCTTTCTCAACTGCTAGCATCATGCCTCGAGCCACATCACGGGCATGAATAAAATCACGAACAGGGGAACCATCTCCCCATACAGTTAAGGGATTTTCCCCACTCATAGCGCGATGAATAAGTGCTGGAATAACCATGGCGTTATTAGGGTCGAAATTGTCATAGGGGCCATAAACATTGGCTGGCCGGACGATAGAAATCTTATCCCAGCCGTATTCTATTTTGTAAGCTTCAGCTTGTAATTCACCCATGCGCTTAGCCCAGCCGGCAAATCTGTCATTAGGTGAAGGGAAGGTTTGCCAAACATCATTTTCATAAAAGACTTCAGCGGGCGCATAAACTCCGACTGAGCTGGTAAAAAGAAAACGTTCGACGCCAGATCGGCGTGCTGCTTCCATCATATTGATGCTAAAGGTAATTGTTGGCACAAAGAAGCTGGCAGGGCGTTTTGCGGTCATAGCCGGAGAGCCTTTGACGCCAGCTAATTGGAAGACGATTTCTTGGTCTTTACAAATATTTAGGCAATTGCTGAATTCACGTAAGTCGGCTTGGATGAAAGTTATGCCTTTAGGTGCGCGGCTGGGGTCATCGAGGGATGCCACAGTTACTTGAGCGCCTTGCACTTGTAGCATTTCAACGAGTGGGCGACCAATCAATCCAGTGCCACCCGTGACTAATACTTTTTTATTTTTGAAAAAACGCATGTTGTTTTCCTATTGATTTTAGGGAAAAAGCTTAGCATATAGCAGCGAAAGCAACAATCCATTCTGTTAGGAAAAAGAGTGTAACTTGATAGTAGGTAGAGGTTTTAAATTGGCAAGCAGACCCCACCCTTTTTGTGAAACGCTATTTTCAAGGGTCACAATAAGTTCGAAATTGGTTATTAGTGCAAGCACTAACAGAAAAGATAAATTAAGGCTTTGTTTCATATTGCAGACCTTGTTTTAGATAGGTGATTATTCGATGTGCAGTGGGTAGTATTACTGATTCAATCAATAATCCTAATAGGATTAAAAATAATGCATCAATGTAAAAACGATACCTATTTTCTTCAGAGCTCGTTGTAAAATTAATAAAAAGAGTGGTGTAAATGATGTTGCATAATATGTAAACGATGGTTAGTCTTTTGGTATCCCAAGTTAAATTGTTATTTTTTTCTAACCGAGCACCCACAATAACTATTATCGATAAGAATAAAGCATAGCCTAACATATCCCATACAGAGAGAATTTTAATAAATAAAAACCCCGCAAAATAAGCAATACAAAAATGAGGCAAGTATTTTTGCAATCTTGTATACGCAAAACCAAATACCACAAGAAAGGGTAAACCATAAAATAAAAATATACTTTTATTGATATCAATAGAATGGATTGAATGGGAAATATGAGGATAGTATGCGAGCCAATTTGTTAATAATGAATCGGGTAAATTTCTCGGGTTTCCCATTTCAGAATAAAAATAATTTGTTTTTGAGAAATACGACTCCCATCCTAAGTTAATAGAGGAAAAATAAGCATGCGGGTAATGAATTAAAGCAGCTATGGCGTTTTTACCATATTCTTGAGACATCCCAATGTTACCTAAAACATTGCGATGTAGTCTTTTTGCATCCGGGGTTGTATTTAAAATAGCAATGTGACTGTAATCTTTGTTTAATTTTTTTATATAGGCGTCTCGATATTTCTGAGCGACTACATCATAACAGTAGGAGCTGGTATAGCCCATATTAGCCATTTTATCAGGCCAACCATCAGCGGTGTGCGGGCATAAGGCTAAATCCGAAAAAAACCCTTTTTTAACTCCTTCCAATCTTTCTTTTAAAGTGACATTCCATTGCAGTGTCGCATTCGATAATACTTCACCTTGCCAGCTATTCAGTGTAAAGATATGGAATAGATAGTAATTTTTTGCGTAGGGTGCCAGAATTAATAAAAAAGGAATTAAACACGACTGTAAAATAATTTTTCTATGTTGTTTCAGAACCAAAAGCAGGATGAGTGTTAGAGGTATAAAATAAAAAATAATGTGATATAAAGGTCGAATATTGCATAAAATACTAATCGTTAGGAAAAAAAGAAATCCATTTAGCCATGTTGAAGATTCTAGAAATTTCATAAAAAGATAGGTTGAAATTAAAATCAAGCATACAACAGGAAAATCATAGATACCCCAAGATTGATAAAGATTGAATGAGGGGCTCAAAATAAACGCTAGAATTAAATAAGTGGTTAAGGTTTTGTTGATCTGTAAATAACGCATAATCTTGTATAATGAAGTAATCGCTAGAAGTCCAAGAATAGTATGTAGAAAATAGATACCCAGCTGGCCATCAGGTGGAAAAATTAGCGCAAATAAAAACGTGTAAGCGGTGAAAAGTGGGGATTGAACATGGTAATAAAACAAAGATTCCCAAGGATGTGCTTTTACTATTTCCCAGGGAATCCAAAATTGTGGGTAAACCATATCAGACAAAAAGGCGCTTCCAAAACCTGCGCCTACTAAACTATATAAGAATTGAGCTAAGAAAAAACAAAAAAGACAAAAGTATAAGTTGATATTTTCCGTACGGTGCATTTGTTTTACCTTATAAAGTAACTTAGAGCCCAAAAATCCAATTCCCACCAATGTTTTTTGTGTAAAGCTTCTTTGATAAAATTTTCTCTTTCATAGAATTTCATTGCTCTTTCATCGTGCACGGTTAATTTAATTTTGTGTGCATTTTGATTTTTATAGTGAGATTTTGCTTGAGATAATAATTCTTTACCGATATGTTGATTTTGATAATCAGGATGTACCATTAACCAAATGATAGTACCTACGCCGCCTTCTGGACCTGTGCCATAAACTAAGCCAATGATTTGATCATTTTCCCAAGCGCAAATTAAAAGACCGGATGGATTTTCAAGTCTAGGTATTAACTTATCAATTTTCCAGGGTGCTTGAAAATGAAAATGAGCTTCTTTAGGAAGGTACGAAAAATTGAGTTGAAGTGATTCTTGGAAGAAAATCTCAAGCAGGTGTGCATGGTTCGGCTTTGGAGAATGATAGGTAATGGTCATGATTAAATTCTTGCTTCTTTATAAAGGTAAGTCGTAAATTCATAAAGCCCATAATCCGATCGGAAAGAAATATGCTTTGAGCAATTTTCATGCAAAAAATCCGCTAGATTTTCATAAGACCAATAGAAAAGATCTGGGCGGCACCAATCTACATGATAATTCATCACATTAAAAGCGACTCCTTTTTGAGCTATTTTAAAAGCAGCCTGAATGATATGGCAGGCAAATGTCCGCATTTGATCCCAAGAGAGTGTTTGTTTTTCAGTCAATACCCCATTCATGAGGACATAATCGTAACTTTTTTCTTTTAAGGGATTTTTTAAAATATCCTGAGTAATAAATTGATGATTGGGGTATAAAGCACGAGCTGATTTAATCATCGTTTCAGATAGATCAGATCCAGTATAAATAATAGAATGCTTAGATTTTGATCTGTTTAGATATTCAACCAATCCACCAAACCCACACCCCAAGTCTAAGATTTTTAATGGTTTATCAATGGGTTCATGAGAAAAAAGATCTAACATGACTTGATAGCGCTTATCCAAATCAGTTTGGTTTGGCCAATCGACCCCTTTTGAGGTGGTCCCATGTTCTGCAAAGCACTGTTCGTAATGATCAACAAGAACGGTGTAATTAGGTTTATTCATATATTTCAACTTGATAAATCAAGGGGTTTTACCTACAATTCAATGCTCCAATCCTATCAAAAGACCGGTGTCATGGACAAGCTTACAATCACTTATGTTTCTCATGCCTGTATTAAAATTAACGGCAAGTTTGGCGGTTTATTAACCGATCCATGGATTTTAAATGAACCTGTCTATGCTTTTACCACCTGGAAATTTCCAGCGGCTATCATGACTCCTGAAGAAGTCGCGAAAGATATCGATACTATTTTTATTAGTCATCCTCATGAAGATCACCTTCATATTCCATCGCTTAATCAATTCCCTAGGCATTTGAGAATTTTATTACCCGAATATGTAGATTATCCGGGATTAAGAGCGCAAATGGTTGAGCGTACTTTACGTGAATTAGGTTTTTATAATATTAAAAAAATTAAACCCTTCCAAACTTTAGAGCTTGGGGCTGGTACTCGTTTGACATTAATTCCTGCTGCAAAAACTAAATATTGGGATTGGGAAAATTCAGGGTTTGTTTTGGAGCATCACGGTCAAAAAATATTAAATATGAATGATTGTCCTTCGGATTCTGATGTCTATCGTGAGGTGAATGAGCGATTTGGCGAAATTGATTTAGGGTTTATTCAGTATTCAGGCGTGTCTATGTTTCCGGGTTGCTTTCGTATGTCGGTTGAAGAAATGCGAAAAGCCTCAGCGAATAAGAAACATGGTTGGGGCCAACAACGAAATATGATTGATTTATTGCGTATTAAACGCATCGCACCGTTTGCCGGAGATTTTGCATGGTTAGATGATAGATTGTATCACTGTAACTGGTCAAATCGAGCAACGCCTAAACTTTTCGAAGACTTTGTAAAACAAAACTATCCAGAAAAAAATATTGATGTTGTTATTATGTACCCAACCGATACTTGGACATTAGAAGACGGTTTAACTCGGAATCACACTGAAATAAATTGGGATAATTATCTTGCTTTGATTGATGAAGTGAGAGATAAGCTTCGACCTAAAGTAACCCAACTAAGAGAATGGTTAGATGGAGCGCCCGTTCAAAATATGTTAGAGCGAACGCGTTCTTATTTGAGCCATATTAATCAGTTTGTTACTAAAGAACATGTGAATTTTAACGTGAATGTCCGTGTAGAGATTGAGGGCGAACATTCTAATTTTACATTTTATATGTGTTCATCTCACGAAAAAGGATTTTACTTTGATTGGAATAAACCAAAACAGATTGATCAAACGCTTTATATTCGAGAAGCGTTATGGGCTGGTGTATTGGATGCTAGAGTCTTGCTCACGAATATTCAATGGGCTGCGCAGCAAGAAGAACATGTTCCCTTTAGAATTGAAATTGCGCGTTTTTGGTTTTGGTTTGAAAATTATGTAGATCTCAATAATCGCAATATACAAGCTTTAGTTGACCGTGCTTTACATCCTCAGTTAAAAGAGCGCATTAGACCTATGCTAGGGGTTTTTCCAATCGAAAAAGAAACGATAAAACAACATGCTAATGCAGAAACTTGTACCACTGAATAATCAAGCGGAATGGGAGCAGACATTACAATCTGTTCCGCATACTTATGCGCACACGCATTGGTATAATCTTGCTATGCATCTCGCTTCAAAACGGGAAATATTTTTATATACCGCTGAGGCAGATAACTTTCGGGCCATTTGTCCTATTTCTCTCCGCAAAAAATATTCTGATGATCCCTATGATGTAACAACACCTTATGGTTTTTCTGGAATGATTACTGAAGGTTTTTTTGAAAATTACATGGAAACGAGGAATTCGTTTTTTAAAGAACAAGGTTTTGTGTGCGGCCATTTTGCTATGCATCCTTTTTTTCAAAATGAATTAGGGTTGAGCAGCAATCAATTATTTCCCGGAAAAAAAGCTTATTACATCGACTTAAGAAAAGATATTGATACTCTTTATAGTGAGCTTTCTACGGATCATAGGCAGCGTTTAAAACAATGGATTAATAAAAAATATAAGATTGAAACAACTAAATCTACTGATTATGTCGATGCTTTTGTAAAACTATATGATTTGTCATTACAAAATAGAAATACAGCTTCTATTTATAACTTTGGGGCAGAAGCCTGGAAGGCATTAATTAATTCCGAGTTTGGGTTTTTATTTTCGATTGTAGTGGATAATGAAATTGAAGCTTCAGCGCTTTTCATTTGTTTTGGTGATATGGTTGATTACTATATGATTGCATCCACTCCTGAGGGAAGACAGCATGCTCGAGGGATAATTTGGGAAGCGATTCAGTTTTTTAAAAATCAAAATCTTTCCTGGATGCAATTAGGTTGCGGAGTAAGGGATAACGATTCTCTGGAACAATTTAAAGCTCGGTTTGGCGGAATCGCGCACACCACTTATTCGTTGCGACAAATTTATAATAGCGAAAGTTATCAGGCTTTATGTGAAAAATATCAAACTGATCCTGATAATTTACAGGGATATTTTCCGAGTTATTGGCAGAATTAATTGAAGGAGAATAGGTAACAATGACATTATTAAAATCAAATACCCAACAATGGAAAAAAATGGGTGTTGTATTTGAAGTCAATCAAAACTCAGAATGGATGCATTCACATGCCTCATTCCCCAAAGCCTTTGTGATGGACGATAGAATTAGAGTTTTCTTTACTACGCGAGATAAAAATAATCGGGGTCGAACAGCTTATGTCGATGTTTCAAAAGATAACCCTCTGGATGTAATAGGTTATAGTGATAAACCGGTGCTTGATTTAGGAGATCCGGGTACTTTCGATGATTGTGGAGTTACCCCCAGCTCGATTTTGAAACATGAAGATAAGGTTTATCTTTATTATCATGGTTGGAATGCGTTGCAATTAACTCCTCATCGTCTTACTACCGGTATGGCAGTGAGCCATGATGATGGGCATAATTTTCAACGATATTCACGCGCACCGCTTTTTGATAGAACCGATAAAGAACCTATTTTTTCAAATAATCCCTGTGTTTTAAAAGACGGAGATATTTGGCATATGTGGTATTTATGCTTGGAGAAATGGGTTCCCATTAAGGGCCGGTTTGAGGGGCTTTTCACACTTTATTATGGTCACTCAAAAGATGGTATCCATTGGCAGCGAGACCATGTCGTTGCTATTAATAAAACTTATGATCATGAATGTATTTCCAATGCGAGTGTTATTAAAGAAGATGGAATTTATAAAATGTGGTACAGCTATCGTAGCGTAGTAGATTTTCGTGAAGGAAATGGCGCTTATTTAATTGGTTATGCTGAATCTAAAGATGCAAAAAATTGGACACGTCAGGACGATGCTATTCAATTAGAACGTCCAAAAGAGGGATGGGATTCTGTTATGCTGTCATTTCCTTCAGTTGTGACTCTAAATGATAAAAGATACATGTTTTACAATGGCAATGGATTTGGGAAAACTGGAATTGGGTTAGCAACTTTAGAAAAGGAGTAAATTAAAATGAGTCATTTTTCGTCGAGTGATATGACAATATCCTACAGTGATTTGTCCCCAGAAAATTTTATTAATAAAATGAAGCAATATGGTTGTTTGGTTATAAAAAATTTATTTTCGCCTTCTGAAATTCAGCATCTTGTGGCAGAAACTCTGGATTTATTTTATTTAATTAAAAATCTTCAAAAAAATAACTTATTAAATGCCAACACGCTGAAGTTTATAGAGGGCGGTCATCCCGCAGGGATATTGCCTAGTTTATCTTCGTTAGAGAGTGTTTTAGATAAGAAAAATTTTGTTGATTCTTTAATGAAGTATTTTGGTAAAGAGAAGTTTGTTGTTAATGTTGAATCTACGGGTATTAGGCGATGTGATCCAACGCACTGGAAGAATTTTTTACCTTGGCATCAAGATATTTTTGACCGTGATGATAGATTTGTAACGTGTTGGATGCCTCTCATGGCAATTGATAGTGAAACGCCAGGCCTGGATTTGGTTCCTTTTAAGCTTACCCAAAAACTTGGGGAACAAGATGGTATAGATGTAGCTTATAATGGCAAAGGTTTATCCGATGATTTATTGAATGAAAAAGCAAGTCCTAATCGCTGGCGTCCACAAATGGAATTGGGAGATGTCATTGTATTTGATCCTTATTGTCCCCATCGTACGAGTTATGATAAATCATTTAGTAAAGAACGTTATAGTATTGATATTCGAATTCATCCTAAAGATTGTATCCCGGAAGCGTCTTGGAAAACAAACGTGATTAATTTACCTTCCACTAAAAATGTTCAATATGAAGAAAGTGCGTCGAACAACCGGACTTTGTTTGATTTTAGGCATTTGGTTTCATTAAATCTGGAATCCCCGACAGGTGTAGGCGTGTCTAAGAAAAGTTATTCATTTGCAAAAGCATTAATTAAGAAAATATTGCCAGGAAAAAAAGAGTAAACAAATGTCATTTATTAATTATGTAGTAGAACATTTAAATTATTTTTATGTTAAGGCTTTGGAAAAGGAAATTGGCCGCGAGCTATTTCTTAACAAGAATGAGCTTAATAAAATAGTTAAAGCTTATAAGTTTGGACTTAACCCCGAGTACCATCCCTTGGTGCAAATCGCCAATATGCTGACTAACGCAGGTTTACATGAACGTTCCAATGAGTTTTATAGACGCTATTTAAAGAAAAATAAAAATAAATTTGCTCATAGTTTATATTTACAAAATCTATTACTCAGCTCTTCTGCAACCAATCAAATTTTGCATGAAGCACATCGATATTGGGCGGAGCGCTATGAAAAAAAATCATTAAAGCCTTTATGGGGTGCGCAAAAAAATAGGGCAGTGAATAAAAAAATAAAGATTGGATATGTTTGCCACTTTTTTTCAAACAGTATATCGCAGAATGTATTTCTTCCATTTCTTAAAAAACATGATAGAACAAAGTTTGAAATATATTGCTATGATGATGGAGAAACTGAAGATAAATACAAAGTCTACGCGGATCATTGGTGTGATATTAGAAAGCTGTCAGATAAAAAAGTAGCTAAACTAATCGCGGATGATGGTATTGATATTCTGCAAGAGCTGAATGGCATTTGTCTTATCAATCGTTTTGGTGCTTTAGCGTACCGCCCCGCTCCAATTCAAATTAATTGGTATAACCATACCTCGACCACAGGATTATCTTGTGTGGACTATGTGATGAGCGATAAGGTTTCAATTCTAGATAGTGACTTACCTTATTTTGTTGAAGATGCTTATCGACATAAAGATTTTATCGCCGCGGTTCATTTTGACGCCGAAAAATTTGGTCCTTTGGTTCAAATGACACCTGCTGCTGGAAATAAATTTGTTACTTTTGGTTATTTTGGTGCGAGTCACAAGATAACCCAGGAAACAATTGAGTTATGGTCTCAGGTTTTAAATCTTGTTCCACATTCAAAATTAGTATTAAAATGCGCTACTTTAACACACGAAAAGTATCGTAAAATTTTTCTTGGGCATTTTTTAAAACACGGCATAACTGAAGCTCAAATTATTTTTGACGATTGGTCAGATCAAGCAACAACTCTCCAAAAGTATAACAACATGGATATTATGCTAGATAGCAGTCCGGTTAATGGCGGTTCTACCATGTTCGAAGCTCTTCTTCAGGGAGTACCGGTCGTGACCTTAATGGGTAAAAGATGGGCTGCTCGATCAGGCCCGAGTGTTTTAACAACACTTAAACGCCCTGAGCTTATTGCCCATTCTCCGAATGAGTATGTAGACATTGCCGTTCGCTTAGCAAACGACATACCGCGCTTAAATGATTACCGTAAAAAATTAAGAGAAGAAATGCTTAGTTCGCCACTAACTAATTTTGATCAATTTTATCAAAACTTTGAGGAAGCTTATTTGTATATGTGGAATAGGTGGTGCCAAGATAGAGTCAGCCACTCATGAAAATCGCTATTATGCAGCCTTATTTTATTCCTTACGCGGGTTATTTACGTTTGTTTTGCGCTGCAGATTTGTTTGTAATTTACGATTGTGTGCAATTTCCAAGACGAGGGTGGGTGCATAGAAACCAGCTTTATAATGCAAAAAATGAATTGAATTGGATAACGTTGCCTTTGTTAAAACAGCCTATGGATGTAAAAATCAAAGATTTGCGCTTTCGCGATGATTCGGAAGTGTTATGGCAGCATGAGTTAAACCAATTTAAAGCAATGGAAGCTTTGACAATAAAATACCCAAAATTGTTTGAAATATTAAAGCATTTAAAGTTAACGCCGCGCGATTATCTGGTGAATTGCTTAAAAGAAGTGTGCCACATTCTCGATCTCCCGTTTAATATTGCTTTTTCTAGCCAATTGGATCTAGACCCAAATGTTAAGGGCCAGGAGAGGATTATCAAAATAGTCAAATACTTTGCCGGGACTGATTATATTAATTCCCCAGGTGGTACAGCATTATATGATCCAGATGCTTTCGCTAGACAAGATATTAAATTACATTTTTTGACTGGGTATCAGGGGGAATATTGTAGTATTATTGAAAACCTTATTAGCTTAGATCCAGAAATCCTTAAGACTAAGTTATTGGCTCAAACCCAGTTTAACCAGGAGTAGGTTTATGAAAGGTAAGCGTGAAACACTGATGCCGATTCTTCGAAGCAGCTTACCGCCGCTCGAGCATATGATCCCTTATTTTGAAAAAATCGAACCCAATCGATGCCACACTAATTTTGGGTCTTTATTTAAACAGTTTGAGGAAAGAATGGCGAATTTTTTAGGAATTTTGCCAACCCAAATTTCGATATCTTGTAACGGTACCTTGTCTTTAATTTCGAGTCTTTTGGCTTTCAATATCCCCAGAGATCGTTATTGTCTAATGCCCGCTTGGACTTTTTCAGCAACTCCTGCTTCTGCTGTTTTGGCCGGTTTAAAACCTTATTTCCTTGATGTAGATAGAAATACTCAAACTATTACACCCAATAGAGTCTATGATTTTTTGAAAAGTGGTGTTATTGCGGAACACGAAATTGGTGCGATTATGCCGGTATCGCCATTTGGTGCTCCCATTGATAGATCGAGTTGGGATTCTTTTACTGATAAAACAGGTATCCCGGTCCTTATCGATGCTGCTGCTTCATTTGATACCATTCTTAATACCCCACAAATGAGTGTTGGGCAAACTCCTATGATGGTAAGTTTGCATGCAACAAAAATTTTTGGCATTGGTGAAGGTGGTATGATTGTCTCTACCGATGAAGAATTAATTAAACGAATAAAGGGTATATCCAATTTTGGTTTTGATGTTTCGCGTTTGTCGAGTTATCTTGGAATGAATTGTAAAATGTCAGAATATCAGGCAGCCATAGGGCATGTGGTGTTAGATTCTTGGTCTCTAATAAGACAGCAACGCAAGGAAGTGACAGCAAATTATATTCATCATTTTAACAAAATTGGCCTAAAACCTTGGTTATCGTTAGATTGGTTAACGGCAAACTGTAATGTGTTTATTCCGGGGAAAGCGGAGCAAGTTCGCGACCATCTTTTGGCTAATAATATCGAAGCTAGAACTTGGTGGGGTAAGGGCTGTCATACTCATCCTGCTTATCAAAACATGGATAGGGTGAAAGATTTATCTAATACAACTTATTTAAGTGATGGTATGCTTGGTGTTCCTTTTTCTATTGATACAAGCAAAGAAGACATTGAATTTGTTTGTTCTACGATTGACGAGTTTTTAACGCAAAATCTTTTTTTTCAAGATCACCCAAGAGGTGAAAAAAAGAGCGACAACCCAACGGATTTTTCTTTCGTGAAATCCATCACTGATTAACATTAATCCCTTTTTTAAATTAGTTTGGAAAAGGGTACGAAGCATAAACCTTATCTGGTTATCCAAATACCATCGGTTGATTATTTTTGTCTGTTCCTCATTTAAATCTTTGCTCTGAAGTAATTGTTTTGCAATATCCATATGTTCTTCATATAGCTTCATTATATTCGGTTTTTTCTTGCTGAACGTGCTTGACCCATCATGCGCAAGATAATTATGACCCAAATGATTAATCGCATGATTTTTAGCGCCAAGAAGGATGGCTTTTAATAAGAATTCTTTGTCGCAGGTGATAAAATTTGTGAGCGGTCCAATTTGATCATATAATTTCTTTCGGATAAATTGGCAGCAAAAAGCCGAATGAGCAAAACAAACATTATAAAAATTAAGATCAAGTTGTTTAGCAGTAGCATAAACTAATTCAGTTTTATCGCTGGATACGATTCTCCCACCGCAGGTAAAAATGTCTACTTCAGGATGTTTTACATAAGCTTCAGCAATCGCTTTAAAAGTCTCTGGCTCGTACCAATCATCTGCCATGAGCAATACAATTAAATCGCCGGTTGCTTTTTCTATGCCTTCATTAACGGCTTCAGAAGGGCCATTGTCTTTATGGCTGCGCCAAAAGGTAATATGGGATTCGTATTGTTTAATAATATCAAGCGTCTTATCTTTTGAGCCTCCATCTAGAATAATAAATTCTACATTATCATAGTGTTGATCAATGACGCTTTTGATGGCTTTTTCAAGCATGACGCCCGCATTTAAAACGGGCGTAATAACTGAAACACGAGGAAAACTCATTTAGGCAGGCTCAGTCATTTTAGATTCAATATGGGATTTCCACCATTGAATAGTCCTTACGATACCTTGTTCTAAATTTATTTTTCTCTCCCAACCTAATTCTTTTTTGGCTAGTGAACAATCTAAATAAAGACTGGTTTTAATGGTAGGTTGTGTTAAATCATGTTCTATTTTTAAAGATTTCCCTGAGGCTGCAACTATCTTATGGACTAAATCTTTAATGCTAATCGCTTCTCCATAACCGCAGTTATATAAACTATATTTAGCGGGCTGATTTGCTAGGGCTAATTCTACAAAGTTAACTAGATCATCGATGTATAATAAATCACGTTCTTCATCACCTGTACCCCAAACAGTGATTTTATCTTTAGCAGTCATGACCTTGGTAATAGTGGCGCCAAATACATGGCTGCGTTCTAAATCAAATTTATCGTGGGAGCCATAAATATTAGAGTGTCTGATCGCAGTAAATTTAGTCTCCCCAATGCCTGCATAGAACTCACACATTTTTTCAGTATAAAGTTTAGTATTGCCTACACCAAAATAACGTGGGTGCAGGGGTTTATTCGCATTAAAATCAGTTTCTTTTAAAGCTTTATCGCTGGATTGGTACATTACGGTGCAACTAAAGAAAATGACGTGTTTAACTTTGTGTTCGAACGCCGCGCGAAAAAGATAAGAATTCATCACAGCATTATCAGTCACATGAATAAAAGGTCTCGTCACAATATCTTTTGAGCCTGAAGTAGTTGCCGCTGCTTGAATAATAATATCAATCCCTTGGATGACGCGCTCAATGTCTTCTGGTTTTCTTAGATCTGCTTGATGCCAGTGAACATTCGGACAATGATATTCAGGACGATTAAATCTAACCGCATGAATTTCGAAATCATCACGTTTTGCTAATTGCTCTACCATGTTGCGACCTATAAAACCTGTCGCTCCACAAATTAAAACTTTTTTCTTCATGCGGTTGCTGCCTTAGTTGTTTTTTGGCCTTTAATTTTTTCATTCATAAACAAATCAATTACATGAACAATGTATTCACAACTGCTTTCGCTGACATCATGATGACAGGGGAGCGCAAAACCACTATTCATCACAGTATCTGCATTTAATAATTCATCGGCATTGCGATGTTTATACATTTCTAAGGCCGGATGTCTTGCCATATTGCCCGCAATAATGGGTCTGGTTTCAATCCCATGCCGTTGTATAAAAGCAGTTATTTCTTTTACGGTGAATGGCGCTTCGGGTTTTAAAATAAATGAAAAGCCAAACCAGACATTTTTGCCTTTAGGTGTTTCTTTTTGGAAACGGAAAAAATCTTGGTATTTAGCTAAACGACTTAAGAAATAGGAAGCCGCTTTACGGCGATTATCAATAAGAGCATCTAATTTAGGTAATTGTTTTTCACCCATCGCTGCCTGAACTTCAGTAGGGCGTAAATTGTAACCTAAATTAATAAAAATAAATCTTGGATCTATGTGGGGGTATTTCTCAACGTACTTTTGATGTTCATCGGCTTCACGTGACCAACCATGCGCGCGTAAAATACGAAGAGTTTCTGTTAATTCAAAATTATTGGTAACAGTGATACCGCCTTCTAGAGTGGTGATGTGATGAGAGAAGAAAAAACTAAAATTTCCTACATCACCAAAACTCCCTACGGGTTTGCCATCGTATTGGGAACCCATGGCTTCGCAGCAATCTTCAATTACAAATAAATTATGTTTTTTAGCAAGCGCCATAATGTCATGCATTAAACAAGGATTGCCATAGACGTGAACTAATTTAATAGCACGAGTTTTTGGCGTAATCGCTTGTTCTAATTTATTTAAATCCATATTTAAAGAATCTAAATCGCAATCTACAAAAACAGGAATTAAATTATATTGAATTAAAGGCCATACAGTTGTGGACCAAGATAATGCTGGAACTAATACTTCATCGCCTGGTTTTAAATAATTAGGGGTTACCGGGTTTGCTAAAGCGGCTACTGCTAATAAATTTGCAGAAGAGCCTGAGTTCGACATCACCCCATATTTAGTATGATTGTAAGTTGCATATTGTTTTTCAAAGGCTTTGACTTTTTTACCCATAGTGACATAAGTTGATAACATAGTATCGACCGCTGCAAAGATTTCATCACTCCCAAAAGTAGGTTCATGCAAATGCACGGTGGGTTTGTCGGATTTAAACGAAAAATCAAAATAAGTATCGCAATATTCTTTAATATTGTCTTTAATGTTTTTTAATAACTGTTCTTTCTTATCCATGGGTTTCCTCTTCTACTCTCAGTAATCGATTTAAGCGCTCACGTTCTTGTAAATGTCTATAATCTCGTCTAGTCATGGAGCTCATGCTATAACGTAAATTATCATAAAAGATAATTTGTGAACCGCTAGACTCAAAATTAAAAGGCACCAGCAATAATTCTTTTAAAGCTTCACAAACTTGCAGTTTCTTTTCCGGTTCTACAAAAAATAACATGAATCCACCGCCACCTGCACCTAATAATTTTCCGCCTAAAGCGCCGGCTTTGCGTGCTCTTTCATAAATATCATCAATAAAAGTAGGGGAAATATTGGCGCTAATTTGACGTTTTAACATCCAGGTTTCATGTAGTAAGCGGCCAAAATCATTAATATCTTTGTTTTCGCATAAAATTTTTATTGCCTCATCGACTAATTGTCTTATCCCGTGTAATTCTAGTTTTTTATTCGGAATAGATTTCATTTTTTCGCCAGCAATATCTGATGCGGTGCGTGACACACCCGTAAAAAATAATAATAAATGATCTTGCAATGTTTGCGATCGATTAGGTGGAAGTATTAAAGGGCTTACTTCAAAATCGCCATCGGGGCGAATAACAATTTTGTTTAAACCGCCGTAAGCTGTTTCAATTTGATCTTGCACGCCTACGTTTTCTTTCAAAATATCTCGTTCAATATGGATAGCTTCGCAAGCGAGTTCCCGTTTGCTAGAAATATTCCCGCGTAGAGCATACATTGCATGCAATAAGCCAACGGTGAAAGCAGAACTGGATCCTAAACCTGATCGTGCAGGTAAATCACCTTGATGATGAATTTCAACGCCTTCTTTAATATCTAAATATTCAAAGATAGCCCGGACCGCTGGATGTTGGATATCAGAATGTTCCATGATTTCTTCAACTTTTGACCAAACGATGCGAGATTTATGTTTAAAGAAAGGGGCTAAAATACGGCAATGTAGATAACAATAATGATTAATAGTTGTGCTCAGAACCGCAGCTCCATGTTCTTGATACCAAGTATGGTAATCCGTTCCCCCACCAAAAAAAGAAATTCGGTATGGTGTCCTAGTTATAATCATGTTTCGTCCCTGTTTGATAATATATTTTAAAGGCTTCCTCTACTGAACCAAAATAAATGATTTGGCCACCGTTCATTAATAAACCTTTATTACAAAAATCCTGAATGATTCCATCTGAGTGATTAGCCATTACGACAATACTTGATTGTTCGAGCAACGATACCATTTTTTTCTGGGCTGTTTGCACAAAATCGGCATCTCCAGCAGCAAACACTTCGTCAATTAAAAGAATGTCTGGACTAATACAGGCTGAAACAGCAAAAGCTAGCCGCACCATCATGCCAGAAGAATAGGTTCGAACTGGCATCGCAAGATAGTCACCGAGGCCTGTTAAAGAAACAATCTCTTGAATTTTTTGTCTAATTTGTTTAGGGCTTAATCCTAATAAAGTGCCCCGAATGGTAATGTTTTCATAACCCGTGAATTCTGCTTCCATCCCTTGCATGATGTCTAGCATGGCTGAGACACTACCTTGGATATTAATATCGCCTTTAGTCGGCTCATAAATACCAGCAAGTAGACGTAATAAAGTGCTTTTTCCTGCCCCATTATGGCCAATGACGCCCACACGATCGCCATGCGTTAAAGTGAGGTTAATATTGTTTAATGCCGAAACGACGATATGTTGTTTTGCATCGGCTGAAATCGCCCCGCCGGTTGCAAGGCGAATAAATTGTTTTTTGAAGGAGCGAGTGCTTACATTATAAATAGGAAATTCTACATGGGCTCCGCGGATATCAATTCTTGCCATTGCAATAACTCCCTTATAACCAATATACGATTTTTGAGCGATATTTACTAAACATAACAAAACTGATGATGCACCCAAAAATAGTGACAAGAGCTGTTATGAGTAAAGTTAAATTAGAAATTGTCGCTCCAAGCAAGGGGGATCGGATTGTGTCCACGAGCGCATAAAAAGGATTTAACAAAAAATAGAATCGAATATTTGCCGGTAAAATGACAGGGTCCCACATTACAGGAGTGAGAAAAAATATAATTTGCACTAAGCTTTTGACCATTTGTGTAATATCACGAAAACGCGCGCAAATGAGCGCAATGATACAACCCCACGTGAAGGTATTGATATACATAATTAAAAGGCTTGGAAATAGCATAAGGGAGTGTAAATTAAGTTTAGCATTTTTATGAAAAATAATTATGATGGGGACTATGACTAAAATATTATGAAAAAAAACAATAATATTTCGAATCGCAATTCTGTGTATGTATAAACTATAGGGTAACTTAATTTGTTTAATAGAGCCGGTTGCAGTGGTAAACCCTTCAGTTACTTCTATCAACGCCGTAGAAATCAGAGACCAACTTAGCATCCCAGCGACCAGAAAAGGGAAATAAACTTGGAGATCTGTGTGAAACAAGTGACTGTATAAATAACCCATGGAATAAACCGTAATCGCCATACTAAGCGTAATCCAAAAAGGACCAATGATCGATCGACGGTAACGCAATTTAATATCTTGATAAGCCAGCATCAGCCATGCGCGCCACGCTTTTAGTCCATTTTTTAAATCTGCTAAAGCGAGTTTGGTTTGATTTTGTTTTGGGAAAATAACAGCCTCATCTGCAATTGCAGAAGTAGGATTAATCGAAAGCAAGGATTCTATAGTCATAGATTAATAATTACGCTATTTAAGGGTGTGAAAGCCGAAAATCTTACCACGCAATGCCTCTAGAAACAATGCAACTAAGGTGTGATAATGTGCGCAATCTTAAAGAGGTGAGCAATGAACAGTCTTGAACAAAAAATGATTAGTCTATTAAAAGAATTAAAATCTCACCACCATGTAACCGCTGTTCGCGCAGAATTTGAAGAAGAGGGTGCCCGTATAGAAGAAGTGATGCGCTTAAAAGACATCGCAGTCCATGCAGGTCTTGATTTCCATTTAAAAATAGGAGGTTGTGCTGCCATCAAAGATATGTTGGATTCAATCAATTTAGGTGTGCAAAAAATTATCGTCCCGATGATTGAAACGCCGTATGCCATGCAAAAATTTGTCAAAACAGCGCGTAAAGTTTATTCAAAAGTATTAAATAATATCCAACTCTTGATTAATATTGAAACAATTGTAGGTTATAACTATTTTGATGAAATGTTAGATCTGCCTGAAATTGAATCAATTGCAGGCGTTGTTATTGGCAGAGTGGATTTAGTCGGCTCTTTAGGTTTGGGGCGCGATCAGGTAAATAGTCAGAAAATTTTAGAAATGTCTTTAGCGATTGCCGCTAAATCTAAAGCAAAAAACTTATCCGTCATCGTAGGCGGTGGCGTAAGCGCTGATTCGATGGGGTTTTTTAAATCTTTTCCACTAAATCATTTAGATCATTATGAAACAAGAAAATTAGCATTTGATTGTCCGGGGGCTTTAAATAATTCTGAAGAAGCTTTTATCAAAGCAGTGGAATTTGAGTTGATGTGGTTACAAAACAAACGAGATTATTATGGCGCCATTGCTAAAGAAGATCAGGAACGCTTACAGCTTATGACAAACCGTTTAAATTCTTCTCTGAATCGTTCCGGCGAAAACCAGGAAGCATTTTCCACGCAATGTTCTACTGAAAAAATGTGATTTTCAAATTCTTTCACCGCATTACAAATGGCTGTTGGCGTTTGTTCTTTGAAAAAGACCCCAGTTGGTTTTTCATGATCTGACCCACGCACAGTTTCCAAAGCGCCCCCTTTACCAAAAGCAATAACCGGCGTGCCACACGCTTGGGATTCCAATGGGATTAAACCAAAATCTTCTTCTGCTGCAAATACGAATGCTTTTGCCCGTTGCATAAAATCTATTAAAACAGGAGTAGTCTGATAACCTAAAATTTCAATATTAGCGGCGCCTTTGGCTTTTGTTTTAATCTTTTGCATCTCAGGGCCATTACCAATGACGACTAATTTCTTATCCGGCATCTTTGTAAAACTTTCTACAATTAAATCAATTTTCTTATAAGGGACTAAGCGGGATGCGGTTAAATAAAAATCTTCCTTCACATTTCCTGGCTTGAATTGGCTAAGATCAATGGCGCCATAAATCACTTTTGCTTCTCTTCTATAAGTTTTCCAAATGCGATCGGCAATAAATTTTGAATTCGCCAGAAAATGATCGACGCCCGCTGCTGTGCGTTGGTCCCACATGCGCATTTTATGCAAAATACGTTTGGCAAAAAACCCTTTAATCCCTTTATCCATTCCCGTGTCTTTTAAGTATTGATGCTGTAAATCCCAGGCGTAACGCATAGGGGAGTGGACATAGCTAATATGAGTCTGATTAGGACCCGTAATAACCCCTTTGGCGACTGCATGGGAGCTTGAAATCACAAGATCATAGGCGGATAAATCAAGCTGCTCTATGGCCAAAGGCATCCAGGGTAAATAGGCTTTATAAAGTTTTTTAGCGAAGGGGAATTTCTGGATATAAGTGGTTTTTACAGGCTTATTTAATAAAAAAGCTCTATCTTTAGCTGGTAAAAAATCGATCACCGCATAGAGATCAGCTTCCGGATAGCATTGAATTAATTCACCTAAAAACCTCTCGGCCCCGGCATAAGTCACTAACCAGTCACAGACTATCGCAATTTTCATATTTGTTAAAAGTCGTAAAGTTCAATAGAATAGGCGGAATCATATCATAAGAAACCCAAAAATGCTGCCTCGTGGACTATTAAAAGAACACTCCCAAGTACTCGCTATTTTACTGCGCGGTTTAGATGCGTTTGCTGTGGTAATGGCAGGGTGGTTGGCGTATTTTTTCCGCTTTAGTACCCCATTTTTAACCAAACATTATGCCCTAGCTTTAATTATTTCAGCATTTTTAACTTTTTTTGTTTTTCAATTTTTCCAAATTTATCAATCCATACGCGTACAAAGTATTTTTCATCACATTAGTCGTTTGCTTCAGGCTTTATTTTTATTACTCATGATGTTGGCCGGATTAGCGTTTATGACTAAAACCGGTGAAAATTATTCGCGAATTTGGTTTTTTTACTGGGCAGGTTTTTCTTTTTTATTCTTGATGGCTTTTCGTGGCTGTTTATTAGTATTTTTACGGTTTATGCGCTCGCGCGGTTGGAATGAACGGCGCGTGGTTTTAATTACTAAAGGTGAATTAGGCCAGAAATTATTAGCGTCCGTTCATCAAGTCTTATGGACTGGTTTTCGAATTGTTGCGATATTAGATGACCAACAAAATATAAGTGATTATCTCGAAAAATCTAAAGAAACCATTGATGAAATTTGGTTAGCTTTGCCGTTAAATGCCGAAAATCGCGTGCAAGCGATTTTGCATGATTTAAGACATCATACGGTTGCAACAAGATTAGTCTTAGATGTCTTTGGTTTAGATTTATCTAAGTTTTCGATTACCGATTTAGCAGGGTTTCCTACATTAAATTTAAATTCTTCACCCATGGTCGGTATCAATCGTTTGACTAAAGCTTTTGAAGATAGACTCATTGCTGCATTTATTTTGTTATTTATTAGTCCGCTATTTTTATTGATTGCGCTCGGTGTGAAATTAACTTCAAAAGGCCCTATCTTATTTAAACAATTAAGACACGGTTGGGATGGAAAAATTATAAAAGTCTATAAATTCAGAACTATGTTTCAACACAACGAAGCAGAGGGAAAAGTTTCACAAGCGACTCAAGATGATAAAAGAGTTACACCTTTCGGAAAATTTTTACGTAAAACCAGTTTAGATGAATTGCCGCAATTTTATAATGTCTTACAAGGACGTATGTCTATTGTGGGTCCAAGACCGCATGCTGTCGCACATAATGAATTTTATAAAGAATCTATAAAAGCCTATATGCAACGTCATAAGGTTAAGCCAGGCATTACAGGCTGGGCACAAATCAATGGCTTCCGCGGCGAAACCGATACGTTAGATAAAATGCAAAAACGTGTCGAGTATGACCTTTATTATATTGAAAACTGGTCCTTACTCTTTGATTTAAAGATTGTTTTTCTTACCTTTTTTAAAGGCTTTTTCAGCAAAAACGCTTATTGATTATCTTATTGAATCTATTAGATTTCCCCCTCCAGCAGAATTCCAAACCTCGTCTATACTACTTATATATCACTGTAATAGTGGAGGAATAGCGTATGGCAGCCTCAGGAGGAACAGGAAATATTGCTAAAGTCGAAGCCGGCTTAAAGTCTGCTCGGGAGCAATTAAGCACTTTAGTCGAAGATCGTTTTTCAAAAGCGGGCAATAAGAAAATTTGGCAAGACCAAGCTAAACATATTCCAAAAGAACCAGAAGCTTCCGATTCGAATGCGATTCAAGCAGCAAAAAATGCTTTGCTGTTTTTAAAAGAAATGGAAGATATGGTTCATGGTATGAATTCTTTTAGTCAACAATCTAGGGCAGGAAAAGTTGTAACAGGAGCAAGAAAAACTGCAGCGACTGGATGGGCTGTTGCAAAAGAATGGTGGGCCGGGAATAAAAGCTGGTGGGAAATGGGAAGCGAATTAACTTTAGGGAAACATTTTAATGCTTTAATAAAACTAGCCCAAGATGCAGGCATTCCAACAAAGGGGCTTGAATCGTTAAAAGGGTCAGCCACGGATATGTCAAACATAACGACAACTATTTCTGGATTTTTAAATGATTATCTTGAGATACAGCGCCCTGCTAAAGCTGAACAACCTTATCAAAGTGTCGAGTATGGCCCAGCTCGAGATTGGCATCCTTCGGCACAAGAAAGCCATGAGTGGTTTCAAACCATGCTTGAACCTATGCGTAAGGGTATGATGGGAGCTTTATCTATCACCGGTCTTTTAGATAAATTTCTTAAGGATGCAGAAAGCAAAGGACAAAAATTTGATGCGGCACAAACAGAAATGATTGCGAAAACAAAAAAAGCATTAGAGAAAGCATTCTTAGGTAGTGATGGTTATTATGATATTAAAGGAGAAGATATTGAAACACCTTTGAGCCGAAGTCTTAAAGGATTATTCAATATGATGTGGGGTATTAATCAATTAGGGAATGGATTTTGGGACGAAAAATGGCATTCCAAAACAGGAACAATGGAAAAAATAAGTGCTAATGTAGGGGCCGGAATACATGGAAAGAAAGTGTTGGATAATTATTTTCAAGTACAATTTCCCGTGCTCGGTAGTGAGTTAGGAGCGCTTAAGGATCAAATGTATAATGCTATGCTTTATTATAGTAATCAAATGATAAAGCCGAAACTAACTCAAATTTCAGATAAATTACATGCTGCAGAGTTACAAAATGATTTACGTTTTGGTGCTTTATCACAGGATTTTCGTCAATATCTTGATCCTATAGTGTGGCTTTGTGTGGATCAAGGCATTCCGGCTGAAAATCCCTTTGGCTATACCCAGGCAAAAGACGCGTTTTTAAAAGATAAAGAAGAAAATAAACGCGATGATTCACCAGAGGCAACAAAATATAGAGAAGCAGGGAATGAAATAATAACTCTGCGCAGAGAAGCAGCTATCCAAGCATTAAAAGACCGAGGACTCAATGTTTTATTGCGCGCCACGGCCATGGCTACTAATTTTGAAAACGTTAATTTACCGCAGAAAAGAACGTTAGCGGTGATAAAAGGAGACTTAGATGGAGCTTCAAGAAATATTGTCTTAGACAGGGCGCATGCAATAGCAACGGATTTTGTGGAGAGAGAAGGGGAAATTAAACACTTTATAGGTGCAGTAAATAAAGAAGATAAAGCGTTGGGACATGCATTAACCGTAGAAACGATGCTAGGTGGATTTTTACCAGCAGATTTTAAAAATATTTCTTTACCAACCTCTGATCAAAAACAAGTATTCCAAGATTTGACTCAGGTTTTAGACAGATTAGAAGCCGATCAAATATTGAGAATTTTCGAATTAAAAGATGATGAAAGTAAAAAGCGTGCGGCTTTATTTCTTACTCTATTGAATGAAACTCCAATTAATGAGGCTAATTTAGGTGATGCATTAAGTCAATTGGAAAATATAAAAGCGGACCCCGGATTCTTAGTCAATCAATTGGTTGAAAAATATTGGGCTTTGGATTTAAGTTTAGCGCACAAGAAACGTGATCTTAATGAAGATATTTCTGCATGGGAATTACACCAACCCGAAAGATTATTAATGAATAAAATCGGTTTATTTTTGGGAAGACTTGCTTTAGTCGATCAATCCTCTGCCGATTATATTTTCAATAATGAGGAAGCAGGAATTGCACCCACTATTTTGCTCAATGAAACCGTGAATACTCCTACAGTGAATGGATTACGATCTGATCGAGCTATATATTATGAGGTTTTTGCGCAATCTCTTATTTTCAATTATGTTGGCGGAAAGCCATCCGAAGAAAAACGAACGTTTGATGAATTTTTGGCAGCAAATAAAAATGCAGTTTTAGCTATTCATGGAATGGTTAAGCCCAATGAAATTCTTAATGATGAAGAAATATATGGAATATATGAAAATAATCCCATCGCTTTAGTTGATTTGATCGATACATTTATAAAAACAAAATTATCTTTAGGGAGTGAGGCTGAAAATAAAATGCGTGAGTTTTTCTCAGCAGTGCTTCTTACGCGAGGAGAACAATCGGCTGGTTTGAGAGATGAAATATTAACCAATCAACTTTCAGAAAAGGGTTCTATTAATGCAGAGTATGTCAATCGCTTAACTGAAACTGCCTCATACGCATATTGGGAACTATTGCGCAGTGATTTAATTGAAAAAGCTAAATCAAGAAAATTTCCAAAAGAATTATCTAGTATGATCTCTTCGGTTCCAGATAAAACAGAAAAAGGCATTCTAGAAAGAGAGGCCAATGAATTTTTCAAAAATAATAATGTAAAATTTAATAAATTAGGTAGCGAGCTTATAACAAAAACAACAGAGCTGTCTAGGCACGTAAAAGAATCACAACAAGATATGAATATTTTGGATAAAGACCTGGTAGATTATAATAAATTAATTCAAGATAAGGTTAAGTTATTAGAGAAAATTGATGAAAAACAAAAAGAAGCTGTTGTTTTACTTAATAATGCAAAAAATTCTTTAAGTAATAAACAGATTGATCTTCCAGCAGGTTTAGAAAATAATTTAAAAGATTATTTGACAAGTCAACGAAAATTAATTCTTGAGGCTACTGTAGACAAGTTTGCAACCGTTTCAATCAATGTCAACAAAGGGGTGGGTAAAAAATTTGAAGAATGGACTCGAATCGCAGAAAACCCTCAAGAATTTAAAGATACTCGTGGTTTAGAAAAAACAGTCGATGAGATTGTCAATCAATTGCATGGCTATGTAAAAAAACGTACTGGCCCTGTTTCAGACATGCATAAATTATTTGGCTCCGGTCTTCGGGATGAAAAAAATAAATTGGCTAGAGAATACGAAAAAATATTTGCGGGCTTTGCGGCTATTCTTAAGGAACCCAATCTTACAGAAGAAAAATATAAATATTGTATTGAGCAAGTAAATGGTTATGCGAAAAAATTAGTGAAAGATCATGAGGCATTAATTGTCTCTCATGGCAAGAAGGATCCTGCAAATGATGAATTTATGAAACGCATTAATAAAATCCAAAAAATGACATTTGATTTGAAGAGTGAAATTGACGTGCGAATTGAAAAGAAAAAGTTGGGTTAAGAAAAGGAGAAATGTATGCCAGATGCTAAAAAAGTTGAAGTACTCACTATTCCTTATGTTCCCCCTCTAGTCGATCTAGAGGATTTACAGGAAGGAGCATTGTTATCTCAGGAACAAATCAACGCCATCAGAGCAAAGTATGCTGATAAAAAGACGCCAGGAAAAGTGAAAAAAAAGGATATAACAGATCAAGGTGTTGCTGATGTTAAATATAGTGTGGCAGTGATTAATGGTGAAATGTATGGAATTTACAAAGGGGAAAAAAGGGGAAAACACCTAGGTAAAGGCAGCTTCGGTGTGGTAAAAGTTGCCCAAAATCTTAAAACCGGTGAATGGGTGGTATTAAAATCTATGCAAGAGGATGAGAAAAAGATAGAAGACGAAGTATGGTTTTTGAAAAAAACAGAGCAATATGTCGGGGAATACTTAAAAGAAAGAGGTACTTACCGATCTGACTATCGGATTCTAATGAAATTTGCACCTGGGGTCAGTTTAGAAAGTCTTGTCAAATCTAATAAAAAAATGTCTACCGGACGTCGATTAGAAATTAGCATTAATGTATTAAAAGCTGTAGATGAACTTCATGACAAAGGTATTTTGCATGGAGATATTACACCCAATAATTTTTATGCCAATCTTTTAACAAAGAAAGCGACACCTATTGATTTCGGATTATCTACCGTAGCTAAAAAACTAGAGCTGCGTGGGGGGAAGGTAAAATTGGAAGGTGAATCAAAAGGTAGATCCTACTCTCATGGTGATCCAGAACAATCTACTAGGTATGGATCGACTTTTGATGATAAATGCGAAACCTATTCCGCCGCACTGACTATTGCAGAGCTTTTAGGATTAGCTAAAAGAAAAATAATTGGTGAAGATGGTCTTTATAGGGTCAAGCTTTTAAATGAGGATGATGAGGAGTTTATCAACAATACGCAAATTACAGACATCGAGGTTCGAAAAGCGATACTTAATTATCTTAAAATATTAACAGATACTGATTCTAAAAAAAGAATATCTAGACCCTCGTTAAAAGAAGCAATACAGTTTTTAACACAGATTAAAAACGAATATTTAAGCGTTGTTTCACTCATCAATAAAGTGGGATATGTTGATATCAATGAATATTTGTCGGCAAGTGAAGCTGATAAAGTTAAAATCCGTGAAGCATTGGGAAACCATGAAGAAGTTATCTTTGTTGACAAAGAAGGTGCTAACCAGAAAAAATATATTGAAATTAAAAGAGAGCTTGATGCATTAGGTATTAATGTTCATCAGGAAGTAGTGCAGTATAAAACGGGTCAGCGTGAAGAAACCATTAAAGAACATTTAAAAGAAAAAGCACAGGCTTCAGACAGTGTGGATGTATGTTCCTTTGTTAAATCAGATGGGGTTGAGGAACCTCTGCAAAAGAAAGTATCAGAAGAGCACATTGAATTTGTTCGAAAGAAATTAGAAGAGGAAATAGAGAGACTCAAAACCAAATATGGAGAAAATAATGCCGATTATACGGAGAGTAAAACCTTGTTAAAGCAATCGATCAGTTCAATCGATAGATTAGCTAAAGATAGAACACTTAATTACGATACTTTATCGGTTGAATTAGAAAGATTACAAGCTAAACTACTTTCAAAGAGTCCTTTGAAACAATTGTTTGATTATTATGTCGGATATTATTTTGTAACCACTTCTGCACAAAAAGTAGCGGAGATTGAAAAAGAAATAAAGCCGCATGTGACGAGGCGGAAGAGAGTGTGATGGAATAAATATCGGAATATTCGGCGGCAAATTCCCTCTCCTCCCGCGCTTAAGCGGGAGGAGAGGGTTAGGGAGAGGAGGGTTTAAACAATTGTGGATGTCTATAAACCTCCTACCCCAACCCCTTCCTCCTACGAAAACGTAGGAGGAAGGGGAAAAGCGACCTTTTCTTTTTTAGGGCCGAAAATTTTGTTTAAACTGCTTGAAATTATCCTCCAAGCGTTTTGTCCGCGAAACAGAGCCAACACGCTCACCCAAATATGAGAAAAGCCCCTTATAATAATATTCCGACGTGTTTTTAGCGCGTTTGAAAATATACTGCATTTCTTTATTATTTTTTATCTCAGGAACATGACTCAATAGGGATTCTAAACGCCCAGACTGACAATCAGCGGCCGAGAGTTTGATTTTTATTTCATTATTCACTACGCCAGGCTTTGATATTGTTATAATGACAGGCCAATTTTCGTCCCTAAAATTCATTTCTAGTTTTGATTTTTGTTCGGCAGCAGGTTGGGTAATTAAATTTAAACACAATCGCACAAATTCCTCTTGTTTTGCCAAATCTAGGTTGGGAATTTTTTCTAAGGCTAATAAATCCGCATGAGCTTTTTCCCATTCTTTAGTTTCTTCATAAGCTTTGGCTCTAGCAAGATAAAGATCACTTAATTTTTCTGTATCACTAGGACTTTTAAATTTTTCTTCAAGTCCTTTAAGTTCTTCAATAGCTGGTTGGTATTTACCTTGTTTGCAAAAGGCATGACCGCGGAGACGTTTAAGATCAAATTTTTCTGGTTGATTTTCTGGGTAAGTTTTTTCAGAAAGATCTAAATATTCTATAGCTATATTATAAAAATGATTTCCTTCCTGTTGTGCTTTAATATAATAGGTTTCTCCTAGGTTTCGAGGAACATGTGCCAGCAAACATTTCACGTGGTGATCGTCATTATTACGCATTTTGTCGCAGTACATATTTGCAATGTGAAAATTATCAAGCGCAGAAGTATATTCTTTTAATTTTTTATGAGCTTTACCACATTCTCGATATAGACCAGCTATTTGATAATAATTGTCTGGAAATTTATCAGGAATAATTTTTTTAGCCGCTTTTGAAAGAGAAAGTGCGGTTGCATATTCTGCAACTTCATTTAAACTGACAATGTGATCTAGTAACAATTTGATTAAATCAATATTTCTAAAACTTGCATCCTTATTTAAGGCCGCATCGATTAGGCGAACCACTTCAGAATATTTTTTCTGTTGGCAGGCTCTTTGGATTTCCTCAATATCAATTTTAAATTCTCTTGCTGCACTCATGACATAACTCCTTATCTATAAACGAGATCATTATTCTCTGGCGGTATATCTGCTGCTTTAAATTTTTCAAAATGTTGACTTAACCGTTTTGTCCGGGACACTGCTCCACCACATTCTCCGAATAATCGACCCCAAAAATAATATTCAGACGTATTTTTTGCACGTTTGAAGATGTTTTGCATGTCAGCATTGTGGAGCAAAGGAGAATCTTTAAATAATTTTTCCACACGGCCTTCACGGCAGGCAGCTTTTGAAAACTTAAATGTCATTTCTTGTGTGGCACAATTTATTTCAAATTGAACACCATTGAAAGTCGATTCATTAAGGTCGCTTGTTAATTTATTGGATTGTAAAGTAATGATAACAGGCCATTCTTCATTTTCATGATGAAATTTCATATTTAACTTTGCAGAGTCATCTTTTAAAGCTGAATTAAATAACAAATGAGCATGTTTTTCACGAACTTGTGGATTTGGCTTACCTGTTATAGGAACATGATTTTTCCAAGCTGGGTGATAGTATTTTCTCCATTCATTACCGTAGGGTTCTATTAGGTTGTAGTTTGAAATCGCATTATATTTTTTATTTGCTTCGTTCAATGATTCCAGCGCTTTAACAGGATCACCGCTATAAAAATAGGCTTCACCCAGCTGCCTTAACAAATCAACTTCCAACATTTTTATGTATCTTAATTTATTAGTGGGCTCGTCGATTGGAAGCTTTTGCTCTTGGTAGTCTTTCTGGGCACAACTTAAAATGTCTTCGTGCTTACTTTCATCAATATCACTTAGCGCTTTTTTATAGATTGCAATAGCTTGATCATAATCTTTCTGCTGAGTCAGTATTTTTCCATATGCCATATAGACATCATTACGTGCAATTCTACGGTCTTCATGTTCATGATAGCATTCTAATGCTATATCGTATTTTGATAGCGCCCCTTTGAAGTCACCTAGCTTAACCAATGCATGACCATGAAGACGCGCATTTTCTGCACGTCCAAAGAAAGTTCTTTTAAGATAAGCTTTATCAGCTCGAGCGAAATAATGAATTGCTTCTTGATATTTTTCTTCGTTATAAAGCAATATGCCATCTTTACGTAATTTACCACCTATTTCAGCGCAAGCATCATAAATAAGCAAAGATAGCTTAGATTTTTTATCTTGATCTGGAATCAAACGATCTGCTAAATGCAAGAATGCTAGTTTAACGTCCTGAGCTTGAATTTTTTGACTCTTATCGAATAATGATTGAGCTGACTCAGAAGAGCGAATGCTTTTATCTTTATCTAGCGCTTCATTCACTTTTTTGATTTCATTATTGAGATCTTGATAATCTCCTTCTTTGCACTCTTCTATCGCTTTTATAGCCTTTTCAACTATCGCTGCAGTCATTTTTCACCTCTTTTTAAGGACGGGTGAAAGATAGGTCAAAAGTTTTAATGATTAAAGAGGGTGAAATCCCCCTAAAGTGCTGTACAATATCTTCTCTTTAATTTATTTATGAGTAAAATATGAACAGTTCATGGGGTAGAGAAGGAGATTTTTATCAATATCGGGAGGGGGATTTTTATCATGGTGAGGTTAAACACACAGGAACCGGTGTTACGAATATTGTTTCTTTTAGAAATTATAGTAGAGATGCTATTGTTCGTGAAATAGAAATTTCGTCTTTGTCAAAGAAAGGCTTTTGGGTTTGCTTAAAAATTTCTCCCACCGTACCGCACTTTCAGGAATGCCCGTTCAGAATCATTGAAACTTATTTTCCTGTAAGGTCTTCTTCCAGTATTTATGAAGAGCGTACTATTTATGAAAAGTATATTTATATTTCTTCAGAGGTTTATTCAGAATCTGGGCTCAATGAATCTATCGATACATTCAAAAAAATTAATCATGATCTGCAACAAGAAGTTTTTCCCCAAGTAATTTTCAATGAATTAAATCGAATCCATGCATTTGCAAGTGGCGCAGCACTTCCTGGTGTAGCTCATATTGTTCCCAACCATCCTTACGTGGCTAAATCGACTGCTAACATTAATCCTAAAAAGAAAACATCAACTGCGTTAGTGACTTATTTATGGCAAGTGAGAAAAAAAGAAAAAAAGTTATGGTTATCAACACTAAAAGAGTTTCTGAGCGAGGGTGAAGACCCTAATCAATTGTCTCACCAGGGCACGACACCAATACTTCTTTGTGATGATCTTGATGGGATCTTGTTATTGCGTGGATACGGTGCAAATACTCACGAACCTGTATCGAATCGTTTTTTTTATAGCGCTATGGAGCAAGCAATAGGCGATAATATTCCGAATAAACCAACGTATCTCACCATGGGAGCTTTACCCAAACAACTGAGCCCTAAACTCCCAGAAAATTTACCTAAGATAATAAAAACAGAAGAGAGTTATATACAAAGCGAAGATAAACCTGCTGGAAACAACCAGGGTTGCACTATCACCACATTTCATTATTCAGATGGTCAAACGATTACAGTTCATTTCAAAAATACAGAAGCATTAACAGAGGATGAAGTTCGGGCGCTCTTTCCTATTTATAAACACTCATTTGAATATGTTTCAGATGAATATAAGCCGGCCAATATAGAAGATGAATTTAAAAAAGATTTTGCTCCCAGTGAGAACGTCTTCGCAGAATCCATTTATCATCAGGGACCTAATGATAAAGAAAAACAATTAGTTGCATTTAATCACTACGTTTTATCGTATTGTTTAGGACGAGTCATGGCGTATTGCGGTTATTCAGCTATTGCTCGTGATTCGAAATTCAGTGGAGCGGGTTTAATGTCATTATTAGCATTTAGACTCGCATTTTCACTCAAAGTCATGGTCGGGCCCGATGTGGATGTCATTCGATCGCACTTAGCGATTCATTTTAAAAGTATGACAATGTTCAAAATGATTTTGGAAGAATGTATTTATCCTAAATACAAAACCCCGTTTCTTAATTTATTATCCCAATTCTTTTTCGCTCAAATGTATAAACCAGGGGATGCAAAATATGTTAGTAATCGCACAACACTTTGTGCTGTTGAAGAAACTCATCCTTTGAAAGTAGTCGGATCAAATCCTCCTATTAAAGTTGCAGAAGATGCCAAAGCTGAAAAACCCTTTGATCTATTTGAATTATTGTTTGAACAACACTTCCGGATTTTTTCAGAGCGCCTTGCACCTATGATTTTCTGCTATATTGCGCTTGAAAATTATATTAAGCTTTGCCAGCTCGGAGAGCGGTTAGGGATTAATACCAATGAAAACCTCGTTGACTATGCCGAAGCTGTACACCCATTAGTGAAGGGATTCCTAGGTCAAAAGACTTTTAAAAGAATTGCTCCGAAAGATGTTCCCAAACTTTTTGAACCAATCTCATCCTTATTTTGGAGAGTCAGAGTACCTTCTCTTCCGCTAACAACAGTGACTGCAGGGTTACCGCCACCTAGCCAAAAGCCTTCGTCATTGTAATTTAGGTCTCATCTGGTATAATGCTCCGGCACCTGAAATAACTGCGAAATTACACTAATGACTTACAACATAAAAAAACATCCAACATTAACCCAAGCGAAAGATATGTCAGATATCTGTCAGCCACTTAACCACTTGGGGATTAATTATTTTTCCCATGTGCGCGTGGATAATGACGGAAGATTTGCTACGATTAATAGCAATCCTGATTTTTTTGAATTTTATTTCAATAATAAATTTTATAATGCAGATATACATACGGCTGATACTAATCAACTTGGCAAATTAGTGATTTGGGATGAATGTGAATTAAATGGCGATAGTGAAAAATTATATGTAGAAGCCGAAGCTTTTGGGCTGATGCATACTTGCACGATAATAGAACCAAATGAAACGGGGCAAGATTTCTATCATTTTTCATCTAAAGTGGTTTCAAAGGCTATTAATCAAACCTTTATTTCGAATACGGATTTGCTTAAAACCTTTATTCAATATTTTAAAGCCAATGTGAAGCAATCTAAGCGGTTATCTGAAACTTATGATTTATGGTACAAGATTGATCCGGTTCAATCTGGTTATAGGCTAACTCATGTAGAAACCGCACGAAAAAACTTCGAGAGGGAGTTGGCAGCCAAGCATTTTATTGTTCAATCGGATGATATTCAGATATCACCGCAAAAATTAAAGTGTCTGGTTTTGTTAGCAGAAGGGCATAGCATAAAATCTATTTCTACCTGTTTAAGTTTATCACCCAAAACGGTAGAGCATTATCTTGAAGCTATTCGAAAAAAACTGAGTTGCAAAAATAGCAAAGAGTTAATTGTAGCTTATTATAAGATTATGCAAGCTAAATCACAATGACGATGGCTTCTGGCTCGGTGGCGGCAATCCTGCAGTTTTTGTTGTCAGTGGAAGTGATGGGGCTCTATATCTCCAAAACAATGATGAGATTGGTTCAAAAAGTTTGGGAACATCTTTCGGAGCAATTCTTTTAAAAGTCTTTTGACCTAGGAATCCCTTCACTAATGGGTGTACAGCTTCGGCATAGTCAACGAGGTTTTCATTGGTATTAATCCCTAACCGCTCTCCGAGCTGGCAAAGCTTTACATAATTTTCAAGCGCAATATAGCAGAAAATCATAGGTGCAAGGCGTTCTGAAAAAATCCGGAAATGTTGTTCAAACAATAATTCAAATAGATCGAATGTTTTTTTTGCTTTGGCATCTTGTGCTACTTTGATCGGTGGCTTTGATCCAACCACTCTCATCGGATGAGTTTCTTCTACAGCACAAAGTGTTGTGCGATTACTAACATATTTTGCATCCCCTGGTTGATACATTTGTGCAAAAAAGAATTTGGATAATAAATTAAGAAACGGGGTTTTGTATTTAGGATAAATACATTCTTCGACAATCATCTTGAACATCATCATACTTTTGAAATGAATCGCCAAATGCGATCGAATGACATCCACATCCGGCCCCACCATGACTTTAAGTGAAAACGCGAGTCTAAATGCTAATAATGACATTAAACCCGCTCCACTAAATTTCGAATCACGAGCAATCGCAGAATAACCACAGTACGCCATGACGCGTCCTAAGCAATTCGATAAAACATAGTGATTAAACGCAACTAATTTTTTTTCTTTTTCATGAGGGCCCTGATGATAAATGCACTCTGCAAACACAGTATCACTAGGAGCAAAATCTTTTTTGAATTCTTCTGCTATATCAGCAGGTTTATATTCATCTGGAACAAACTCAAATGAGTCTTTATATATAGGAAACAATGCTTGAGCCTCATCCTCTGTTAGCGCTGCTGTATTTTTGAAATGGATTGTAATGATTTGACCATCTGAATAATAAAAAGTTGTGACCGTATAACCTTTATTTATCAGAGAAGATTTCTCTTCAGGCATTTCGACGAATGTTTCATCAATTTTTATTATCACGGGCAAGTTAGCTGAAGGTTTCAAGCTAGGCTCTTTAAGCAATGTTCCTGCTGTCAGATCCGTCACTTTATTGGGATTTTGATCGCTAAGGGCATGCTCCAAAGCACTTAAGAAAAAATTACCAGACACAGGCTCTTGAACATTTGCACCGTATCCTCTTAGCACATAGATTGCGTCAGTATCACCGCAATTTTGTAATGGCGTCGAACCGCCGCTATCCGCTTGATTAGGATCTTCACCACTATCTAAAAACTCTTTTAAAGTGGATAACCATAACTCTTGTTTTTTTTGCCTCACATTACTTAAGTAATCAACGAGCGCAGTTGAGCCTTTCTTTTTAGGATTGATGTGAGCATTCGATTTAACGATTTGGGTATCAACAGGAACAAGATGAACCCCAGCAGTAGGTAAAGCACCCATTGCAGTTGCATACATCAGATTCAAATCAGCAAAAATAATTTCGGAAACAACTTCTTGTTGTAGCTCTCGATTAATTTCTTTTAAAGACTGAACAAATTGATCTAAATCAGATTTTGACCGGATAGTTCTCTGTTTTGTGTAAATATTGCGTAAAGAACTATAAGGAAAATAAGCTTCGATGACTTTGAATTCTCTTTTTTGATAGTACTTAGGAGAAATTCTTAAATCGATATCAAAATTATAACCTCCACTATGATTGACTTCTATTTCACGGATAATCGCATCTGTCCCTCTCTTCCTAAAAGCAACTCCAGTAAATATAACTTTGAAATGCTTTTCGTCTAATGCAAGAGGCCTGGTAACTCCTTTTTCAAGTAATTCCTTAAATCTCTGAGAGTTATCTTGATAAAAATCCCCCTCTCTACGCCATGAGCTGTTCATATATTACCCACTTAAATGAAAGATGGAATATTATACAGCAGTTAGGGGGTTTTTACCGTATTTTTTTTGAGCTAAACCCCGGGGCCCCAAAACACTTCCTTAAACTTTTGTAACGAAAACTCATCTTTCGCTCTGTTATATCCTTTCTCAGCCCAAGCAGCGCGGGCTGAAACATCTTGGTTGTAAGCGTTAAACATAGCATCACTCATTAGGGTGACATTTCCGGATTCAATCAAAACCCCACTATCATCAATCACTTCTGGCACGCCATTCACACTTGTTGCAATCACAGGCACTTTAGCAAGCATCGCTTCTAACAAAACCCTGCCAAACGCTTCTTGTTTGGAAGAAGAGACTAATACATCAAATGCTTTTGCAAAACGAAACCCATCTTCAATAAATCCGGTAAAAATTACATCATTTTCGACTTTTAAATTTTTGCTTAATTGTTTTAATTCGCTCTCTAAATTTCCCTCGCCTAAAATCACTAATTTAGCATTGGGGCATTGGGTTTTAATTTTAGCAAATGCTTGAATCAACGTTGCTTGATCTTTATTAGCAACTAATCGCCCCATATTTCCAAAAATAAAATCATCCGAAGATAATTTTAATTCACGACGTGAAGTGTCTTTATCTAAATATTTAGGTAGGGTTAAATCCACATCAATCATATTATAAAGCGTAATAATACGTTCTTTGGGTATGCCCCAAAGTGTTTTTCGTAAATCATCGCGCACGGCATTGGAAACCCCCGCAAAAATACAATTATCTTGTGCTAATAGGGCAAGAGTAGTTTTTCTAGCTAAAGTATTTAAAGTATTTAATTCATGAATAACGGATATAATTTTGGGAATGCGCTTAAATTTCGATACCCACAGCATAAGATAAGTGGGCTTATATCGGTGACAAATGGCTATTTCAAAATCTTTTTGTTGGTGAAATTTAAGTAATTGTTTGATGGCGCCAATCTTTAACCCACGAATGGCTTTTTTAGGAAGATTTAAAAAAACTACTTCATCGGCTAAATGTTTAGCGCGGATTTTTTCATCTTTTTCGCCGACTAAATAAGCAACGGTGACATGATATTTATCCTTATCAAATAAGCTCGTATATTGGTTATTCACATCAATAAATTGAATAGCATAACCATAGCCGAAGATAAGAATATTTTTTTTCATTAAAAATCTAAACTCGCATCTTGTAAAATAGTATCCGAATGAAATTCTTGTAAACTTTTTTGCACGCGTTTTAAGCCTTTTACTACGGATCTTTCTTTGCGACTTAAAGAAGGATTTAGTACCGTCGTCGCATGATTAATATGATCCATGTAATTTAATAAGATTCCCGAATCAAGAAAATTCATTTGATAGCCTAATTCAACTAATTTTCTGTGCATGGCTTTGCCCGCAACTTCCTCACCATCGGAAAAACCTAAATGATTTTTTTTAATTAAATCCATGCGATAAAGTGCGCAATGACTGCGTAAATAATAATGATTATGATCTAGGCCTTCTAGCGCATGTTGTTTTTTGCCGATTAAGCGAAAATAAATTTGTTGAGAACCGCGTTCGATAAATTTGATGGCTTTTTTCCATAGAGGTTTTCTTTCTAATTTCCAGGAGCCCACTCCCGCGATATTAGGATTTTTTTGAATTTCGCTTAATAAAAACGGCAACCATTCGCGATTACGGACTAAAGTATCTGTGTGAATGGATAATACATAAGGGGTATCTACGTGTTCTAAAGCTAAATCTAGGGCGCGTGAGTGAGAAAGAGCGGGGGACTCGCCAGATACATGTAATCGCTCCATGAGCTCAATCCATTTAAGCGAGCGCAAATAATGAACAGATTCATCGCGCGAATCATTATCAATGACTAATATTTTAGCAAGATGAGAGTCTGTATGTTTTCTGATCAGGCGCAAGCACAATTTTGTGAGTTGCGGTGTCTTATAGTTAGGAATTAAAATTGTCACCTGTGCGGTAGACATGTATACTCCTTGAGCAAATAATGTCGTGGAAAAGATGTGTATTAAACGCGAAAATGGTCTAATTTGTCAAAGCAAACCGTAACGAGGAACCACATGGGAAAAGGTATTATTTTAGCGGGGGGGCATGGAACCCGGTTTTATCCAGCTACGCGAAGTTTTTCAAAACAACTTTTACCTGTTTATGATAAACCCATGATTTATTATCCTTTGTCTACTTTGATGCATGCCGGCATTCAAGATATTTTATTAATTACTTTGCCTCACGAGTTAGAACTTTTTAAACGTTTATTAGGTGATGGTTCGCAATGGGGTGTTAGATTAAATTATGCGACGCAAGAAATCCCTAAAGGTATAGCGGAAGCTTTTATTATCGGCGAAAAATTTATCGGCGATGATTCTGTATGCTTAATGTTGGGAGATAATATTCTACACGGTGTAGGTATTCCTGATGTATTACAAGAAATGGTGCAACAAAAATCAGGCGCCACTATTTTTGGTTATTATGTGAATGATCCTGAACGCTATGGGGTTATTTGTTTTGATAAAGACGGTAATCCTGCAGATATAGTCGAAAAACCTAAAAATTATTTATCAAATTATGCGGCAATTGGTTTGTATTATTATGATAATCAAGTCATCGAGATGGCTAAACAATTAAAACCCTCAGCGCGCGGTGAAGTTGAAATTACTGATTTAAGTCGGCTTTATCTTGAAAAAAACCAATTAACCGTAAAAAAATTAGGCCGTGGAGTAGCTTGGTTAGATACAGGCACTCCTGCTTCTTGGTTGGAAGCTGCGAATTTTATTCAAATTCTTGAACATAGACAGGGTTTAAAAATAGGTTGTCCCGAAGAAGTGGCTTTGCGTATGGGTTATATCAATGAAAAACAATTAACTGAATTAGCGCAACCCTTATTAAAAAGTGGTTACGGGCAATATTTAATGGGATTAATTGAATGATAAAATTTACGACTACCGCATTGCCTGGCGTTACTATTATTGAGCCGCAAATATTTCCTGACGAGCGAGGTTATTTTTTCGAGACTTTTCAAGCAGAACGATATCATTCACAAGGTCTCCCCGTAAAATTTGTGCAGGATAATTTTTCGCATTCTAAAAAAGATGTGGTGCGTGGATTGCATTATCAGCTCGAGCGCCCTCAAGGAAAGTTAGTCAATGTGTTGTCAGGTCGAATATTAGATATCATTGTTGATATACGTTTAGATTCACCTACTTTTGGTCAGCATGTGGCTATTGAATTAGATGATAAAAGCCATAAACAAATTTATATTCCACCGGGGTTTGCACATGGTTTTTGTGCATTATCGGATAATGCCAATGTTTTGTATAAATGCACTGACTTTTATCATAAACCCTCAGAGCGCGGGATTATTTGGAATGATCCGGAATTAAATTTACCTTGGCCTGTTAAAACACCTATTTTATCGCCTAAAGATTTAGTATTTTCTAAATTAAGTGAAATGGCTAAAGATCAATTGCCGAGGTATAAAGCGTGAAAGTATTGATGACTGGGGCGATGGGTCAAGTGGCTTATGAGTTGCAGCGTGAGTCCCAAAAACATATGCTTTATGCTTTTTCAAAAGATAAATTAGATATTACGGATGTCTTGCAAGTTAATGATGTCTTAGAAGCTTTAAAGCCTGATTTTGTGATTAATACGGCAGCTTATACTAAAGTCGATAAAGCGGAAGAAGAATCTGAATTGGCTTTTGCAGTCAATCGCGATGGCGCAAAAAATTTAAGCTTAGCATGTGCAAAAATAGGCTCTACGTTATTACAACTTTCAACTGATTATGTATTTGATGGCAAAAAAACTAATCCTTATCTTGAAACCGATGCTGTCAATCCCTTAAGTATTTACGGCCAAAGTAAATGGGAAGGAGAAGAAGCGATTCGACAAAATTTAGAAAAACATTTTATTATTCGTGTGAGTGGAATTTTTGGTGTGCATGGTAATAATTTTGTAAAAACGATTTTGAAAATTTCGCGTGAACGTCCACACTTAAAAATAGTCAATGATCAAACAACTTGTCCAACGCCTGCTAAAGCTATAGCAGAAATGATTTGGAAAATAATCGATAAGAATTCAGAAGATTTTGGTACTTATCATTATTGTTCAAATCCCATGACAAGTTGGTATGAGTTTGCGAAAAACTTTGTTTCCAATGTCACGCCGATTCCTACGAGTGAATATCCAACACCAGCAAAACGGCCGGCGTATTCAGCATTAAATTGCGAAAAAATAAACAAGAATTTTAATATCCATCAACCTAATTGGAAAGAAGGCTTAAAAGATGTCATCCGTGAATTATCAGCCTCGTAAGGTATTAGTCACAGGCGGCGCCGGATTTATAGGCTCGCATTTTATTCGTTATGCTTTAGGACAAGATCCTAATTTAATTATTGTCAATTTAGATTTATTAACTTATGCGGGATCGCTTAAAAATTTAGAAAATCTACCGGATGAAAAACGACATGTGTTTGTGAAAGGGGATATTTGCGATAAACTTCTAGTCGAAAAAATTCTGCATGAATATAACATTGATACCATCGTCCATTTTGCAGCAGAAAGTCATGTCGATCGATCGATTGAAGGTCCTGCGCCTTTTATACAAACAAATGTGGTGGGGACGTTTACTTTGTTAGAGGCTGCGAGAAAAGCGAAGTTATCCCGTTTTCATCATATTTCAACCGATGAAGTTTATGGATCATTAACGCCCGATGCACCGGCTTTTACTGAGCAATCACCTTACGCACCGAATTCACCTTATTCAGCCTCTAAAGCAAGTTCTGATCATTTAGTGCGTGCTTATTATCATACTTACCAATTACCCATAACCATGAGTCATTGCTCGAATAATTATGGTGCTTATCAACACCCAGAAAAATTTATTCCAACCGTGATTCGATCTTGTCTCAAGAAACAACCCATTCCCATTTATGGAGATGGTAGCAATGTACGGGATTGGATTTATGTAGAAGATCATTCGCGTGGAATTATGGATATTTTAACCAAAGGCCGTTTGGGTGAAACTTATCACTTAGGCGGACAGTGTGAAATAAGTAATTTGCAAATGGCGCAAATGATTTGTAAATTAATGGATGAATCTTGTCTTAAGTTGATTCATTTTGTGAAAGACAGAGCAGGGCATGATTGGCGTTACGCGATGGATATTTCTAAAATTTACCAAGAACTCAACTGGCAACCCGCCGAATCACTTTGTGAGGGTTTGCGGGAAACGATTCAATTTTATGCTAACGCAAAGGAATTAGAACATGAAAGTCACTAAAGCCGTATTTCCGGTTGCAGGGTTAGGAACGAGATTTTTGCCCGTGACTAAAGCCACCCCTAAAGAAATGTTACCTATAGTAGATAAGCCTTTAATACAATATGCCGTTGAAGAAGCAGTAGCAGCAGGCATCACAGAATTAATTTTTGTCACAAGCAGCAGTAAGCGCGCGATCGAAGATCACTTTGATTCAAATTTTGAATTAGAATCCAATCTCATTGAACGTGGTCAATTTGAATTATTAGAAATGGTTAGAAATATTATACCTGAGGGTGTTTCTTGCGCTTATGTGCGTCAAAAATCACCGCGCGGGCTAGGTCATGCCGTATTATGTGCGAAACAATTAGTGATGAATGAACCCTTTGCTGTATTACTGGCGGATGATTTAATTGAAGCAAAAACACCTTGTCTTAAACAAATGGTTGAAGTCTTTAATCAAACAACAGCAAGTGTAATTGCTGTGCAGTCAATAGCAAAATCAGAAACGCGCCGTTATGGGGTGGTAGATGTGCCTTTACAAAGTGCACATGTGACGCATATTAATGGCATCGTTGAAAAACCAAAACCAGAAGACGCTCCCTCTAATTTAGGGGTTGTTGGGCGTTATATTTTAACCCCGCATATTTTTAATTTTCTGGAACAAACTGCAGAAGGCAGCGGCGGCGAAATTCAATTAACCGATGCGATTGCAAAACTCTTAAAAATTGAAAAAGTCTTTGCGCTGCAATTTGAAGGCAAGCGTTACGATTGCGGTTCTAAATTAGGGTATTTGCAAGCGACTATTGCTTTTGCTTTAAAACATCCGGAACTAGCCGAAGATTTCAAACAAAGTTTGAGGGAATTTGCAGAATGAAAGCGTTAAATCGTTCTTATACTGTTTATTTAGTCGCAGGTTTAATGAGCTTGTGTCTATCTGCGTTGATTGATTTCCGGGTTGATGTGATTAATCCCGATGCAATTTGTTATCTCATGAGTGCTGAAGCCATGAAAGATGGTTTACACGCAGGTATGCATCTTTGTGGCCAGGCGACCTGGCCATTTTATTCGCTGTTGATTTATTTATTTTCTAAATTAACGACTATTAATGTCACTGTATCAGCTTATGTTTTAAATGCTGGGTTTACTTTGCTGTCTGTGCTTTCATTTATTGCCATTATTCAATTTTTAAGCCAACAATCGCGTCTCATGTGGTTGGGTGCTGCGGTCATTCTATTTGCGCATGAATTTAATTCCGTGCGCGATAATATTATTCGCGATCATGGGTTTTGGGCGTTTTATTTATTATCTATTTTGTTTTTATTAAAATTTTTTCGATATCATCAAATACGGTTTGCTTTAGCTTGGAGTATCAGTTTAATTGCTGCTACTTTGTTTCGTGTTGAAGGCGCGGTGTTTTTGGCTATTTTGCCTTTTTTAGCATTGTTAGAATTTAAAGAAAGTTTTGTCGCCCGGATTAAACATTTTATTCAGCTTAATAGCCTGACTATTTTAGCAGCTATTTCTGTACTAATTTTTGTGCAAGATTATAGTCGTTTACATGAATTACAATTTCAAGCTCAACAAGGCTGGGCTGTGATGGCAAGCCATTTTACAGCTAGCAGTGAAATCATTGCCAAATCAGTTTTAGGCGTATTTGGTGCGCGTGATGCCAATGTTGTTTTTGGTTTGACGTTGGTTAGTTGGTTTATGCTGCAAGTCATAGGCAATGTAACGGTTCTTTATGCGCTATTGGTTGTGTATGCTTGGTGGAAACGCGCGGCAGAATGGACTGATTTCTCAAGGGTCATATTGTGGGCTTATGTCATTATTAATGCGGTTATTACTTTTTCATTTTTATTACAAAATTGGTTTTTAGCTAAACGTTATTTAATGGCTTTATCTTTGACTTTAATGCTATGGATTCCTTATGCATTAATCAAACAAAAAAAATGGGTCTTAAATGTTTTGCTAACGGTCATTGTTTTATCTTCTTTTATTAATGTCTTAAATATTAGTCATTCTAAAGCTTATATTCGCGAAGCAGGGAACTGGTTATCTGAAAACGCGCCTAAGACTGCCTCTATTTATAGCAATGATTATCAATTAATGTATTATTCAAAACATTTTGGCGATAACATTTTTCCCAAAAGTTCTAGTTTTATAGGATTAGAGAATTTAAAAAAACAAGATTTAACCCAATATGATTATTTGGCGGTAAGATTAAATAGCAAAGATAAAGACGCGATTGATTGGGTGCATTCAAAAATCCCCTTAGTGCCCATCAAAGTATTTGCCAACGCGCACGGTGATCATATTGTGATTTATCAAGTGCTGCACAGAAAAGGATAATAATAATGAATATAGTAGTAGTAGGCGCAGGTTATGTAGGTTTAGTGACAGGCACTTGTTTTGCTGAATTAGGAAATTTTGTTACCTGTATTGATGTGAATCACGAAAAAATTGCGGATTTAAAACAGGGAAAATTGCCGATTTATGAACCCGGCTTAGATGCTTTAGTCGCTGCAAATTTGAAAGCGGGACGTTTGAATTTTTCAACTTCTTTAAAAGAAGTGAATAACAAACCCACTATTATTTTTATCGCTGTGGGTACGCCCAGTGATAAAGATGGATCAGCCGATATGCAATATGTATTAGAAGCAGCGCGTGATATTGGAAAATATATTACGGATTATTGTGTCATCGTCGATAAATCTACTGTACCCGTCGGTGTTGCTGAAAAAGTGGGTTTGGTCATTAAAGAAGAATTAAAAAAACGAAATTTAATTTTACAATTTGATGTAGTTAGTAATCCTGAATTTTTACGCGAAGGCGCTGCAATTGATGACTTCATGCGTCCAGATCGTATTATTATTGGTTTATCTTCTGAAAAAGCTAAATCAATTATGTTAGATCTATACCATCCCATTATGCGCAGCCCCGAAAAAATATTTTTTATGAATGTACCCGATGCTGAAATGACAAAATATGTGGCGAATGCGATGCTCGCCACCAAAATTTCATTCATGAATGAAATGTCAGTACTTTGTGAGCGTATGGGTGTTGATGTTGAAAATGTAAGAATGGGCATTGGTGCTGATTCTCGCATTGGAAATGCATTTATTAATCCAGGCTGCGGCTACGGCGGTTCTTGTTTCCCTAAAGATGTTAAAGCATTAATTAAAATGGCTGAGCTTAATGATGTAGATCCGATTTTATTAAAATCCGTAGAAGCCCGTAATTACCATCAAAAACGCGTGTTGCCTAAAAAAGTATTTAATCATTTTGGGGAAGATTTAAAAGGCTTAAAAATAGCGATTTGGGGCTTGTCTTTCAAACCAGGAACGGATGATATGCGAGAAGCCTCTTCTTTAGTTTTATTAGAAGAGTTAATTGCGCGCAATGCGATAATTCATGCATACGATCCCGTAGCTATGCCCCAAGCCCAAAAAATGCTACCAGATACTTGGATTTCATCCGGTCAGTTAACGTTCGCTGAGCACCAATATGGCGCGTTAGATGACGCAGATGCGTTAGTGCTAGTCACCGAGTGGAAACCCTTTTGTTATCCCGATTTAACATTAATGAAAAACAAAATGCGCCAAAGAATCATTTTTGATGGTCGTAATCAATATGATCCGCAGCACTTAAAAGATTCAGATTTTGTATATTATGGGATAGGGCGGTAAACCACAACACTATCACTCGCCCCAAACCCTAACCCTGTTCACCCCGCACTTGTTGCGGGGTGACAGGGTTAGGGTGGCGCATCTAAGTTAAAAGCTTGTTTCGAGAATGCTAGCATGCGCCGAGTGAGGGTTTACCCTTGGCATGTTTTTTCTGTAGAACACGTGCAATGGCTACACCCTCATCCGACGCTTCGCGTCACCTTCTCCCGTTGCGTGCAACGGGAGAAGGGAAAATTTTACCAACTACATTTCTCTAAATCATCTGCCGTTGTTTTGCAACTGTAAGTAGTATAAGCCGGATTACAACCGAATTCAGGGGTGGCACAAAATTCTGCTTTGTGTTCTTTATATAAAAACTTTTTATTAGCTTTGATTCGTGCAATTTCTTCATTCGAAAGATTTTGCTTAATTGTTATCAAGGAGTGATACTTATCTACATGATAATGGCTTGTTAACTTGTTATCATTCAGAACAATTTTAACCTTAAGATTACTAGACAAAGATTTTTCATCATAGGTATAGTTATTCCTATCCGCTATAGACCAACCCGCTGTTTTATATTCATCGGATACGTCCCGGAGATAAGTCGTCCAGAATAAATCTTTTGTGCTAGTTTTACCGGTCAATTGCAAAGCAGATACTGGTGGAACCTCTGTGGCGAAAGTGAGAGTTGATGCAAAGGCTAACACTACAGCACTTGTTAATATCATTACTTTTTTCATAAATTTCCTCTCTTTTATTTTAAAAAATAATTCCCTACCACTGACATTTCTCCAGGTTATCACCAGTGGTATCGCAATTATAAGTAGCGTAATCCACAACAAGATCAGCATTGGTGGGAGATGAACCCCAGTTATTTATAGTGTATACAAAATTTTTGTTCGCTTTGATGTGTGCAATCTCTTCATTCGAAAGGTTATTTTTGTTTGCTACTAAAGTGAAAAACGAATCAGGCTGATACTTACTGGTTAGCGTATTATCTTTCAGAATTACTTTAACACTAAGATTATTAGCTAAGGGGTTTTCATCAGGAGTATAGTTTTCCTTCTTTGACATACCCCAACCTTGGTTTTGATATTCCACTGGCAAGTCACGCAGATAAACTTTCCATAAGTGAAGTATTGAGATTGTTTTACCGGTGAGTTGCAAAGCAGAAACAGGTGGAACCTCTGCGGCTAAAACCAAGCTTGAAATAGAAATTAATGTTACAAGAGTTAGTAATTTTTTCATAAGTTTCACCAACTACACATGTGAGTATCATCACCCGTAGCATCACAGTCATAAGTATAATATTGATCATACATCACAGTTCTTTCAGGATCATAAGTGCTAGGGTGAAAGATATATTTAAAATGAGCTTTAATATATGTAATATCTTCTCGTGACAGATTACTTCTTTCGATCGCTAATGCAGCATCACCTTCTGGGGTATAACGAGTTATTAGCTTGTTTTCATTTTCAAAAAATTCAGTACTAACTTCGACTCTATTAGCCACAATGTCGTTACAATAAGTATAGTCCTGATATCTAGGTTGATACCAACCTTGTTTGGTGTATGCGTCAGAAAGACCCCAGTGATAGACTTTTTTATAGTTCAAGAAGAATGGACGCGCTTCACCGCGAAATTCAAAAGCAGAAAAATCAGGAATTTCTAGGGCAGAGGCTATAGTCGACATGAAAAAGGCACAGATTAATAAAGTAATTTTTTTCATATAAATCTCATCGATTGCGGTTTCAATAAGCGCGAGATTATATCCTATTACCAACAATTATCAAAATGACTATTTTATGACCAACTGCATTTTTCTAAATTATCTGCGTGAGTATCACAACTATAAGTGGTCTCGGTAATATAATAGGCAATAGCGCTACCTGGCGCCGTGCGTGTAATTTCTTTTTTGGTAAATTTAGCCTTGATTCGAGCAATTTCATCATCAGTAAAATCATTTTTTATCGCAATTAAATTATAATTTTCTGCTAAAGCATAATTACAATCCATTTCAGGTATTAGGTGATCTTGATAGACAATATTGACAGCTGCACTCACTGGAATAGTAGTAGGTAAAGTATAGTAGGTAAGAGAGGAATAGAATGAAGAATGCCAGCCTTCTTTTAAATATTCTTTGGATATATCCCAAGAATTGTAATAGGGTATTAAACTTTTTTGTGCGTACCAGTCTGTACCGCTAGGTGCAAGCCCAGGTTTGGCAAAAGTACTAGTTGATAAAAATAATAAAAAACATAAGAAAATTTTATCCATAAGTTATTCCCATCCACATTTTTTAAGATTATCCGCTTGGGTAGTGCAAGTGTAAACACCAAAATAATCTGAAACAAAGTTGTTGTTTGCGCTAATGGCTAAAATTTCATTATTTGTTAATGGCCATTTGTAAGCAATTAATCGGTTGCTTTCATCAATAAGGTAAGTGCTGATTAAAGCTTTTCCTGAAAACTCAACTATCACATCAATTTTATTAGCTAAAGGCTGAAGATCATTATTAAATAATTTAAGAGTAAAACTTTGCTTTAAATTAGCGGTCCATCCTAAATTTAAGTTTTTATATTCTTTTTTTAAATCCCAATAATAAGCTTTATATCGCCAGAATTTATGGCTAGTGCCCGTCGGTTGCCATGCTGAGAGCGGAGGAACTTCGCCTGCAAAAGATAAGGTAGCTATAAAAAATATTAAAACACCTAAGATTTTTTTCATGCATCAGCTCCTTCTAGCCAACAATCATTAAACGGATCTTTAGTAGTAAACTTATTGCAAACATAATAACTCATAAGCTCCCCGGGATCATAGACACTTGCTTCAGAATTCGGGGGGCGAATAATTTGTTGTTTCAGTTGAAAAGAATCAGAGTTTGGCGTCTTAACTTTTTTTAAATAGATAGAGGAGAGCTTAGAATCATTGTCGTTGATATGTAAATTACAAAACACGCCATTATTTTCTCTGACAGTGACAGACTGGCGAGTGTTTGCAGTTGAAAGTGAATCTGGAGTGATAGACGAAGCTAACCATAAATTTCCATTAATATTTTCATCCCAATCTTCAGATTTTTTATAAGCTTTCAGTTGCCAACGGGTCATTGGCCCTGACCACCAACCTGAATTCGTGTCTTTCGTGGGTTCCCAATCTTCAGGGCCGGGGCATTTAATTGAATTGGCAAGGACTAGGCTTGAAAAGAGTCCCGCCAAAAAAATAATAGCTAATCTAGTAAACATAAAGTCCTTTTAAAGTTCTAATTTAATATTGCCATTCCCATTGGCAATGATTGGTGGCATTGTTGACAGGCTGATCGGTACAAATGTGTTTAGCAGGATAAGATTGATGATACTGATAGGTACCATCTCCTGGCATGATTCTAAAACCACTCTCCGTGTGAGCTTTTTGAGCGCTAAAATAATTCGGGTTCAAAGTGTCCATATTCGCCTTATTTTTAGAATAAGTTTTAATGGTCGACCCATCAGCTAAGGTAAGCGTACAATGAGGCTTTTGGGTTTTTTCAGAGATATGCACATAATTACGGGTGGCTGAAAGAACACTAATGTCATTGGAAAGAGTAATAGCTCCCCATAGACTATTCATTTTCCAGCCTTCTGATTTTTTATTATTTTTAAGGGTCCAATCTCTAACGAGTGAGCCAATAGGCCAGGATTCATAGGTATAGGAAGGCTCAAAATCATCGGTACCGGGGCATTGGACTAAATAGGCGAAGGCAGCTTGAGTTATAGTCAGCAGAAAAAGTGTAATTATTAATTTTTTAGACATGTGAATGCCGCGTATTTAAATTGCTGTAAATATTATCCTCAAACCCTGGGTGAAGCAACCGATTCTAAGCTAGCTTTTTTTGTGCTTTTTTAGTTTCTTGCTCAATAATCTCTTGCAATTTGGCAGCTTGTGCAGAAGTTACATTTTTCCCTAGTTGTTTTTCTTGTAATAATACCGCCGTTTCATGTGCCTTACTAAAGAATTGACAGGAAGGCGCCGCAGCTGAGGCAGAATGTGCAGGAGCAGGTTTGTGTGTATGTTCTCTATCTAATTCCCAATATAATTTATAGTTCAATTTTCGCAATTCTCTGAGAATAGACTTTTCTTTAGGACTTGGATACAAGGCGTGATAACTATATGCCATTTCAAAACAATAAGTAAAATCATACTCGTTATTAGGATTTAATTTTACCAGGCCAAAAATTTTATCTAGGTCGTGATCAAAATTTACGGAAAATTTAATTACATCTGCATTCCGGGAAGTGTGAGTGCTTTCTCGTTTTAAGGCTTCGCGGAAATAAATACTAGCTGTTTGGAAATCGCCTTTATCAAAATACATTTGTCCTAAATAAGCAGTAGCATAAAAGTCACCTAAAGCATAAAGCTTTTCACAATACTGCTGGATTTTTGCTAGATCAAGATTATTCGGATCTAAAGGATAATTTCTAGCATCAGCTGCATATCTTAAACCCAAAATAGAACCGAGTTTTGCTGCTTTTGCAAACAAGGCGCGTTTTTGGAGCCAATTGAAATCTAAATTATCCCGTACGATAATTGCTTCAAGAATATTTATGTCTTCGCTATCATTTACGAGCGTTTGTAATTCATCACGATTATTAGGTAATTGTATAGGGCTTCTGGGCTTATCATAAAAACCGTGTTTGTATGCTTTCTCAAATTGTGCAAGCAATGGATCCGGCACAAAAGTATGTTGAGAATAGCTAGGATGCATACTACTAGAGAAAGCGGATATAATCCCAGCTACATCTCCTGGTAGTAATCCTTGCATACCCATGGCCATTGCATCATGGTTTGCAGCCTGAAGTTTTTTTATTGCATTATAAACACGCTCTGCATTTTCCTTCGTTAATAAAATAACGATATCTTCCCAATTTTCTTTTATGGCAAGTTGAATAAATCGGGGATCATTTGAAATAAGATTAAAGGCTTTTTTCGCATTATTGTCTTGTAAAGCCAAAGCGGCATTAAAGACTATAGGGATAAAATTTTCATCAGAAAGTTTGATGTTATTTAGCAGTTCATGGCTATAATTCTCTGCCTTTACACGGTGATCAGGTGACAAATGCCAAATACTTTCCTTAAGATATTTCCGATAATAGAAAGCAACTTTGGCTTGGTTAATCATGATTTTGCTGACTGGATCTTGGTAAGCAATTGCAGCATTTACATAGGAACCCCTAGACACATTCTCTTCATTTTCAATATAAAATTCTAATAGTAAAACTGCGTTACGACGTCGCACGAAATTAAGAGGTCTATGACTGTCTTCATAACAAAAACAGCTATTTACATATAGCTGTAACGCTTGTTCATTACCTCGGGTGGCAGCTTTACTTGCTATTGCAATGGCTTCTGCATATTGGCGGGATTCATAAAGTTCCCATGCTTGTTTTGTCAAGGTATCCGTATCAATGTGTTTAACTTCCTGCGTATTTTTACGCGCTTCTAAATAAGCTTTATAAACCGGATCTTGTGGGGGGCGTACTGCGCTCATACTTTTCCTCGTTTTTTAATGCTAGCCTTTGTAGTTTCTAGCTCAATTATTTCCTTCAACTTAGCAGCTTGTGCAGCAGTTAAATTTTTCCCGCGTTGTTGTTGCAGCAATACAGCGCTTTCGTGAGCTTTGCTAAAGAATCGTACTGAGGTGGCTTGAAAATAACTTTGATTGATCCCTAAAGCATATTGCATAACGACATCAGATACATTAGATGGCAGAAAATCTGCTGTTAAATCGCGAAATTGATTGCGACTTTTTAAAATGGCCTCGCGTACTCTTTTAGCATTTTCCCCTGTTAATAATGAGGATATTTCTGACCAATTTTCTGATTTCGCTAAATCAATAAAGGTAGGTTCTTGCGCAATAGCATTAACTGTTATTTTATCATTTAAAGCATAGGCTGCATGAAAGAGAGTGGTAACTTGAGTTGGTGTGAGGCGCTGATTGCTATCGATACGTGTAAGCATTGCTTTTAAACGGGAGATTATATGGTCATTTACTTTTTTTATAGTCGCAGTTTTTGCAGA
>JABDEM010000002.1:0-24825 GCA_013287085.1 Gammaproteobacteria bacterium
GCAGGCCTTTTGTGGAAATGCCTATAAATTATAACGAGGAGTAAAAAAATGCTTTCAGGTTATTATTCTGACGTACCGTTACCGCTTGCAAAACCCAATCAGATACAGCGGTTAAATGCAAAGAGTGCAAAGAAGAAGTTTGGGAAAGTACGAGAAATAAAATCAACAGTGCGTGGGAAAAATATTATTCCTGAAGATCACTTAGTGATTTGTAAGATAAATGAAGATGTAAACCACGGCGTATTTACTTTAAAGCCTATAAAAAAAGGCGATTGCCTTGAATACACCGGACAATTAAGGGTGAGGAGTTCCCTTGCGGAGCAACGTTATTCGATAGCAGTAGCGGAGTTGTCTTTTGATAATCAAGAATTTCATGCGTTAGCAGAAAAAGTGGCAGCCGAAGAAAAAACCACTCTCGATATTCAATACGGTTCACAAGTTCTTGAATTAGATGCATCCGAAGAGGGTAATATTGCTCGTTTTATGCAACATTTACCGGATGATAAGGAGATTTCTTGTCTTGAGTTTACGAAAGGGGATCCTTGCGATATTGCACAAGCTAATATGGAAATAAAAGTAGCAGCTACCCAAGATAAAGCGGGTCAAATAAATGGAGCCAAAGTTTTTTTGGTGGCGAATCGTGATATCAATGCCAATGAGCAATTAGGCTGGTGTTATGGTTTGCCGTATTGGTTTGGACAAAAAAGAGATCCCGCCTTATTTTCTCTGAAAACGGGTGAGATAGTACCTCGAGGTCATTACGAATATCGAGTGATTGGCCTAAATGCAATATCCACAATTCGCGCGCAAGATGCATTTTTTGCGTATGCTCCAAAAGAGAGCTTAATGCAAAGTATGCAGAAGCCCGCGATAGCTTTTCAAGGAGAAGGATTTACCTTAATGGCCTCAACCGCGGGTATAAAAAAAGCACTTGCTCATAACCCATTGCTTATCAATGTGTATGCAGATCCAATCGCGGTTACTTTGAAAGGTAAATGTTGGAAAGCAATTAAAACTCAAGAAAAAGTGTTTACTTTAAGCCGGCATGAAACGGGTTTATTTTCAGCCAATAAAAAACTTATTCAAGCTAAATATCAAAAGATAGGCGTTGATAGCAAGGTGGAAGATGATGAAAAGGGCTATTCTATTGTTTTAGATAAAATTGATGAAGCAGCATTTGATAAATTGCTTCGATTATAGAAAACTCATCATGTAACCTGAGTAAATTAATTTAAATGCAATTTATTATTAGGATCCAATCTTTCTTGTATAGGTCCATTAGCAGGTTTTTTATTAAAAAAAGAGGAAACTAGATTCGTCATCCAATGACATTTTGATTTGCGTTGCGGTGGCTTTACGACGGACTCATTATGCATCAAAAAAACCGTTCGACCAGAAGGGGCTGTAGCGTCAAATTCTTCCATCATCACTTTCATCACAGGTTGTTTTGTCTTGCGATTTAAAACTTCATTCGTAAGAATATCAGTTATTTTTTTATCTTCTATGCATTCCAGCGTCTTAGAATGGTTTAGATAATGGGAGGAAGTGGAAACGTTGGTTATACTTGCTGTTGTAGGGAGATTGTTAGAGGCTAAAACATCACAAATTTGATTTGCAACTTCACCGTATCGACGCACGGTTTCACTAAGATCGCAGTCCTCTTGAGGAATGAGCAGGCTGATTTGTGCGGAAAGTAAATGATAGAGATCTCTCTGGATTGAAGCCGAAACCGGTCTTTCATCCGATGGATTTTCTTTAGAATAGTTATGTATTCTTTGTAAGCGGGCATCGATATCGGTTACTTCAATTTGATAAATATTATTTTCAACAGCAAGCGGAAATAAATGATGTAGAACAAGATAAATATTTGCTCGTAGACTTTCTATTCTAGCGATGGTCTTATCGTCTATGTAACTCGGAAAATTTATTATTGTCCATCCTTCATGGGTCCGGCCTCCTTCCCATCCAATTTTAAAATTTAAGCGATGGCCTGAGAAAGGATGTATATTTTGGTTATGCTGATAAAAATGCAGTTCCCCATCATAAAAACGGTAGATATATTTTTCCGATTGAAAATGCTTTTTCATAAATTGATGTTGGGTTTCATTTGCCCAAATTAATTTAACTTTTGAGCAAGGATTGCCTAAGTAATTCCTTAAAAAAAGCTTATGCGCAATGAGGTTATGTTTTACATAATGAGCAATAAATGTTTTGAAAATAACTTCCGATACTTTAAATCCAGCACAAACACGTTTACCTGTGCCAAAAGTGATTAATGCGTTAACAGGAGTTTCTTCTTTAAACCTATCAGGAGTAAAATCTTGTGGGTTTGCAAAATAATTGGGATTATCAAAAACCTGTTTTAAGTTAAAAATAATAAGCGTGTTTGCAGGTACGGTCAAATTTTCGGTTTGAATGGCAGTTTTTGTATATCTTACGAGTTGTTGAGCTCGTGACCCAATGATCCGTAAAGATTCAAGATAAATATGATGCAGCGCCGGAAATTTTTTCTTATCAAATACTTCGTGGCCGATTTCGTCGTGTTCTTTAAATTCAGCATTCATTTCCTTGCGTAGGGGGTCTAGACGATCAGAATTCAGCATTAACATTTCCATACAAAGTGTTATGACAGCGGTAATGTTATTGGCGGCGATTAAAAATGCAGGGGACGCGCGTAAGTCTGGATCATCCATTTTATTGGCTTTAGTTGATTTAGCCATATATGTTCCTAACAATGACTCATCTTTGCTTTCGGCAGTCTGTTCAGCAGCATAAAATTGTTTTACATACGCAGAATATTGTTGTTTAACTTTTCTGACATGGTTGCTCAACTTAAATAAAATAGGAAATAACATAAAATGTGTTTTGCTAGCAATGGATTCAATGCCGTGTAAAGTTTCTCTGGTCCCGAGCGGAGTTTCTTTGATTCCAAATATTTCATTGCAGATAATCGAAAATACATAATTTTGAATAGTTTCATCTAAGGGTGTGCTATCAAATGGATTTCTTGCTTTTTCTTCTAATAAGTTTGTTATTTGCGCAGTGGATTGTGCGAAGAACTGACTAGGACGAAGATGGTGTACTACCGTACTTCTTAACGCTTTTGCCTCTTTTCCTGTCATCCCTAATAAAAAGGGAGCACCGATTGCTTTACTAAACAAAGTTAATGGGCGTCTAGAATCGGGCTCATCAAGGTTCATAAACTCTTCTAGTACTTTTTTCACTTTTTCAGGCGGCATTTTGGTTGGATGAATAAGCGCAACATTAGTGCCCCCATAATAAGGCCCTATTCTTCCTATCCCAATTTCTTGTGGATTTTCGCCTGATCTTTCAATGAGTGTTTTTGACAACGCCACTGGCGATAGCAGAAGATCACCTAAAAGTAATGTTTTGACTCGAGTATACATAAGTTGCTCTAATAATTATTTTTGCTCATTGTAATAGATGAACCTTAAGGAAATCTTAAGGGTGTGATTATAAAAAAATTAACTTCATTTTCAATGAGTTAGCTGAGGAATATAGAAATGGCAGAATCCCGAGAATATAAGTTATCCCAATCCAAACATGCTTTCATGACGCAGCATGGACCCGATTCAAAAATTAAAAAAGGAAGTCCGGTACAACTATCTGCGACAGAATTACCTAAGCTTGCTGATCACTATTTTAAAAAACATAAAATTCTTATTCTTATTAATGGCGAAACGGATTTAGGTGTAAAGTTAATAAGAGAGGGGCTCTGTTTAACTGAAGAACAATGCGTAGAAGAAATTTATTACATCCAAAAATCATTAGCGACGCACGAAGGTTTTAAAGCGGTTGGGTATGTTTTAACGAGTAATACCACGCAAGATTCAAGACATTTTGAAGCGGTCATTATTACCCAAGATAAAATTATAAAACCCGCCACCTGGGATCGTTCTTATATCCAAAGCGAATTAGTTTATGAGCCACGAGCGCATGGAGCGATGCCTCAAGCGGGCCGTTTTGAATGTGGCACTTTAAGTTTCTTATATTTAAAAGAATTATTAAAAGAAAATGCAAAACAGTTAACCCAGGAAAGTTTTTTATTAGATTATTATGATAGAAGCGACAATCCAAAGCGATTTTTTTTCCCCTCACCCGAAGTATTAAGATACAGCCAATCTTCTTTGTATAACAAGTTTCTCGTAGCAATGTTAATGCATGATGAAGCTGAAGTTGAAGTGGCGCATGCAGGGGAGACCTATAGCGTTAAAACCATCAAAAAAATGATTGATCGATCGATGGTTATTGCAAGAGTGAATGGTAATAATAATTTAATAGTTCGGCACAAAGTTTTTCTAGCAAGTCTTCCCGCTTTTCGCGCTAAATGGTTGGCAGCTTATGAGGCATCCAATCAAAAACGGGAACTCATGCAAAGCGATGTAAATTTATATTTGGCTTGCTGTACCCATCGTATGCGCGCTATCGCCAATAAACCAGTCCCCTCAATGACAGCGGAAAGACTAGCCGCCATGGAAACGCTTCCGGTTATGTCGATGAGGATTTAAGTCATTGATTTTTATGAGGTTAAGATTTAATTTTCTTAAGATTTCCTTAAGGTTCCTTCTGTAGACTAGCGGATAACTATAAATAGCTATAACGCACGGGGTTTTATGCCAGGATCCGAAGCTAAACAATTAGAGATTGATGAGCAAATTGATGAGCTTGCACGCAAATCTTTTGGCTTATTTTCAGCTGATTTAAAATTTTTTTTAGCGGATAAAACAGCCGCTGATCGTGCGGTTTCTGCAGAAGATTTCTGGGATGAAAAACTTGAAGAAGAACAAAAACAAGCGCTCATTAAAATTTATGTCGATCATAAAACAGATCCTAAAACGGGTGTAGATCGTGATTCGTGGCGTCTGATTCAAGGATTAGGTTTGAATCAACCGGAAGAAAAAAAAGAAGCGAAAGAAGAACCAAAAAAAGTTCTTTCTATGAAACCCTCTTGGTTATCTACAATTCAGGATGCGCGCTGGACAGACTTTAGTGCAGATTTTTGTGCACGAGGTGGAGAAGGTGGTTTTACCGTCTGTGATTTTAAAGATAGAGATCAACCTAAAAATTTCTTTGTCGATGTTGCCGTAAGTGGTGAAAGACTGCACGTTCCTTGCCTCTTAGCTTTGCCGCAGGGACATTTTGCGGCGGTTGGTAAAGGAAAGGAAAAAGTTTATGTGATGATTTTTAATATGAAAGAAGCTGCTGAAGAAAAAAGACTCGTAGCGCAGGCACCACTTCCTGATACTACTGAAGATTTTTCGCTAGGCCATATAAGAATGGTTGCAGATCCTAAGAAACCAGAGAAATTTATGGTGACGAGAACGAATGAAATGTTAGAAACGGCGACGATGCTTTGTTGTTTTGATGAGCAAACAAAAACATTTACGTTTAAGAGGTTTTACCTACAGCATGAATACTCCTTCTTTTCCAATCTCAATCTATTTGCAAGGAATGAGAGTATCGAAAGGCTATGGTTAGAAGAACATCTACGTCCTTCTTATTCTAATTACATCAATGATATAACGTTTGTTGGAAAAAATTATGTGATTTTATATTGTTGGTTACGGTCGCTTTTTATAATCGCGACTGTTTTATCGGATGACAAATATGAATTTGCCTCATTAAGAAAAGATTACCTAGAGGCCGGGGCAGGGACGCAGTTTTATCCTCTTACTCAGAATGGCTTTCTTATCGTTCAAGATTCTAACTCGCATCGATCATTAACTTATTTTGAAATCCAGGGTAAAGAATTAAAAAAGGTGGTTGTTGCAGAATTGCCTAAACTTGCAGTCATGCAAATAGCTTCTTCTGGCGAAGTGTTTTATGTTTCAAAACGAGAAGTGATAGGCGATATAACCAATACCACCGTGAGTGTATTTGATCCCTATATTAAAACTTCTTATCCTGTTTTTGAATTTAAGGACAGAGACATTCAAGATTTAGTATTAAGACCTGGGTTTAAACTAGGGGTTTGTTATACCCGAAAAGATGAAGCGCGCTGCGATTTTTATCCTTTGCCGCAACTAGTATTAAGACAGAAAAGAATAGCAGCTTTATCCGATTTCCCTGCTTCAGTGGCACAATTGATTCTAGATTACGCGGATTTACCAGATGCTAGAGTGTCCAAACCACCTTTACGTGATTTATCGCAACCTTCAAAAGAACTTTCAGCTTTATTGGGAAGAATGGAAGGGTTAGAGATAATCCTAAGATCTTGGGTTGGGAGAAATCGACTGGCGTGGGAAATTAATGATGTGTTAAAAGAGCTTCGTGAGTTATTAACAACACGAGCAGATTTAGATTACAGTGTCATAGAGAAACAAATAAGAGGGAATCATGGGCAATTTTTTGGAACTCAGTATTTACCGTATCTCTTTTTTTCTACTTACAATGAACAAGAGCTTAGAAGAATCGTATCTGATCTGAAGCATCTTCCACGTCCTGCAGAAGAAAAAATTGATAATATTCCTCCGCCGACTATTGTTAAAGATGAAGAAATAAATTTTGATCAAATTAAAGTATGCTCAGAGCGATTACAAAATCTTTTAGCGAGTGCTCACGTCAGTTCGCGTTTTTATTCTTCGCCTGAAAGAAGGTGGGAAAAGAAAGTTGCAATCGATGCACTTCTTCTCTTAATCCAAAATGGCAGATGTCCCATTCAAGAAGAGCTTAAGCAATTTAAAAGACAACATTTGACCGCGCTCGGTTGGGGTAGTCTTTCTGAGATTTTTGCGCAACTTAAGGAGATTGCTCCCGTGGAACCTATGTCTAAAAAAAGAGGATTTTAACTATGCAAGACAGAAATGAAATACAAGCTTTGGCTCATCTATTCAAACCTGCTTCAAAAACTTACGCAGCAGGAGAGAAGTTCAAAGTTAAAATCCAAGCGGCGACAGGTGCAATTACTATTCTAGAAGAAGAAAAGGCATTGTATGGAGAAATTTGTAAAAATCTCTCTGGTTTATTAATTATTCCTAATAAACAAGTGATTTATGAAAGTCGTAATGCTAATGGTAATCATGAATTTAAAGCCTATAATCTTCAAACAAAACAATTGCACGGTTTATCTGGGCAGAATCCGCGTTCTTTGCTTCCTGCGCCTATTTTATTATCTTCGGATACTCTAATTATTCTTGATAAAAATCCTAAAGGTTTTTGGTTTAAGATATTTAATGTTAATGATTTATCTAAACCTTTGTTCGAAACAGTCACTTTTAATTTGTACTCAAATACAAAGAAAGAAAATTTTGGAGTAGAAGTTGAAATGCATAGCTTAGGACGTGATGTAGTGCTAGTAAAGTGTGCTTTTGGGTTTGCTATTTATAAAGTTGATGAAAAAAATTCTCGTCTCGTTTTAAAATGTCGCAGTGGGGAATGTATGTTAAGTCGTGGGGATGAAAGTAATTTTCAAAGAGTTGAAGCGGATGTTCCTACGATTCAATGTTCTGGATTGTCAGAAAAAAGATTAGCTATTTTAGTTGCCCGTGCGAATGATAATGAAATAGTGATTTATGGTCCGCAGTCAAAATCCAGACGCGAGCGAATCTTTAAATTTTTCGAAGAAACCGATGTGATACCTGAATTAACTAAAATTGTGTCGGATTATGACGGTACTATTAAAACAGTGTCTCTAGTAGATCCTAGTAGTCCTGTGGTAGATCTAACTCCATTGCTACCTTATTTATTTGGAGAGGACGGGGTGCTTTCCAGTAATCCCTCCAGTTTGGTTGGTGCGAGTGCGGCAGCAGCTGCGGCTGCAAAAAGAGCGGGCGAAGAAAAGGCGGGTGAAGGCCCTAACAAATCAATGTGGTCGGATTGTGTTATTTGTTAACTAGTAAGATCGCCATTGAGGCGCAGTCTAGGCAGGTGTTGGGGATAATTTTTAGCAATAAAATATAATAATTTTTCCCGTAATTCTACTTTAAGATTATCCAGATCATCAAAATTATTTGCAGAGACGGCTACTCTTAGCTCGACCGCGTTTTCTTTTATGTTTGATACAGTCAGCATGCCAATTTTTTTATTCCAAAAAGTCGATGCTGCTAGCAATCGATTTAATTCCGTACGTAATTCTTCGATAGGAAAAAGAAAATCCACATAAAATCGGATAGAGGCTTGGAGTTGTTCGTTATTAAGTGACCAATTATGAATGGGTTTTTCTAGGAAATAACTGACGGGAAAAATTAATCTTCGGGAGTCAGAAATTTTTACGATAACATAACTTAAGGTGATTTCTTCAACTATTCCATTTTCATTTTCAATCGTAAGCGCATCGCCAATTTGAATTCTTTTGGAAAAAGCTAATTGAACTCCGGCAAACATAGATCCTAAAGTCTTTTGAGCAGAGAAAGCTACAATAGCGGTTAAAAAGGTAGCAGAGGCTAAGATACTGATACCGACATTTCGTACTGGGTCAAAGAGCATTAAGATGGCAGATACTGCAATAGCTATTACCAGGAAAGAGGCTATATTTCGGACTTGTCGAATTTTGTAAAAGACAATTTCTAAAGCGCCTATGATTTGTAAAAAAACCCAGGCAAAGGCTGCAATAATAAAAATAGCGGTGATTTTATGAAAAATATTAGGGTACTGGTATTTAACTTCAAAGACGGTAAAAATAGCATGCAAGGCAAAGAAGACAAAGATAATACGCGAACCTTTGCGAATAGTTGTTAATATATGTGTCGCAGTTTTTTTATTTTCGCCGGAGAGAATTTTTTCATAAGCTTTTAAGATAGAGATAACAGCGAGATAAAGAAAAATAACCCATGATAAAGTCATCAACACGTTGCCCAAATCATTGGCTATATTAAAAACCGTGCGCCAGTAGGTGTGGGGGTTGCAGAAAGGCTCTACGCAAACCAGTAATGATAAAATTCCCCCAAGAATTAATAACAGAATCGGCAACTTAATGGATTGGATTAAGATGGTGCGCAAATTAATGGCTAGCTTCATGGCTTGCTCCCTATCATTTTCTGTTCTATTGTAACTCATAGAAGTTTGGAGAGGGAGCTCCATGAATAGTCATAGCAAAAATAATTCTTTAACCTTAACTTTAGGCTTTTTGATCGTTTATGCCGTATTGTTAATTAAAACCGCCTGGATTTCAGATGACGCGGCTATTACTTTGCGAACTGTGCTGAATTTTATCAATGGTTTTGGGCCCAATTTTAATTTTGATGAGCGAGTCCAAGCCTATACCCACCCCTTATGGTTTTTATTGGTCTCACTGTTTTCTTTTATAACCGGGAATGTATTTATAACCGTCTTTATGTTGCAAATAACGATGTCGGTTATTACCCTAGGGCTTTTGGTGCGGTTTCTTTCACCTAGTATGTTTTTGTCAGTAATGGCTGTTTCTATTTTTATTTTTTCTAAAGCGTATCTTGATTTTTCAACTTCAGGTTTGGAAAATTCTTTATCGCATTTATTAATTGTTTTGGCTTTGGTTTTTTCTAAGCGCAGGATTTTCTTTTTGTTTTATGGGTTACTCTATTTAAGTAGGCCAGATTTGCCGCTTATTTTGGCGCCATTAGCTTTATTTCTTTGGTTTAAGTCTAGCCAACGGTGGACAAGTTTAGGACTTGTTATTTTGCCAGGATTGATCTGGACTTTATTTTCATTAATCTATTATGGATTCCCTTTTCCAACGCCAGCGTATGCGAAGCTTGCATCTGGAACACCGCAGCTTGAAATAACGATACAAGGAATTGCTTATTTATTTAATTCTCTATCGGTTGATGCGATCACTATTCCTGTTATATTCATGGGGATTTTGTTCGGACTTGGGGGTAATAAAAAAGAATTTGCAATGGCTTTAGGGGTTCTAATTTATAGTGCTTATATAGTTTGGATTGGTGGCGATTTTATGAGCGGTAGATTTTTTACAGCCCCATTATTAATTTCAGTCATTATTTTAATTAGTCATCACGGGTCGCAAAAAAAATATTTTAAATTTGGACTAGCACTAAGCATAGCCATGCTTTGTGTTTTAAATGCGCCTTCTACTTTATTAACCAATTATAATTTTAAAGACAGAAACTTTTCTCCTTGGGGAATTGCTGATGAGAGAGGCTTTTATTTTCAAAATTCTGGCTTTATGGTAACGCCCATTGCTTTTTATTCTAATAAAGATTATCTAAAAAATACGACTCATGCTATAGAGCCTAAATCTGCTGCCATAGGTTATGAGGGAATTAGTGGCGGACCTTTTTTGCATATTATTGATCTGTGTGGTTTAACCGATCCATTGTTGGCTCGTTTTCCTGCCGCTTATGATCGTAAATGGAGAATAGGGCATTTTAAAAGAAGATTGCCGGATGATTATATCAATAGTATTAAAGGGGATAAAAATAATTTTAATGATATTGCGATGCAAAAATATTATGATGCGATTCGTAGTGTGACGCGGGGAGATATTTTTAAGCGTGAACGCTTTGAAAATATTGCTAAATTAAATTTAGGATTAATAGAGAAGCCTGCTGCTTATGCGCATCACTAGTTGGGGTCAATATCCACTCATCGATGCTGAGTGGAATTATGTGACTCGTTCTCATAAAAAAACAATTGCTCGAGGCATGGGGCGAAGCTATGGGGATAGCGCGCTTTATTCTCATGTTACCAGCTCGCGTTTTCTTAATTTATTTTTAGATTTTGATAGTGAAGCAGGTTATTTGCGTTTAGGTGCCGGTGTAACCTTGGGTGAAATTTTAGAGCTCAGCATTCCTAAAGGATGGTTTTTACCAGTGACTCCAGGGACGCAATATGTCACTGTCGGTGGTGCGATTGCAAGCGATGTGCATGGTAAGAATCATCATAGACAGGGATGTTTTAGTGAGTATGTAGAAAGTTTTTTGCTGTGTTTGGGAAATGGAGAAGTAGTTAATTGTTCACGGAATCAGTACCCCGATTTATTTAAAGCAACGTGCGGTGGTATGGGATTAACAGGAATTATTTTAGAAGTAACGATTAAGTTACAGTCCATCCAAAGTACTTTCATCGATCAGATTATTTTAAAAACCAAGTCATTAGAAGAAACATTAGAATTATTTGAAACACACACAAATTCCACTTATTCAGTAGCCTGGATTGATTGTCTTAACCAAGGGCGTTCTAGATTAATATTAGGCGAGCATGCAAAAGGTGAAATTAAATTACAAAATCATTCTTCGCTTTCGATACCATTTAATTTTCCCGTATTAAATTCTTTATCGATTAAAATGTTTAACGAAATGTATTATCGAGCAAAAAAATTAAACCAAGAAGTTTATTATCAACAATTTTTCTATCCTCTAGATAAAATAAAAAACTGGAATAGATTGTATGGCAAAAAAGGTTTTACCCAGTACCAGTTTGTTATTCCTAAAGCTGTAGGTTTAGAAGGATTAAAAACTATTTTAAATAAATTGAGAGTTGCAAATAGAAATTCGTTTTTGGCCGTTTTAAAAATGTTTGGCAAGCAAAACGAAAATTATCTATCATTTCCAATCGAGGGTTATACCCTGGCGTTAGATTTTAAATTAGATAAGTATTTGTTTGATTTTCTAAATGAATTAGATAGTATCGTGTTGCATTTCGGTGGGCGTTTGTATTTAACTAAAGATTGTCGCATGAGTGAAAAAGTATTTAAACAAAGTTATCCTCAATGGCAAGTATTTCAATCTACACGTGAAAAATATTATGCGCTTGATAAATTTGAATCTCTACAATCTAGGCGAATAGGATTATGACAAAAATTATGATCATTGGTGCAACTTCTTGTATTGCAGAAGCCGTTTCCAAACGCTATGCCAAAAGAGGCTATGAATTTTATTTAGTGGCGCGAAATGAAAATAGGCTTAAAGATTTAGCGAATGATCTTAAAATTCGTGGCGCCAAAAGCGTTAATTATGGAAACCATGAAACGATTACAGAATCTCTCCATAATATTGATATTGTTTTGATTGCTTATGGAACTTTAGGCGATCAGAAAGCTTGTGAGCAAAATGTGGGGCTTGCTCTGCAAGAATTAAATACTAATGCAATTAGTATAATGACTCTCTTAACAGAGCTTGCCAATTACTTTGAACAGCAAAAATCTGGAACGATTGCCGTGATAAGTTCTGTTGCGGGTGATCGCGGCAGACAATCAAATTATATTTATGGTGCTGCAAAAGGGGCTGTAAGTATTTTTTTGCAAGGATTACGCAATAGGCTGTATAAGTCGGGTGTGAATGTGCTAACCATAAAACCAGGTTTTGTGGATACACCTATGACTAAAGATTTTAAAAAGGGCTTGCTTTGGTCAAGCCCAGAAAATATTGCCAAAGGCATAGAAAAAGCGATCGATAAGAAGAAGGATTGTGTCTATCTACCGTTTTGGTGGTGGGGTATAATGGCATTTATAAGAATAATTCCAGAGAAAATATTTAAAAGAATGTCGCTCTAAAGAGGCTCTATGCAAGAAAAAAATATAGTTCTATTTGATATGGATAATACTTTAGTCTCCGCTAATACGGGGGAGCTCTGGACCACGTTCTTGGATCAAAAAGGAATCTTATCCCCCCAAGATAAAAAAATTTTTCAGGAAATCCATGCTTTATATTCTGAAGGAAAATTAGATCCCAATACGGGATACGAGCACTTACTTTCGATTATGCAAAAAATTCCTCACCATGAAAAAGAGCTTTGGGTAGAGGAATTTTTCCACGGGATGGTAAAACATAAAACTTCTGTTAAAGGTTTGAATTTAATTAAAAACCACCAAGAAGAGCCAGATACTTTAGTGATATTGATTACCGCTTCGCTTTCTTTTGTGGTATCTCATGTGGCAAATCATTCAGGAGTCCATGGTTTTATTGCGACTGAAGGTGAAATATTAGAGGGCAAATACACTGGAAAACTATCAGGCGTACCTTGTCTTGGCGAGGGGAAAATCGCCCGCTTTGAGCAATGGAGTCAAGAAAACCAAATCATTCCCGCCCACACCACGCTCTATACAGACTCGATTAATGACCTACCCCTGTTAAATTATGTCAAAAAACCGATCGTAGTCGACCCTGATAAGTACCTAAAACAGGTTGCCTTAGAAAAAAACTGGGACATCCTGAGCTTTTTAGAGACAGAGGACGTTTCTTCATAGACTTTTTCACGAAATACTTTGCACTCCCCACCCGATTTGCATAAAATTATCCCCCATCCAGTATGCTGGCGTAGCTCAGTTGGTAGAGCAGCTGATTTGTAATCAGCAGGTCGCGGGTTCGAGTCCCATCGCCAGCTTCAACTTAATGTACCCATCACCAATACACTAGCAAATGCAACAGCAGCACATAAACTAGCTTTATCTTTAATAGCAAAAATCAAAGGGTCGTCATGCATTTTGCCGCGATGTGCTTGTAACCACATCCAGTTAATCCAAAACAACATGATAGGCAGAGCTCCCCATAAAAATGCGGGGGTTTGGTATAATTTCATGACAGCCTCGCTATTAAGATAAAGCGCAAATACCAAAATGGCAGCATAACCCGAGGTCACACCCATGGTTTGAATTAAGGGAGCATCCGCTACACAATAACCACGCCCCTGCACTTTTTCCTTACCGCTTAACAATTGCATTTCTAATTCAGCATAACGTTTAACAAAAGCCAGAGACAAAAACAGAAAAATGGCAAAAGTAAGCAGCCAGAATGACAGCGTTATGTTTGCAATGGCAGCTCCTGCGACAATACGCGTGGTATAGAGTATAGCGAGGATAAGACAATCCACGAGGACCAAACGTTTCAGCCCTAGGGAATAAAGACAGGCCAGCACAAAATAAAATATCAGCCAGGAAAGAAAAGCGCCGCCAATATGCCAAGTTAAGCTAAAACTCCCAAGCAATAATAAGGGCAGAAGCACAACGCCCATCCAAACCGGTAAGAGACCCGAAGCAAAGGATCGATAGCGTTTGCGAGGATGTTCTCGGTCGCTTTCCAGATCCAAGAGATCATTGATGATATAAATTGCTGAGGCACATAGACTAAATGCTAAAAATCCTAATAGTGTGGCAAACCATGTATTGAGATTAGCAAACTGATGCGCAGCAAGCAGCGGAACAAAGAGTAATAAGTTCTTCAGCCATTGGTGTGCACGCAACACCTTAGGCCAAGTTGCTAGGTTGATGCTTTGAGGTGGCGATAGTTGTTGGGTTAAATCCGCCCTCATCATATTACTCCTGTAAAACATGGAAAACGATTTTATTACTGTATCGTATTTTAGCGGCTAATCAAGAGGTAGTCTCACCAGAGCATCCACCTGGACTCCAATCGCTTTGAAATTTATAATTCGTAAAAGATAAGTCAATATCTGGAGCCACGATTCCCCTTATGCAAAAATTACTAAACCTAGATGATTTCATTTTTATCGATCTTACCCATTCACTTTCATCAGCTATCCCCCATTGGGGCAGCGGTTGTGGATTTCACAACAAAATTGAGACGGATTATGTAAAAGACTCTGACAGCGTTAAATTTCGCACTCAAAGTATTCAAATGGTTGCAGGCATTGGTACGCATATGGATGCACCGTCACATTGTATACCTGGTGCAGCTAACATTTCTGAGATTCCACTCCAATCCTTGATTGCACCTTGCAGGGTAATTAATGTCTCAGATAAAGCACATGAGCGATATAGTGTTAGTGTTGATGATATTAAAACATTTGAGAATGACTATGGAATCATTCCAAAAGGAACATTGGTAATTGTCTATACTGGCTGGGATAAATGGTGGAGTCAGCCGGAGAAATATCGCAACGAACTTATTTTCCCAAGTATTTCTAAAGAAGCGACAGAAATGCTACTCGCGCGTGATATTGCAGGACTTGGAATTGATACGCTTTCCCCTGATGCGGGGGATTCAGGTTTTCCTGTGCATCAACTGATTTTAGGTGCAGGGAAATATATTGTGGAAAATATTGCGAATGCGGAAAAATTAGATGCGGTAGGTTATGTGATTGCTTTGCCTATGAAAATACAAGACGGTACCGAAGCTCCGATTAGATTGGTGGGTGTGAAAAGTAAATAAATGTGTAGAAAATTCCTTTGGTCTTGATGTTATCACAAAAAAAATCAGTGAATTTTCTGTCGGTAACCCATTTATAACGGTTCCAATCAGCTTAACCAGCTAAAATAGAGGGTTAATATGATTGAAACCGTTAATTACCGACCGAAGGCTGGTAGATGATCGGAAAATAATTACATTCATTGTTCTTATCCCTGGATCCCGCGCACGGAGGCGCGGGACGAGGGGTAGTGACAGAGAAAAGCGGGGAGGCACGAGACCTCCCCTTACACTTCTTGCCTGGTTGATTAACTTCAATATATTTTAGATAGGAGAAATTTCGAAAGGAAATAAATTTTTTACGCATGACCACGATGTGGCACGGAGGGTGCCCGCTTTTCTCTGCGAATTAGGTAACCTACACTTGCGAGCGTAGCGAAGCAATCCAGGCTTTTTGGCGTTGCTTATTTAACAAATAAAAGCAAAGAGCCCATATATGACGCCATTGATTTAATATTCTCTTTCGTTTCGCAACTTGAGCCTGTTTTTATTGAGGGCGAAGGGGTCAAGTATCAAATTGAAAGAGGTTTATGAGTTCGTGGATTTGACGCATTCTAAATAAAATTGGTTGTTAGTATCTATTTTGTATATCATTAAAGCTAGGCTTAGTTAGATAAGGATTTCTACATGACGCTAATTGTTACTTTAAGAACGCCGGATGGTGTTGTAATTGCAGGTGACAGCTTATCAACTTTGACAGCCAATAAGCTCATTGAAGGGGATTTTAATCTAGAGTGCCCGCATTGCCATGAGGCACATACGTTTAAAGGAAGAATGCCAAATATTTATCATTCTAATACGTTGTCTCACGCGCAAAAAGTGTTTCCTTTTATGCGAAAATTTGGTGTGGGAACCTTTGGTATGGGGCAGGTTGCAGGTAAAACTATTTATTTTGCTTTGCGGGAATTAGAAACTAATCTTTCGCAGGATAAAAATGAAGTAAAAATTTTAAAAACCATTCTTGAAGTAGCTAATGCAATAGGTAAACATGTTCAGAATTTAATTCTTGAACAGATACGACATGAAACGAAAGATAAAGCAGCTAGCTTACAGCCTAATGTTTATCCGATAGGATTTCAAATTGTCGGCTATGATGATATGCAAAAACCTTTAACGATTGAAATGCATGTGGGAAACGATATAAAAATTGTGACGCATAATGAGTTAGGCATTACTTATACTGGGCAACCGGAAGTGGTAAACGCATTATTTGCACGCTTTAAAACTAATCCTGAAGAAATGCCAATTTTTCAAAATTTTTCATTACAAGATGCGATCACTTATGCAGAATTTTTAATTAAGACCACTTCAACTTATCAACGATTTTCTAGTAACATGGCAACTGTCGGGGGGAATATTGACGTTGCATTAGTGACTCCCTTTGATGGTTTTAAATGGATAAAGCAAAAATCTCTGCAAGCTAAATTATTAGGAGAGATGCATGCCTAAGCGCCAAAAGAAAAAACCGCCTACAAAAGTGGTTGAAGCAAGCACTGTGCGGATTGTCTTTACTCCCTTGGTTGAACATGGAGTTGCTAAACAAAAAAAGGCAACCACTAAAAAAACAATAAAGAAAGTTGTAAAAAAAAGATGAGCCCATCGGACGATCCTCATTTAAAATGGGCCATTAAGGTTTTAAATACAAGTGGCTATCAGCTTAAATCGAATACTCCCGAAATAATTCAAAATACACCCTGGTCCGAAGTTTCTCGTTTTATAACTAACAAAGGGTTTGTATTTTTAAAACAAACGCCAGCAGCGTTGTCACTCGAATCAAAAATTATAAAAATATTGCATGAAGATTTTAAAGCCAATGTTCCTATTATTATCGCAGAAAATGCTGAGCTAAATTGTTTTTTAATGCAAGATGCGGGCAGGCCATTGCGTGAGATTCTAAAAAAGCAATTTGACACAGCGTTGCTTTGCAAAGCAATCGATCAATTTACTTCTCTGCAGATAGCGGTGGGGGATTACATCAATATTTTTCTTGATATAGGTGTGCCAGATTGGCGATTAGATAAATTACACGATTTGTACAAACAATTACTTTCACAAAAAGATATCTTAATAGCGGATGGCTTATCTGAAATTGAAATAGATGAATTAAGGGCGCTTCTTCCTAAGGTTTCTCTTTTATGTCAAAAAGTATCCGATTATTCCATCAAGCAAACCCTTGTTCAGCCAGATTTTAATGATAACAACACATTGATCGCTGATAGATCTCAAGCTATTACCCTTATTGATTTAGGCGAAATTGTAATTTCACACCCATTTTTTTCGTTGTTAAATGGTTTGCACCAAATAAAAAAACATCATGGAATAACTGAAGAAAGTACTATGTATCAAAAGATTCTGGATGCTTGTTTAAATAATTATACGCCTTTTGAATCTCGAGAAAATCTATTGAAAGTTTGGGTATTGATTCGACCTTTGTGGTTTGTCTACGGAGCATTGGCAGGATTTCGTTTGATGGCTGCCTGTGGTAAATCGAAAATTTTGTCATTTCAACAAGGCAAGCTCGCTGATACTTTGAGAGCGCTTTTGATCAAAGAATGACATCGTAAAATATTTACTTTCGGTTGCTTTGAAAAAAAATTATCCGTTACTTTATTAATTCCATTCTTAGAGGAGTGAACATTATGAAAATAGAACCTACAAAACCAAAATCAGAATTTGAACAGCTAAGCAAAGTTTATTCAGAAGAAGTTGCAGAGTTAGAAGATGCATTAGATGAAGAAAGAAGTATCAGTGATGAAGCTTTGCTGAAACAACAAGAAGCCAAAGCACAAAGAGATGAGGCGCTTTCAGCGTTAGAAAAAGCGCAAGAAAGAATCGCACACCTGGAACGGCATGCAAAAGAAGCGGACGATAGAGCAAGAACAGCAGAAGCAAGATCTAAAGAAGTAGAAGAGCTCGCACAATCTATGCGCAGACACCGAAATCAAATCCAAGACAAAAATAATAATTTAGTACGTGCGTTGGATTCTCAACGTAAGGCGGCTAATGACGAAATAGCTCGCAGAGATCACATTATCAGTTCGCAATCAGCTCAACTCAGCCAGGCATTTCATTCTGTTAGCAGAGCAGCACCTCAACCAACGAGTGGAGCAAGTTTGCCTGCTGGTGCTATGACTGCAATGGTAAGAGCAAGACAGGCTATGATGTATCCTAATCAAATTCCTGCTGCACCAAAATTCCCGCAGGGAGATATTAGATCCCGACGTCCTGGTTTTTAGGATCATTCAGGGTGCTCAGAAGAGCACCCTGAGAATTTTTACCTTGGTTTACGACGCACATTTCTATTTTTGCGTGAGCTTGGTATTGTTTTTACCGAGTCAAAAAATGCCGAGTGGCCGTTGGTTGCCAATAAACTTGATTTCCGTTTACGATGATTTTCTTCGGGCTTCTTTTCTTGTGAAAAAAGATATTGATTGTTTTTTAACAATAAAGCATTGGCAAATTTTCGCATAAATATCGATTTTTCATCTCTAGATTTTTCAAGGCGAGGTGCGCATAATTTAACAAGTTTTTCTAAAAGATCCGCTGGCTGGCTTTTGGCAAATTGCAAACACACTTCAGCAAATAAATCGAAATCACGAAAGTCTTTATCATAAGCTGCATAAATAAGTTCTCTAAAAGCATCCGAGGAGGATGGGAAAAGAGTGCAGAAGCTTCCAATCATTATTTCATAACAGGCTCTATCGCCTAATTTTTTTCTTAATTCTGCTGCAGATCGTGCTAAAGCATCTGCCCAGTGCTGATGGGAGATTAAGGGTAAAGCTAATGAAGAAGCAGCCATGTAACTCTCCTCGAATATATAATAGTTTGACGAGCATCTTAGATAAAAATTAGAACAAAGTCTATATTGATAGATTATCAATAACATTTTGACAAAATAAATTATCGCGTTATGATTCCAGCATAATAAATTTAATAAGGAAGAAAAAATATGCCAAGGAATCACCCTTTTGTTGACGCTCTGTTTGATGCTTTTAAAATAGAAGATCCCGAAAAAAAATTAGCCACCGCAAAAGCTGCGATTGATGGCATAAAGCAACTCCGTGCATTGTGTCTTCAAAGTGGTTACTTGGATATTTTTAACAATTTCAAAAGAGCCTTAGGCGAAGATTTTGTTTCTTCCGACGAATGCATGAATTCTCTTCCCAGTATTGATAGTGTCGATTGCAGAAACGATGAAAATTATTCTCCTTTAATGAAAGCTGTGATGGAAGATGATTATCCAATGTTTAAATTGATATTGGATAATGGCGCAGACATTAACTTTCAAATTAAACAATATATACAAGAGCGCTGGGTTTCGAGAGGTCCACTCATGAAAGCAATATTATGTGAGCATCCGAATTATCAAATGATTAAAGACTTATTAGCTAAAGGCGCAACCTATAATGAAAATGATCTGATTTTTGTATCGCGCTGCAAAACTCCTTATAATATTTTAAATCGCGGAGCGTACCTAAGAAATATTTTAGATGAACATAAAGAAGCAAAAGCTATGCAGAAATTAAGACGTCCCAGTATAACAAATGAATTTTCGCATCCAGCGCAAGCTAAGCCTGCACAATCGCAAAGGCAGACTTTAAAATTTTAAAACTTTCCAAGCTCCATCTTGATAAATCAATACATCATCAAGATAAACAAATTGTGTCACTGCAAACACGTCTACATGATGTCTAGCAGTGCTACGGGTGAAATTATCTTTTTTATAGACCGAATGTTTTGCACCTAAAGAAAGATGAACGCCACACATGCGTTCATAGGTGCCTACATCACTCACCCTACGATCTTTGGTAAATGCGCGATTCATGCCAAACCCTAGTTCACGCAACCAAACTTCCCCTTCATCCGCGCGAATATTAGAAAGTACTTGGTCAAATTCAGGAGTTGAATGAATGACATCCGTCACGCGACCTTTGCTTATGACTAATGTAATAGGAGTCTCCGGAGTATTAACTGAAAAAGAAGTATCACCAAAAGCAAAAATATTGACTTTGCCATTTACTGCTTCAAGATTTTTCGCTTCAGTAAACACTTCACCAATCGGAAATTGACCGCCGATATTTTTCATGTTTGTATAATCGCCCACATTTAATTTTGCCTCTTCAAAAGGCGAATCAAAAGTCAGAAGCTCGCCGCCACTATCGACTACGCCCATTTTTGCCTGATCAATTAATTTTTTAAGGACATTGCCAACAGTACGATAATAGTTGGGATCATAAGCTAAAGATTCAATATAGTAATCGACTTCAATTCCTTTCATGCGCGAAAGATGGGGGTGCTCAATGACTTTTAATGATTTATTAAAAAGTTCAATGCGTATCCGAAAAGCTTCGAGCCTAAAACTAGTGGATTGAATGAGTATCACAAGATCAAAGGGTTTCAGCTGATTAAACTGAGAAAGTATTTCCGCTTGTGAGACAGAATCAAAGTCTATAAAGATCGCATTGGGTAAACAGCGTTTATAAGCCTCTGTTAAAGTAACACTAAGTTGGCACTGCGAATCTGAAACTATGAGAGCTGTTTGCTCTGAAGTGTGCTTGATAGCAAGTGATAAGATATCCGATAAATGATTTGCTGCTGTATTAATATTCATAGGCGGGCATTTTAGCAAAATATAGAATGGCCAACTACGCTTTTTATGCTAAATTACCCACTTTTTTAATATTATTAGGAGTGAGTTATGCAAAGATCTTTAGCAGAAGAGAATAATCGGTTGAAGCGGGAGCTCGATGAAGCACATAAACAAATCAGTGAAAAAGACCGACTCATTTACGCGCTGTGCTTCACTGTTGTCCGAGCTCAAAAAGAAATCTGGCGCGCTCAATTAAGTGAAAATGCTGCTCAAGTAGATGTAATGCATCTACAGGAGCAAGTGGCTTTGCAACAACCAGCGAGTGCTGTCGGGTTACCTCCAGGTGCTATGACTGCAATGACGCAAGCAAGGCAGAGCTGGATGCCAGGGCAGGGCCCATTAGTTTATCCTGTTCAGCAACAATTCCCTCAGCCTCCTACAGGTTATGGTCCGCCTTAAGCTATCTTCTCATTCTAGCCCGATGCGCTTTGCCTTCGTCAATGATTCTATTAGACGTATAAGCAAAACTTTGATGAGCTTCTTGCCAAAGTTTATGCTGATAAAGCTCTTCTCCTAACTCACTATGATTTTCGAGATCATCATCTAAAGCAGGAAAAACTCCTGCTTTAATGGCAGAAGAGGTCAGAAGTTTAGCGGCTTCACGAGAGAACATAGCCGCTTTATCATATTCTCTATACCAAAATGCATACCAACCCCCTAAGCGTTTATACGCGACCCCTTGTTTTCGCGGTTCTTGATTTTCTTCGGCAAGTCTTAGGGCATGGCGGTAACACGTTAATATTTCAAAAGACAGATAATCTTTTGTGTGATCTGCCTTAAGTGCGTCTTCATACTGAGCGCCTATCAAAAGATAACAATTGATGGCCATATGCATACAATTATCTTCGGGAGTTAAGAGGTTGGCCGCTTTTTTAATTTCAATGGCGCGAAGATAATGCTCCAACGCAGTCTGCTGCTGTTTTTCTTCATTGAGAGATAACTCTGCTAACCCTGCATAACAAAACGCCAGCGTTTTAGGATCAAGTGGAGCATAACCTTCTCTTTCATTTAAGCGAATGCTTTCTTGATATAAAGATAAAGCTAAAACGGGATTTTGCGTTCTTAGGGATTTTGCATAAGTTTCACTTAGAAGAATAAGCTGTAATTTATGATGTAGGTTTGCAGGATCTAACCCATGGGCTTTAGCAACGTGTTCATAAGCAAGTTTTGCATAGCGGTGTTTATCGTGTAGATTCGCTTCATTTGTTTTAGTTAAATAAAGAGTAGCTAAAGCGTGATGAACATGAGCGATCTCGGCCTCTTCACGAGATTGCAAGGTTTCAAATAAACGCAGTAAAAATTGATTCGTTTCTATCGCTGCATCTACATTTTCTCTTTCCAATATACGCGCTCTAATTCGAACAAAGCCGATGAATTTTCCAGCGATAGTTTTTTTGTAATTAAGAAAATTGTCATGATAGGGTTGCATTTGAAGTGCGGCATCAATGTAATTAAAACTTTTTACCATGAGCGCATACAAGGCATTATTTTCATTCCTATTGGAGGGGGCAGGACTGCACAATACAATCTGCGCATGGAAAAATGCTAAGGAGTGAAATATATAGGCGGTTGGTCCTTCTAATCTTTCTACAAGCTCCCAATAAAAAATGGCATTTTTATAGTGTTTAATTCCATCTTCATTTCGGTTAGCGGTGATATTAGCATTTGCTTGTTCTTGTTCTTCATCGATTAATCGTCTAAGCGTAGTCATATAATTCTTTTTCATGGATTCATAACGCTGCTGATGGACAGGATTTCCTGGTTCTAGTTCGCGCGCTTTGCTGATGTTTTCGAAAGCCAGAGCTCGATTATGTAGGGTTTCTAAGGTAGCGACTTTATCTTCAAGGCAAAGCTCCTGGTAAGCGAAAGCCAGTCTATGATAGCGATTAGCATCTTTGTGTGCGGTTTGATCTTCATAGCTTAATTTAATAAGCAGCTTGCTGCTTTCAATAACCTCTTCAATATCCTGCCGGGATCTTGTATTTTTAGAAGCGTCTGTGGAGAAAACTTCTAGCTGCTTTAATTTTTCAATCAGCGCGTGACTAAGCATTTCCTTACCTCTATCCCCGCCTACGTACACTTTAAGTTTTTCGCGTATTTCATCAATCGCTCTGAATAATTCTTGGAATCGTGGGTTGCTCATTATAATTCTCCTCCTCGTTTGCTATTTATTAGGGGCGCACTATAACATAATAAGTTATTTTTTTGTTAACCCATTGTTTATAAACGAATTTTATTATAAAAGTTTCTTAAGATTTCCTTAAGATTCGATTGTTATAATTGCTACATAAAAAATCAGTCGAGGATTGGTAAAATGCAGCGTCCAGCCAAAGTAGAGCTTCTTCGTTCAGTGCCCAGTCATGAAAATGACAGTGGAGCTTATCTTTTGAAATCAGGGAATGTATTGGTTTGCTCTTGGAAGGGCGTAAAAATATGGGATGCTAAGTTAAAAAAGTTTGGTGACTATCACACTATTTTAGATCCTCAGCCGGGTGAACTTGATTGGCATGGGGCTATCGATTGGTTTTTGCCTGAGGGTGATTTATTAAAAGGTGATTCAATTTGTTCTTTTGATATCTGCGAGCTAAGTGTTTTACGAGCCGCCAAAATAGATAAAGAATTTTATGGCTTATTTGTAAGGTTTTTTCGTAGTTTGACGGATTTACATAATTTGGGCAGTATAGAAAAATTTAAATTTCTTCATGCGGCAATCACGGATTTAGATTTAAGGAAATATTTGCAAAAGGAAGCTGAGGAAGGTGAGCGATTGTCTTTCGGTACTTATCAAAAAACTGCTGACCTGCTTATTGGCGCAACTCATGAAAGGACTATTGTTTTTATTAAAAAACAAGCCGATAAAAGTTTTAAAAAGGTTCATGAAATTGCTTGTCATGATGGCTTTAGCATTAAAGCTTTAGTTTGTAGTAATGAGCCTGATACATTACTTGTTGTGACTCAGCAGACTGAAAATTTACAAATTAAAGTGTCAAAGATATCTCTAAGTAATTTTAAAATTTTAATGCAAAAAGATTATGCCTATGCAACATTATTTCCAATACAAGATGATATGGAAAGGATGCTTCGTGAAAATAACCAATTTCTTTACTATTTACAAAAAGTAATACCAACGCGTTATGAATCAAAACTTATTCTATGCTTCCCACAGCGCGCTTACTTAATGGATCCTATAACTTTAGAATTATTTTGTTTAGATAATAGTAATACAGCCCTTGGGACGGTTATTGACTGTGGCGATAATGGCGAAGTGTTGATTAAAAGTGGCGGTAAGAAGGTAATGTCTATTCCTATACTTTGTGCAGAGAAAAAAGTGGCAGCTTCTGTTGTTGATGTTGACACCCTTTTGCTAGATGAGACGCCTTTACCTCCCGTATTAACAAGCATAGTCAGAGAATATGAGGGTAAACGAGTGCTTCAAAGCAATTTATTTCCAAAGCCCCCAACATCCGCATTAACACCGGATGCATCTTACCCTTCTGAAAGACGCCGGGGATGGTGGTAAGTAAGTTTCAAAAATATTTTTGTTCATCAACCACATCCAATTGACTTCCCTTCTTGCATCAAGCAAAATTCACGCCTAGTTTTGCGGAGGGATACCCAAGCGGCCAACGGGAGCAGACTGTAAATCTGCCGGCTTACGCCTTCGAAGGTTCGAATCCTTCTCCCTCCACACGAAATTTTTAAAAGCGGGCGTAGTTCAATGGTAGAACTTCAGCCTTCCAAGCTGATAGCGTGGGTTCGATTCCCATCGCCCGCTCCAGTTGAATAGAAGTTGCCCATATAGCTCAGGCGGTAGAGCACTTCCTTGGTAAGGAAGAGGTCATCGGTTCGATTCCGATTATGGGCACCAGTTGTATATTTATATATAGATAAGATATGTGGTAGCATTACTAACTTTCTCTTATAGGTCAAAAGTAAGGAGCATCTAGTCATGGCAAAAGCGGTATTTGAACGAAAAAAGCCCCATTTAAACGTGGGAACAATTGGTCACGTTGATCATGGCAAAACGACACTGACAGCGGCATTGACGAAAGTCTTGGCTGCAAAATTTGGTGGCGA
>JABDEM010000002.1:24925-89146 GCA_013287085.1 Gammaproteobacteria bacterium
CATTTAAACGTGGGAACAATTGGTCACGTTGATCATGGCAAAACGACACTGACAGCGGCATTGACGAAAGTCTTGGCTGCAAAATTTGGTGGCGAAGTAAAAGCTTATGATCAGATTGATAATGCTCCTGAAGAAAGAGCGCGTGGTATTACGATTGCGACTGCTCACGTTGAATATGAATCCGACAAGAGACACTATGCACACGTTGACTGTCCAGGACACGCGGATTATGTGAAGAACATGATCACAGGTGCGGCGCAAATGGATGGAGCTATCTTAGTAGTGTCAGCTGCTGACGGTCCAATGCCCCAAACCAGAGAACATATCTTATTAGCGCGCCAAGTTGGTGTGCCTTATATTGTGGTTTATTTAAATAAAGCCGATATGGTTGATGATAAAGAATTATTAGAATTAGTTGAGATGGAAGTCAGAGACTTATTAACTTCTTATGGTTTCCCAGGGGACAAGACTCCTATTGTTATAGGATCTGCATTGAAAGCCTTGGAAGGTGTTGATAGCGAAATTGGCACACAATCTATTATTAAATTAGCGCAAGTGATGGATGAGTATTTCCCACAACCGGAAAGAAAGATCGACATGCCATTCTTGTTACCTATTGAAGATGTGTTCTCTATTTCAGGTCGCGGAACTGTAGTAACAGGCCGTGTTGAAAGAGGGATTGTAAAAGTAGGTGAAGAATTAGAAATTGTTGGATTAAAGCCGACTATCAAGACCACCTGTACGGGTGTTGAAATGTTTCGTAAGTTGTTAGATGAAGGTCGAGCTGGAGATAACGTTGGTGTGTTGCTAAGAGGCACGAAGCGTGAAGACGTAGAACGTGGCCAAGTATTAGCACATCCAGGTTCGATTACTCCACATACGAAGTTTGAATCTGAAGTATACGTATTGTCGAAAGAAGAAGGTGGACGTCACACTCCATTTTTTAAAGGTTACCGTCCACAGTTTTATTTTAGAACGACTGACGTAACTGGAGAAATCCAATTACCAGATGGCGTTGAGATGGTAATGCCTGGAGACAATATCAAAATGGTTGTGACCCTCATTAACCCAATTGCAATGGAAGATGGTGTTAGATTTGCAATTCGAGAAGGTGGGCGCACAGTCGGCGCAGGCGTTGTAGCTAAGATTTTAGAGTAGAAAGGGCAGTCCGGTAGCAGGCCAGTAGCTCAATTGGCAGAGCGGCGGTCTCCAAAACCGCAGGTTGGGGGTTCGAGACCCTCCTGGCCTGCCATTAATAATCTTTGACCGGATAAGATTAATAGTACATAATTACGGGCTTTGCGATTTAAAACATGATGTCTAAATTAGAATTCCAACAGAGTGATCGATTTAATTGGCTTAAGTGGCTGATTATTAGCTTATTATTAGTTGCAGGGATTGTTGCTAACTATTATTATAGCGCGCAGCCTTGGCCTTTGCGTTTATTGGGCTGGCTGTTTTTGATGATGATTGTGTTGTTTGTTGCCGCTCAAACCGAGCAAGGCAAGCAAACACTTAATTTTGCCCGTGAGGCCAGAATTGAGTTACGCAAAGTACATTGGCCTACGCGTCAAGAAACTATGCAAACTACTCTAGTAGTAGCTGCCATGGTTGTTGTGTTAGCGCTAGTTTTATGGGGTATAGACGGTATTTTAATGTGGCTCATCAGTTGGCTGATGGGGCAAAGAGGGTAAAGGGTTGCACATGACCGACCAAGAGCAGAATCTAGAAAATCAGGCAAAAGAAGTAAAGAAAAAACGTTGGTATGTCGTACACGCGTATTCAGGTTATGAGCTTTACGTTAAAAAAGCCTTAGAAGAGCGTATACGCCTTGAAGCAATGGAAGAGAGCTTCGGTGAAATACTAGTACCTACTGAGGAAGTCGTTGAATTACGTGCAGGACAAAAGCGTAAGAGTGAACGTAAATTTTTTCCAGGCTATGTATTAGTCGAAATGGAAATGGATGATAAGACATGGCATTTAGTGCGATCTACGCCAAAAGTGTTAGGTTTTATTGGCGGCACTAGCGATAAGCCTGCTCCTATTACTAATAAAGAAGCCGATTTGATTTTAAATCGTCTGCGTGAAAGCACTGACAAACCGAAACCAAAAGTATTATTTGAAATTGGTGAAGTGGTCAGAGTTATTGATGGCCCATTTGCAGACTTTAATGGTGTCGTTGAAGAAGTGAATTACGAAAAAAATCGCATGCGTGTCGCTGTGCTTATTTTCGGAAGATCGACTCCTGTAGAATTACAATTCGATCAGGTTGAGAAAGGATAGAGACGGATTTCTCTCACGATAGATTATTTATCGTGGAGCTATTCGTTTTGTCTTAATTTTTTGGGGAGCTAACTTTAGGGTTAGCGTTTGCACCCGCTAAGTGGAGTAATAGAGATGGCTAAAAAAGTAAAAGCGTTAGTAAAGTTACAAGTTACCGGTGGTGCAGCAAATCCTAGTCCACCCGTAGGTCCCGCCTTAGGTCAGCAAGGTGTTAATATTATGGAGTTTTGTAAAGCATTTAATGCTCAAACACAAAACCCAGAAAGACAAGGTAAGCCTTTACCTGTTGAAATTACTGTTTATGAAGATCGTAGTTTTACGTTTATTGTAAAAACTCCACCGGCTTCTTATTTAATTCAAGAAGCGGCTGGTATCAAGAAAGGCAGTGGAACTCCTAACACATCCAAAGTAGGCAAAGTAACCAAAAAACAAATCGAACAAATTGCAAAGATTAAGATGCCAGATTTAAATGCTGCTAGTTTAGAAGCAGCGATGCGTTCGATTGCAGGAACTGCTCGTAGTATGGGTGTTGATGTCGAAGGGGGAGTATAAAGATGAGTATGACGAAACGAGCTAAAATCATTCGTGAAAAAGCGCCTTTTGGCAAAACTTATGATGTTGAAGCTGCGCTTAAATTATTACAAGATTTACCGAAAGTTAAGTTTGATGAAAGCGTTGATCTCGCTGTCAATTTAGGCGTAGACACCAGAAAATCAGATCAAACTATTCGTGGTGCGGTAGTTCTTCCTAAAGGAACCGGCCAAAAAGTACGTGTAGCTGTATTTACCACGGGCGCTCATGTAGATGAAGCCTTAAAAGCGGGTGCTGATGTTGCGGGTCTTGAAGACTTAGCTGAAAAAGTAAAAGCGGGTGAAATTAATTTTGATACGGTTATTGCAACTCCAGATGCGATGCGTGTAGTCGGTCAGTTGGGACAAGTATTGGGACCTCGTGGTTTGATGCCGAACCCAAAAGAAGGTTCAGTGACTACCGATATTGTTACGGCTATTAAAAATGCAAAAGCAGGACAAGTGCGATACCGCGCAGATAAAGCAGGTATTGTTCATTGCACTATCGGCAAATTAAGTTTCAAAGCAGCTGATTTAAAAGAAAATTTAGAAGCTTTATTAAATGCATTGAAGAAAGTAAGACCGACTTCAGCTAAAGGCATTTATTTAAAAAAGATTACACTTTCAAGCACCATGGGACCTGGGTTACGTATTGATACCTCCGGTTTAGGTGTTTAAAAGTAGTAGAAAGACTTTGTGTGGGTGCGTGACCAAGCATTAGCTTGGGCCTCGCCTGTCAAAGACCGTAGGAGCGAAGGCTTAATCTAAAAGAAAGTACCATCACTTTTAGTCCTACGCAGAGGGTATGTGTTGTTAAGTAAAGGAGGTGAGCTAAGTGCCACTTAATTTAGAAAATAAAAAAGCCATTGTTGCAGAAGTTGCTAAAGTAGCGGCAAATTCAGTTTCATTGGTTGCAGCAAGCTATAGAGGTTTGACAGTTGCCCAGATTACCACGTTGCGTAAAACCGCACGTGAGACGGGTGTTTATATGCGAGTTGTCCGAAATACATTAGCGCGTCGTGCTTTCGAAGGCACGAAATTTGCTTGTATGGACGAAGCATTAACTGGGCCTTTGGTACTCGCTTTTTCGCAAGAAGATCCGGGTGCAGCTGCGCGTTTAATCAGAGATTTTGCTAAGAAATTTGACAAGTTGGAAGTAAAAGCCGTATCAATAGATGGCGTTTTATTACCCGCTAAAGATCTTAATCGATTAGCAAGTCTACCAACGCGTAACGAAGCAATTGCGCAATTAATGTCAGTGATGAAAGCGCCTATTACCAAGTTCGTTCGCACATTGGTTGAGCCACATAGTAAATTGGTCCGTACATTTGCAGCTGTTCGTGATAAAAAGCAACAAACGGCTTAAGTGTATAATATTTAATATAAATTTGGAGTATTAAAAGTTATGTCAGTAAGTAAAGAACAGATTTTAGATGCAATATCCGCGATGAGCGTTATGGACGTTGTTGAATTAATTAAATCTATGGAAGATAAATTCGGTGTGTCAGCTGCTGCTGCAGTTGCTGTAGCTGCACCTGCTGCTGGCGGTTCCGCTGAAGCTGCTGAAGAAAAAACTGAATTCAACGTTTTCATGAGCAAATCCGGCGAAAACAAAATCAACGTGATCAAAGCGATTCGTACGATCACAGGTCTTGGCTTAAAAGAAGCTAAAGATTTAGTTGAAGCTGCTCCTACCGTTGTTAAAGAAGGTGTTGACAAGAAAACTGCTGCTGACATCAAAAAACAATTGGAAGAAGCTGGCGCTTCAGTCGAAATCAAATAACCAAAGGATTTGGTTTAGAAGGTCCGGTGGCTTTTATGTCACCGGCTTTTTCTATTTTGGTTTCAAGATGGTTTCAAGATATGGAATCAAAATAGAAATTGAGAGATTCATTGGCTTACTATCAAATATTTTTGTAGAGGGCACCGCGCATGGGTTCACAGTACTCATATACTGAAAAAAAACGTATTCGTAAAAACTTCGGTAAACATCCCGGCCATATTGATACTCCGCCATTACTGGATATGCAGTTAGAGTCTTATCGCAAATTTTTGCAAGCCGAAGCTGAGCCTGAAAAAAGAGGCACTTGGGGTTTGCAAGGGGCTTTCCAGTCCGTGTTTCCTATTATTAGTTTTTCTGGGTTTTCAGAATTACAGTATGTGGGCTATCGTTTAGGCGAGCCTATTTTTACTGTTAAAGAATGTAGAATGCGTGGATTAACCTATGGCGCTTCGTTACGCGTTAAAGCAAGATTAGTGCATTATGATAGAGAAGCCAGTGGTGATGCTAAAGTTGTTAAAGACGTAAAAGAACAAGAAGTCTACATGGGCGAAATTCCATTAATGACTGACCATGGCACTTTTGTAATCAATGGCACTGAGCGTGTAGTTGTTTCACAATTACATCGTTCACCTGGTGTTTTCTTTGAACATGATCGTGGTAAAACCCATTCTTCTGGAAAATTATTATTTTCGGCGCGTGTTATACCTTACCGTGGTTCTTGGTTGGATTTCGAATTTGATCCAAAAGATTGCGTATTCGTTCGTATTGATCGTCGTCGTAAATTACCAGCAACTATTCTTTTGCGTGCACTTGGATTATCGGTCGAAGAAATTTTAGATATCTTCTTTGAAAATAACGTATTCCATATTGATGGCGAAAACTTTGTATTAGATTTAATTCCTGAGCGTTTACGCGGTGAAATTGCACCGTTTGAAATTAAGAAAGCCGGGAAAGTTATTGTTGAAAGAGGCCGTCGTATCACGATGCGTCATATTGCGCAAATTGAAAAAGCGGGTATTAAAAAATTAGAAGTCCCTGCAGAATATTTATTAGGCAAAGTGATTGCTAAGGCTTTAGTTCATCCGCAAACGGGTGAAATCTTAGCGAACGCTAATGATACTATTACCAATGAATTATTAAAGTTGTTGGTTTCTGCAAAAATCAAAAAGTTTGAAACGCTTTATGTTAATGACATCGATCAAGGTTCTTATATTTCAGATACGTTAAGAATTGATCCCACTAATAATGCTTTAGAAGCATTGGTTGAAATCTACCGCATGATGCGCCCAGGCGAGCCACCGACTAAAGAAGCTGCTGAAGCTTTATTTAAGAATTTATTCTTTACACCAGAACGTTATGATTTGTCTGATGTAGGTCGTATGAAGTTTAACCGCCGTGTCGGACGTAAAGATATCAAAGGTCCAGGTGTATTAACCAAAGACGATATTATTGCTGTATTAAAAACATTAATTCAAATTCGTAGTGGTGAAGGGACTATTGATGATATCGATCATTTAGGTAATCGACGCGTACGTAGCGTTGGTGAAATGACTGAAAATCAATTCCGTGTGGGCTTAGTCCGGGTTGAACGTGCGGTTAAAGAACGCTTAAGTTTATCTGAAGCGGAAAATTTAATGCCACAAGATTTAATTAATGCAAAACCGATTTCAGCTGCAGTGAAAGAATTTTTTGGCTCGAGCCAATTATCGCAGTTTATGGATCAAAACAATCCTTTATCTGAAATCACTCATAAACGCCGTGTATCAGCCTTAGGGCCTGGCGGTTTAACACGTGAACGCGCAAGTTTCGAAGTGCGTGACGTGCATCCAACGCATTACGGTCGTGTTTGTTCTATTGAGACACCTGAAGGTCCAAACATTGGTTTGATTAACTCGCTAGCGGTTTATGCGCGTACCAATCAATATGGTTTCTTAGAAACACCTTATCTTAAAGTGGTGAATAACAAGATCACTGATGAAGTCGTTTATTTATCAGCTATTGAAGAAGGTGATTATGTCATCGGGCAAGCTAATTTAACTCAAGATGCGAAAGGTCGTTTGACAGATAATTTAGTAATAGTACGTTTCAAAAACGAATTTACTTTAGCAACACCTGATAAAGTACAATTTGTTGACGTATCCCCTATGCAGATTGTGTCTGTTGCTGCGGCACTGATTCCGTTTTTAGAGCATGATGATGCGAACAGAGCGTTGATGGGATCGAACATGCAACGTCAAGCAGTCCCTACCTTAAAAACAGAAAAACCGTTAGTCGGTACGGGTATGGAGCGTTTGGTTGCGAAAGATTCAGGCGTGACCGTCGTTGCTAAACGTGGTGGTGTGGTAGATTATGTGGATGCTTCTCGTATCGTTGTTCGAGTTAAAGACAGCGAAGCAAAAGCCAGCAAGACTGGTGTTGATATTTATAATCTCACGAAATACATTCGTACTAACCAAGATAGTTGTATTAATCAAAGACCCTTGGTGAGCAAAGGCGATCATATTTCAGCAGGAGATGTGTTAGCCGATGGTCAATCAACTGATATGGGTGAATTGGCGTTAGGACAAAATTTATTAGTCGCGTTCATGCCTTGGAATGGTTACAACTTCGAAGATTCAATCTTGATTTCTGAGCGTGTAGTACAAGAAGATCGTTTCACGAGTATTCATATTGAAGAGTTAAGCTGTTTTGCGCGGGATACTAAATTAGGTGCTGAAGAAATTACGGCTGATATTCCAAACGTGGGCGAAAGTGCGCTCGCTAAATTGGATGAATGCGGTGTGGTTTATATCGGCGCGGAAGTGAATTCAGGTGATATCTTGGTGGGTAAAGTTACACCTAAAGGCGAAACGCAATTAACGCCAGAAGAAAAATTACTACGGGCTATTTTCGGTGAAAAAGCGTCTGACGTTAAAGATACTTCTTTACGCGTTCCAACGGGTATGGAAGGAACGGTCATCGATGTCCAGGTATTTACACGTGAAGGCGTTGAAAAAGATGCGCGTGCTTTAGAAATTGAAAAAAATGAATTAGCGCGTATTAAACAAGATTTAAGTGATGAAATGCGTATTCGAGAAAATGATATTTTCCAGCGTGTCGAGAAATTATTAATCAATCGAACCGCAGAAGGCGGCCCTGCAAAATTGAAGAAAGGCTCAAAGATTGCTAAATCTTACTTGAGCGAAGTGCCTGGCGAAAAATGGTTTGAAATTCGTTTGAAAGATGCGCCTGCCAATAAACAATTGGAAGAAGCGGCTAAACAATTTAAACAAATTCGTCTTGATTTCGAAAAAGCATTCGAAGCGGCGCGTAATAAGATTACCCAAGGTGATGACTTAGCGCCGGGTGTATTGAAAATTGTTAAAGTGTATATGGCTGTTAAACGCCGCGTACAAGCGGGCGATAAGATGGCGGGACGTCATGGTAATAAAGGTGTTATCTCAACGATTGTACCTGTTGAAGATATGCCACACATGGCAGATGGCACACCAATGGATATAGTCTTAAATCCACTGGGCGTACCTTCTCGTATGAACGTGGGTCAAGTATTAGAAACCCACTTAGGCTGGGCATCCAAAGAATTGGGTCGTAAAATTGGCCAATTGATTGATTCTCATCAGTCCAATAAAGCCTTACGTCAGTATCTAAATACTATCTATAATTCAGCTGATGCCTCGCATAAAGAAAATCTTACGGCTTTATCTGATGAAGAAGTCACAACAATGGCAGAAAACCTGCGTGGTGGATTACCGATTGCTACACCAGTTTTTGATGGTGCAACCGAAGAACAAATTAAAGCAATGTTGAATCTTGCTGGATTACCAGAGAGCGGACAAACGACTCTGTATGATGGAAGATCCGGTAGAGCATTTGAGCGTCAAGTAACCATTGGTTATATGTATATGATGAAGTTGAATCATTTAGTCGATGACAAGATGCATGCACGTTCAACGGGTTCATATAGTTTAGTAACGCAACAACCATTAGGCGGTAAAGCGCAATTCGGTGGACAACGCTTCGGGGAAATGGAAGTGTGGGCGCTGGAAGCTTATGGCGCAGCTTATACTTTACAAGAAATGTTAACTGTTAAATCAGACGACGTTGGTGGCCGTACTAAGATGTATAAAAACATCGTAGATGGTGATCACTATATGGAATCCAGCATGCCTGAAGCGTTTAATGTATTAGTTAAAGAAATACGGTCACTGGCGATCAATATGGATCTCGAATAAGCGTGGCAAAATTTTAGGGGGGATAGACCTTGAGAGTAAGAGACTTATTACATATGGTTAAGCACCAAACGCAATTTGCGGATTTTAATGCAATTCGTATTGGCCTTGCATCACCAGATATGGTGCGTTCATGGTCTTTTGGTGAAGTTAAAAAACCTGAGACAATTAATTATCGTACGTTCAAACCTGAACGTGACGGTTTATTCTGTGCCAAAATATTTGGTCCTATTAAAGATTACGAATGCTTATGCGGTAAATATAAACGCTTAAAACATCGTGGTGTTGTCTGCGAAAAATGCGGTGTGGAAGTCACACTATCCAAAGTCAGACGTGAACGTATGGGTCATATTGAATTAGCAAGCCCCATAGCGCATATCTGGTTCTTGCGTTCATTGCCTTCTCGTGTCGGCTTATTGTTAGATATGACACTGCGTGATATCGAAAGAATTCTCTATTTTGAAGCTTATGTCGTTATTGATCCAGGCATGACGCAGTTAGAACGCGGACAATTACTCACCGAAGAAGCTTATTACGATGCAATCGAAGAATATGGCGATGAATTTGATGCACGTATGGGCGCTGAAGCGGTACAAGAATTATTAAAAGCGTTAAATCTTGAAGTTGAGATTGCTAAAGTTCGTGAAGATATTGGTAAAACCAGTTCTGAAGCAAGACTGAAGAAATTAACTAAGCGCTTGAAGTTAATGGAAGCTTTTTTAGCCTCTGGCAATAAACCTGAATGGATGGTGTTAACCGTTCTTCCAGTATTACCACCCGATTTACGTCCATTAGTTCCATTAGATGGTGGTCGATTTGCTACTTCTGATTTAAATGACTTATATAGAAGAGTTATCAATAGAAATAATCGTCTTAAAAGATTATTAGATTTAAATGCGCCGGATATTATCGTACGTAACGAAAAACGTATGTTGCAAGAATCGGTAGATGCTTTATTAGATAACGGCCGACGTGGTCGAGCGATTACAGGCTCTAATAAACGCCCATTGAAATCACTCGCTGATATGATCAAAGGTAAAGCGGGTCGTTTCAGACAGAATTTATTAGGTAAACGCGTAGATTATTCCGGACGTTCAGTCATTGTAGTCGGTCCTACTTTACGTTTACATCAATGCGGTTTGCCAAAGAAAATGGCGCTTGAATTATTTAAGCCATTTATTTTCAGTCGCTTACAGATTTTAGGTTTAGCTTCGACTATTAAAGCTGCAAAGAAAATGGTAGACAGAGAAGAGGCAGCTGTTTGGGACGTTTTAGAAGAAGTGATTCGCGAACATCCCGTGCTTTTAAATCGCGCGCCAACTTTGCATAGATTAGGTATTCAAGCATTTGAGCCGTTATTAATTGAAGGCAAAGCGATTCAATTGCATCCTTTAGTTTGTACGGCTTATAACGCTGACTTTGACGGCGATCAAATGGCAGTTCACGTGCCATTATCACTAGAAGCACAATTAGAAGCGCGCTCCCTCATGATGTCTACGAATAATATTTTATCACCAGCCAATGGTGAGCCTATTATCGTACCTTCACAGGACGTGGTATTAGGTCTTTATTATTTAACTCGTGAGTGTGTTAATGCGAGCGGAGAAGGCAAAGTATTTTCTGATGTGGGCGAAATTCATCGTGCTTATGAAGTAGGCGCGGTCGGCTTACAAGCTAAAATTCGCGTGCGCATTAAAGAATATCTCATAAACCCAGAGAAAGACGGCGAATTTATAGAAAATATTCGTTTGGTTGAAACAACCGCAGGTCGTGCATTGCTTTCTGAGATTTTACCTAAAGGCATGTCATTTGATTTAGTTAATAGAGCGATGAAGAAAAAAGCTATCTCTAGTTTAATTGATACTTGTTATAGAACCATGGGCATAAAAGCGACAGTAATTTTTGCTGATCAATTGATGTATACCGGTTTTGCTTATGCAACTAAAGCAGGTTTATCTATTGGTGTGAATGATTTGGTTATTCCAAAAGAAAAAGCCAGAATTATTGCACAAGCGGATGAAGAAGTTGAAAAAATTCAAGCGCAATTTTCATCGGGCTTAGTTACCCAAGGCGAGCGTTACAATAAAGTTATTGATATTTGGTCTAGAACTAATGATTTAGTGACTAAAGCGATGATGGATGAGCTTTCTACTGAATCAGTTAAAGATTCAAAAGGTAAGAAAGTCGAACAAGAATCTTTTAATTCTATTTATATGATGGCGGAATCAGGCGCGAGAGGGAGTATTACCCAGATGCGTCAGTTAGCGGGTATGAGAGGCTTGATGGCAAAACCTGACGGCTCGATTATCGAAACACCTATTACCGCTAATTTCCGCGAAGGATTAAACGTTTCACAATATTTTATCTCCACTCACGGTGCGCGTAAGGGTCTTGCAGATACAGCGTTAAAGACAGCGAACTCGGGTTATCTCACTCGTCGTTTAGTAGACGTTGCACAAGATCTTGTGATCTCAGAACTCGATTGCGGAACCAGCCAAGGTATTACAGTGACGCCATTGATTGAAGGTGGTGATATTGTTGAGCCATTGCATGAACGTGTTTTGGGTCGAGTAGCAGCGCAGGATATTATTGATCCCGCCACTCAAAAAGTGATTGTTCCTATGGGGACCCTGTTAGATGAGCGTTTAGTTCATTTGATTGAAGAAAAGACTATTGATCAAGTGCATGTACGTACGCCTATTACGTGTGAAGCGCGTTATGGTATTTGCTCTGCTTGCTATGGCCGTGATTTGGCGCGGGGCCACCAAGTTAATATTGGTGAAGCAGTGGGTGTTATCGCCGCACAGTCGATTGGTGAGCCAGGAACACAGCTTACGATGAGAACCTTCCATATCGGGGGCGCGGCATCTCGAGCTACGGCTATTAACAACGTTCAAATTAAATGGACGGGTAAGGTCAGATTACATAATGTTAAGTTAATTCAACATCATAGCGGAAAATTCATTGTGGTTTCCCGATCGGGAGAACTGGCGACTGTTGATGAACATGGTCGTGAAAGAGAACGTTATAAGATTCCTTATGGTGCTGAACTTTCAGTTAAAGAAGGTACACAAGTAGAATCAGGCCAAATCGTTGCCACTTGGGATCCGCATAGCCATCCAGTTATTACTGAAGTGGCAGGTCACATTAAGTTTGCAGATTTGATCGAAAGCGTGACCATGAATCGCCAAACCGATGAATTAACCGGTTTGACCAGTATTGTGGTTATCGATCCTAAGCAACGGGGTGTCACTGGTCGCGAATTAAAGCCTATGATTAAGTTAGTGGATGATAAAGGTAAAGATATTGCTATTGCAGGCACTAACCTGACTGCGCAGTATTTCTTGCCACAAGACGCTATTGTTAATTTTGAAGACGGGGCGAAAGTGAAAGTGGGTGACGTTATTGCCCGTATTCCTCAAGAAACTTCAAAAACTCGTGATATTACAGGGGGTTTACCGCGTGTGGCTGATTTATTTGAAGCCCGCCGTCCTAAAGATGCCTCTATTTTGGCAGAAATCTCAGGCATGGTGAGTTTCGGTAAAGAAACCAAAGGTAAGCGTCGTCTGGTTATTACTAGCAATGATGGTCTAGTTCACGAAGAATTGATCCCTAAATGGCGTCATGTGAACGTATTTGAAGGTGAGCACGTAGAAAAAGGTGAGGTTATCGCCGATGGTTCTATGAACTCCCATGATATTTTAAGGTTGTTAGGTGTTAATGCTTTAACCAACTTTATTGTCAATGAAGTTCAAGACGTTTATCGTTTACAGGGCGTAAAAATCAATGATAAGCACATTGAAATTATTATACGTCAAATGTTACGTAAGGTATTGATTGCACACGCAGGTGACTCAAGTTTCTTAGCTGGCGAACAGGTTGAATTTAACCAAATTCGTGAGGAAAACGCTAAGTTAGTCCAAGCGGGTAAAATCCCTGCTCGAGTAGAGCCTATTTTATTAGGTATTACTAAAGCTTCGTTAGCAACAGAGTCCTTTATGTCTGCTGCATCATTCCAAGAAACTACTCGCGTGCTGACAGAAGCCGCTGTGGGTGGCAAGACGGATGATCTCAGAGGATTGAAGGAAAATGTGATCGTGGGTCGCTTAATTCCAGCAGGAACGGGGATGGTTTACCACGCTGAACGAAATAAGCGGGATGCCAAGGAAGATTAATCAAACTTCGCTTGACACAAACTAGCAGGATTATTTAGAATCCCGCCTCCTCCTTAAATAATAAGGAGAGAGAAAATTTTTATTTATTTTTAAGGAATTAGGCAGGAGTTCAAGAATGCCAACAGTTAATCAGCTTGTGCGAAAATCACGAGAAGCAAGAATAGAAAAGTCGAACGTACCAGCGTTAGCTGGTTGTCCGCAAAAACGGGGTGTTTGTACCCGTGTTTATACGACTACACCGAAAAAGCCAAACTCGGCATTACGAAAGGTCGCGCGTGTGCGTTTGACCAATGGTGCTGAAGTGACGACTTATATTCCAGGTGAAGGTCATAATTTACAAGAACACTCTGTGATCACCATTCGCGGGGGTCGTGTAAAAGATTTACCAGGTGTGCGTTATCACGTCGTGCGTGGAAGTTTGGATACTGCAGGTGTTCAAGGTAGAAAGCAGAGCCGTTCTAAGTACGGTACTAAGAGACCAAAAGAATAACACTTTTATTCATGGGAATTTGAGCAATGGCAAGAAGAAAACCAGCGGCAAAAAGAGAAATACTTCCTGATCCGCTTTATAAGAGCGAACAGTTAGCAAAATTTATTAATGTCGTGATGCGCAGAGGAAAAAAATCTGTGGCTGAAAAACTCGTTTATCGAGCTTTAGATGCTGTGATTGAGCGCATAAAAAAAGACGGCAAGAAACCAGCAACTAAGACGAAATCTAAACCGGTTGCTAATGCAGAAGCGCTTGAGATGTTAGAAACCGCTTTAAATAATGTACGCCCAATGGTGGAAGTCAAATCCCGCCGTGTGGGGGGTGCTACTTATCAAGTGCCAATCGAAGTTGATCAAGCGAGAGGCGTAGCATTGGCGATGAGATGGGTTGTAAAAGCGGCTAAAGATCGTAGTGATAAAACGATGGTCTTAAAGCTAGCTTCAGAAATTATTGATGCCTATAAAGGCGCAGGAAACGCGGTCAAGATCCGTGATGATATGCATAGAATGGCAAAAGCTAACCAAGCTTTTGCTCACTATCGTTGGTAAGAGGAATTAATTGTGGCGCGTACAACTCCAATAGAACGTTATAGAAATATCGGCATCATGGCACATATTGATGCGGGTAAAACAACGACAACCGAACGCGTTCTTTATTACACAGGTGTTTCCCATAAAATGGGTGAAGTGCACGAAGGTGCAGCAACCATGGATTGGATGGAGCAAGAACAAGAAAGAGGTATTACGATTACTTCAGCTGCTACCACTTGTTACTGGTATGGCATGGCTAAGCAATTTCCTCAACACCGAGTTAATATTATTGATACACCTGGACACGTAGATTTTACTATTGAAGTGGAAAGATCTTTAAGAGTATTAGATGGCGCTGTTGCCGTACTTTGCGCAGTAGGTGGTGTTGAGCCGCAAACAGAAACGGTTTGGCGTCAAGCGAATCGTTATGGTGTGCCACGATTAGGCTTTGTGAATAAAATGGATCGCGCAGGGGCTAACTTCCTTCGCGTAGTGAATCAAGTTAAAGCACGATTAGCGCAAGCAAATCCCGTGCCCATTCAGTTACCGATTGGTGCTGAAGAGCATTTTGAAGGGGTTGTTGATTTAGTAACAATGAAAGCGATCTATTGGGATGAAGCATCTCTGGGTATGACTTTTGAAGCGCGTGACATTGCGCCTGCTATGTTAGAAGAATGCCAAGAATGGCATAACAAGATGGTTGAAGCAGCTGCTGAAGCTACCGAAGAGTTAATGAACAAATATCTTGAAGAAGGTACTTTGTCGGTTGAAGAAATTAGAAAAGGTTTAAGAGCGCGCACTATTCGTGGTGAAATTATTCCTATGTTGTGTGGTTCAGCTTTTAAAAACAAAGGTGTGCAAGCAGTATTAGACGCTGTTATTTATTATTTGCCGTCTCCTGCTGAAGTTCCTCCGGTAAAGTGTCATTTAGATGATGCAGCAGAGACAGTGACTGAGCGTCATCCTACTGATGAAGAACCCTTTGCTGCTTTAGCATTTAAAATTGCGACAGACCCTTATGTGGGCACATTGACTTATTTCCGCGTTTATTCCGGCGTATTAAAGTCAGGTGACACTGTATACAACCCAATTAAAGCGAAAGATGAAAGAATTGGTCGATTGTTGCAAATGCATGCAAACACTAGAAGTGAAATTAAAGAAGTTCGCGCAGGAGATATTGCTGCTGCGGTAGGGTTAAAGAGAGTATCAACGGGTGATACTTTAACAGATCCAGAAAAAGTAGTGGTTCTAGAAAAAATGGTATTCCCAGAGCCCGTGATTTCAGTTGCAGTTGAACCTAAAACTAAAGCAGATCAAGAAAAAATGGGTATTGCTTTAGGTAAATTAGCTCAAGAAGATCCTTCATTCCGAGTCAATACCGATGAAGAATCTGGCCAGACTATTATTTCAGGAATGGGTGAGTTGCATCTTGAAATTATCGTCGACAGAATGAAGCGCGAATTTAGCGTTGAGGCTAACGTTGGTAAGCCGCAAGTGGCTTATCGTGAAACGATTAGAAACTCAGTCGAGCAAGAAGGTAAATACATTAAGCAATCCGGTGGTCGCGGTCAGTACGGGCACGTATGGATTAAGTTAGAACCGATGGAACCAGGAAAAGGTTACGAGTTTGAAAATGCTATTGTGGGCGGGTCTATTCCAAAAGAATATATTCCTGCGGTTGATAAAGGTATCCAAGAGCAATTAACCAATGGTGTATTAGCGGGTTATCCAGTTGTAGATATTAAAGCAACTTTGTTTGATGGTTCGTATCATGATGTTGATTCTAACGAAATGGCATTTAAGATCGCGGGTTCAATGGCATTTAAAGAAGGTTGCAGAAAAGCTAAACCGGTTTTATTAGAGCCTATTATGAAAGTTGAAGCGATTACCCCTGAAGAATACATGGGTGATGTTATGGGTGACTTAAGTCGTCGTAGAGGTATTTTGCAAGGTATGGAAGATGGTCCATCCGGTAAAATTGTACGCGCTGAAGTTCCATTGGGAGAAATGTTTGGTTATGCAACGGATCTACGCTCAATGAGCCAAGGCCGTGCAACTTATACCATGGAATTTGCAAAATACGTCGAGGCTCCAACCAGTATTGCAGAGCAAATTATTAGTAGTAAAACAACAGCTTAGTTTAAGGGGAAACATATGGCAAAAGCAGTATTTGAACGTAAAAAACCACATTTAAACGTGGGAACAATTGGTCACGTTGATCATGGCAAAACGACACTGACAGCGGCATTGACGAAAGTCTTGGCTGCAAAATTTGGTGGCGAAGTAAAAGCTTATGATCAGATTGATAATGCTCCTGAAGAAAGAGCGCGTGGTATTACGATTGCGACTGCTCACGTTGAATATGAATCCGACAAGAGACACTATGCACACGTTGACTGTCCAGGACACGCGGATTATGTGAAGAACATGATCACAGGTGCGGCGCAAATGGATGGAGCTATCTTAGTAGTGTCAGCTGCTGACGGTCCAATGCCCCAAACCAGAGAACATATCTTATTAGCGCGCCAAGTTGGTGTGCCTTATATTGTGGTTTATTTAAATAAAGCCGATATGGTTGATGATAAAGAATTATTAGAATTAGTTGAGATGGAAGTCAGAGACTTATTAACTTCTTATGGTTTCCCAGGGGACAAGACTCCTATTGTTATAGGATCTGCATTGAAAGCCTTGGAAGGTGTTGATAGCGAAATTGGCACACAATCTATTATTAAATTAGCGCAAGTGATGGATGAGTATTTCCCACAACCGGAAAGAAAGATCGACATGCCATTCTTGTTACCTATTGAAGATGTGTTCTCTATTTCAGGTCGCGGAACTGTAGTAACAGGCCGTGTTGAAAGAGGGATTGTAAAAGTAGGTGAAGAATTAGAAATTGTTGGATTAAAGCCGACTATCAAGACCACCTGTACGGGTGTTGAAATGTTTCGTAAGTTGTTAGATGAAGGTCGAGCTGGAGATAACGTTGGTGTGTTGCTAAGAGGCACGAAGCGTGAAGACGTAGAACGTGGCCAAGTATTAGCACATCCAGGTTCGATTACTCCACATACGAAGTTTGAATCTGAAGTATACGTATTGTCGAAAGAAGAAGGTGGACGTCACACTCCATTTTTTAAAGGTTACCGTCCACAGTTTTATTTTAGAACGACTGACGTAACTGGAGAAATCCAATTACCAGATGGCGTTGAGATGGTAATGCCTGGAGACAATATCAAAATGGTTGTGACCCTCATTAACCCAATTGCAATGGAAGATGGTGTTAGATTTGCAATTCGAGAAGGTGGGCGCACAGTGGGTGCAGGTGTTGTTGCGAAAATTATAGAGTAAACAAATATGGCCATTGGAAGAAAAAGTCAAAGAATACGTATCCGTTTAAAATCGTTCGATCATCGTTTGATTGATCGCTCTACACGGGAAATTGTTGAAACGGCAAAGCGAACAGGCGCTCAAGTTCGAGGCCCCATTCCTTTACCGACGGATATGGTGCGTTACACTGTGTTGAACTCGCCGCACGTAGATAAAAATGCGCGTGATCAATACGAATTAAGAACGCACAAGAGAGTGGTAGACATCAATCAACCAACAGACAAGACTATTGATGCTTTAATGAAGCTTGATCTCGCTGCGGGTGTAGATGTTCAGATTAGTGTGGACGTAGAAAAATAGAGGCTTTAAGAAATGAGTATAGGCTTAGTGGGACGAAAATGCGGAATGACTCGGATATTTACCGAGGATGGTATCTCACAACCGGTAACGGTGATTGAGGTTTTACCTAATCGTGTAGTGCAAGTCAAAACCAAAGCAACAGATGGGTATTCTGCTGTTCAAGTGACAGTGGGTACAAAAAAGCGCTCTAAAGTTAATAAAGCGATGGCGGGTCATTACGCTAAAGCGGGTGTTGAGCCTGGAACTAAAGTAACAGAATTTAGAGTAGTAGATGATTCAGCATTAAGTTCTTTAGCCGTTGGATCTGTGTTAACCACAGAAACTTTTGCTGAAGGCCAGATGGTCGATGTCATTGGGACTAGTATAGGTAAAGGTTATGCCGGTGTTATTAAGCGTTATCATTTTGCATCACAAGATGAAACTCACGGTAACTCTTTAACGACTCGCGCTCCTGGTTCTATTGGCCAACGACAATCACCAGGTAAAGTATTTAAAGGTAAAAGAATGGCGGGACATATGGGGAATAAACGCAAAACCATTTTGTCACAAAAAATTGTGCGTATTGATAAAGAAAGAAATTTAATCATGGTCAGAGGCTCGGTTCCTGGTGCTCCTAGCGGAGAAGTGATTATACGAACTGCTATTAAAGCAAAAGCAGCTCATAAAGATTCACGAGGAGAATAAAAATGGAACTCCAATTAGTCGGTAAAGAAGCAAAAAAGAAAACAGTAGAAGTGCTAGATACTGTATTTGATCAAAAATTTAATGAGCCCTTGATTCATCAAGTGGTAATTTCTTATCTAGCAGCGGGACGAGCTGGAACACATGCGCAGAAAACTCGTGCACAAGTTCGTGGCGGTGGTATAAAACCATGGCGCCAAAAAGGTACCGGTAGAGCGCGTGCAGGTACGATTAGAAGTCCGCTCTGGAGAAAAGGTGGTAAGGTATTTGCTGCTGTTACGCAATCTTATGCCAAGAAAGTGAATAAAAAAATGTATAAACTGGCGATTCGCTCTATTTTGTCTGAGCTCATTCGTCAAGAAAGATTAACCGTTGTGAGTGATTTTGGTGTGACTTTACCTAAAACTAAAGAGTTAATAGCAAAGCTCAATGAGTTTTCGCTGCAAGATAAAAACACTTTAATTATCACTGAAGCGGTCGATAGTAATTTATATTTAGCTTCACGTAACTTAAATAAAGTAGATGTGCGTGACGTTTCAGCAGTGGATCCTGTATCACTCGTTAGTATGGAAAATGTAGTCATTACAGTAGCTGCTCTTAAACAATATGAGGAGTTGCTAAAATGAACGAAGAAAGATTACTAAAAATAGTTTTGTCGCCTCACATGTCAGAAAAAGCAGTATTGGGCACTGAAAAGCGCAATGATTATGTTTTTGAAATACTGCCTGATGCTAATAAAGCAGAAGTGAAGCAAGCGATTGAATATTTATTCAATACTAAAGTTAAACAAGTGCGTATTGTGAATGTTAAACCTAAACCTAGACGATTCGGTAACACGATTGGAACTAAGAAAGGTTGGAAAAAAGCCTATGTTACTTTAGCTTCCGGGCAACAAATTGATTTTACCGGTTCAGCGAAAAGTTAAGAGAAAAGAGAGAGGGATAAAGTATGGCAATTATAGCAACGAAACCAACGTCACCGGGTAGACGATTTGTAATCAAAGTCGTTAACGAAAATCTGCATAAAGGTCAACCGCATGCAGCGCTGGTAACTACAAAGAGTAAAACAGGTGGTCGTAATAACCAGGGACGTTTGACTTGTCGCCATATTGGTGGTGGGCACAAACAAAAATATAGAATAATTGATTTTAAACGCGATAAAACTGGCGTTACTGCTAAAGTCGAGCGTTTAGAATATGATCCTAACCGTAGTGCGTATATTGCATTAGTGCTTTATGCAGATGGCGAGCGTCGTTATATGATAGCTCCCAATGGTTTAAATGCAGGCGATGAAATTTCATCCGGTCCTGATGCAGCCATCAAAGTAGGAAATTGTTTACCACTGGCTAATATTCCAGTAGGTAGTTTGGTTCATTGCATAGAATTGAAGCCAGGTAAAGGCGCACAATTAGCGCGAAGTGCAGGTGCTTCAGTTCAATTGATTGCTCGTGAAGGAATTTATGCAACGATACGACTTCGCTCTGGCGAAATGAGAAAAGTATTGTTAGCATGCCGTGCTGTTATTGGTGAAGTAAGTAATCCTGAAAATAACTTACGTTCTTTAGGTAATGCAGGCGCTAAGCGTAGACGCGGAATTCGACCAACAGTGCGTGGCGTGGCAATGAATCCAGTTGACCATCCTCATGGTGGTGGTGAAGGTAAAACTTCAGGTGGCAGACATCCAGTTAGCCCTTGGGGAGTTCCAACGAAAGGCTATAAAACACGTAAAAATAAACGCACCAATAAGTTTATTGTTCGTGGAAGGGATAGAACTCGAGGTTAGTTAATTAAATTTTTTTATGAGGGTATGAATTGTGCCGCGTTCAGTAAAAAAAGGACCATTTGTAGATAACCATTTAATGAAGAAAGTTGAAGAAGCGGTAGCTTCTAAGACTAAGAAACCAATTAAAACTTGGTCACGTCGATCTGTAATATTGCCAGAAATGGTAGGGCTTACTATTGCTATACACAATGGCAAGCTGCATGTGCCTATTTATATTACAGAAAACATGGTGGGCCATAAACTAGGCGAATTTGCTGCAACCCGAACCTTTCGTGCTCACTCAGGTGATAAAAAAGCGAAAGAAGAAGGCGGATCAGCAGGAGCGCCACCAGCAGCGGGCGGTGGTAGCGGCGCGCAAACGAAATCGTAACTTAATGGGGGTATGTATCAATGGAAGTCGCGGCAACATTAAAATATGCCAGACTATCTGCGCAAAAGTGTAGATTGGTGTGCGATCAGATTAGAGGTTTATCAGTCGATCGTGCGCTCGACATTTTGAAATTTAGTAATAAACGAGCTGCAGCAGTGGTCAAAAAGGTTTTAGAATCCGTGATTGCCAATGCGGAACACAATCAAGGCGCTGATATTGACGAGCTTAAAATTAAAGAAATTTCAGCAGATCAAGGCTCTACTTTAAAGCGCATGCATGCAAGAGCAAAAGGGCGTGGTTGTCGTATATTAAAACCGACGTGCCATATTAATATTGTTTTATCAGATTCAACAAAGGAGTCATAAAACATGGGACAAAAAGTTAATCCCATAGGCATACGTTTAGGCATTATTAGAGATTGGGCATCACGTTGGTATGCGCCATCAAAAGATTATGCCAATACCCTATGTGCAGATTTAAAAATACGTGAATTCTTGAAAAAGAGACTTGCACAAGCAGGCGTTAGCCGAATTCAGATTGATAGACCTGCTCGGAATGCAAAAATTACTGTGTACGCTGCAAGACCTGGCGTAATTATTGGTAAGAGCGGTAAAGAAATTGAAAATTTACGTGATGAAATTAGCAAAATTTTAAATATTCCTGTTCACGTTAGTATTGAAGAGGTGAGAAAGCCAGAGTTAGATGCAAAATTAGTGGCAGATTCTGTGGCTCAGCAATTAGAAAAACGCGTTATGTTCAGACGTGCTATGAAAAGAGCAGTTGCAACTGCATTACGACAAGGTGCAAAAGGTATCAAGATTTGTATCAGTGGTAGGTTAGGTGGTGCTGAAATTGCGCGTTGTGAATGGTATCGCGAAGGTCGAGTGCCATTACATACTTTCAGAGCGGATATTGATTATGGGGTAGGTGAAGCATTTACCACGTATGGTGTAATTGGTGTAAAAGTTTGGATCTTTAAAGGCGAAATTATCGGCGATAGAGATCAGCAGCAAACTGAAGCAACCGAAACGAAAAATGCTTCAGGTAAACAGGAGAAATAAGAGATGTTACAACCGAAGCGGACAAAATACCGTAAGCAATTTAAAGGGCGAAATACCGGCTTAGCCTTGCGCGGTTGCCGCGTTAGCCAGGGTGAATATGGTTTAAAAGCGGCTGAACATGGAAGAATTACTTCTCGCCAGATTGAAGCGGCCAGAAGAGCTATGTCTAGACATGTTAAGCGTGGCGGAAAGATCTTTATTAGAATTTTCCCCGATAAGCCAATTACTAAAAAACCTTTAGAAGTGCGACAAGGTAAAGGTAAAGGTAGTGTCGAATTCTGGGTAGCTTTAGTTCAACCAGGCAGAGTTATGTTTGAGATCGAAGGGGTAACTGAAGATTTAGCTCGTGAAGCCTTAGGTTTGGCTGCTGCTAAATTGCCAGTCAGAACGACTTTTGAGAAACGGGTGATCATGTGATGAAAGCGAGCGAATTGAGAAGCAAATCGACCGAAGAATTAAATAAAGAGATTATTGCACTTAATAAAGAACTCTTTAATTTACGTATTCAAAGAAAAGTGGGTGAAGTTAGCCAAACCCATTTATTTAAAAATGCGAAGCGGACGATTGCTCAAATTAAAACAATCTTAAGTGAAAAAGAAGGTCAGTAAGATGATGGCAGATGAACAGAAGGTAGTAGCCAAAACCGTAATAGGTAAGGTTGTCAGTGACAAGATGGATAAGACTATAGTCGTCCAGGTCGAGCGGAAGGTAAAACATCCACTTTATGGCAAGTATCTTAGGCATTTTTCTAAGATGCGGGCTCGTGACGCTGGTAATAAGTGTAAAGAGGGTGATTTGGTAGAAATTAAGCAATCACGCCCTCTTTCAAAAACAGTAAGTTGGGAATTAGTGAAAATCCTAAAATCGGTCGAATAAGGATTGTTTTTCAATTAAATCATGATAGTATTGACGGTCTTTTCCGTCGGAAGGGTTGGAGTGGAGTAGAACATGATACAAACACAGACAATTTTAGATGTGGCGGATAATAGTGGTGCCCGCCGTGTCATGTGCATCAAGGTCTTAGGCGGATCACGCAGACGTTATGCCAATATTGGTGACATCATTAAGGTGAGTGTCAAAGAAGCGATCCCTAGAGGCAAGGTCAAAAAGGGTGAGGTTCTTGATGCAGTGATAGTTAGGACTAAAAAAGGCGTACGCAGACCCGATGGCTCAACCATCCGGTTTGATGAAAATGCCGTAGTCTTATTGAATGCACAGGGCCAGCCTATAGGAACACGTATTTTCGGGCCAATAACCCGCGAGCTCCGAGGCGAGAATTTTATGAAGATTATATCGTTGGCGCCAGAGGTACTATAAACATGAATAAAATTAGAAAGGGCGATGAAGTCATAGTAACAACGGGCAGAGATAAAGGCCGTAGAGGTCAAGTATTAAGTGTTTCTCCTGATGGCCAAAAGTTGTTAGTAGAAGGTATTAATACAGTAAAGAAAAGTGTTAAAGCCAATCCAAACACGGGTGAGCAAGGCGGCATTATCATTAAATCAATGCCAATCCATCGTTCTAACGTGATGCTTTATAACCCTGCAACCCAAGAAGGTAGCAAGGTCAGTATAAAAGTAATGGAAGATGGTAGGTCGGTTCGTATTTACAGAGCAACGGGTGAAGCAGTAGACGTGGGCGCATAAGTAGTAGGTGGAGAGCAATGGCAAGATTAAAAGAGTTTTATAACAAAGAACTGGTTTCAAAACTTAAAAAATTATTTAAGTATGAATCTGTGATGGAAGTGCCACGTATTTCAAAAATCACAATAAATATGGGCTTAGGAAAAGCAGTCGATGACAAAAAAGTGATTACGGCAGCGGTAGGCGATCTTGAAAAAATTGCCGGTCAAAAACCCGTCGTAACACTGGCTAGAAAATCGATCGCTGGATTTAAGATTCGTGAAGGCTGGCCTATAGGCTGCAAAGTGACTTTACGCCGTGAAAGAATGTATGAATTTTTAGATAAACTCATATCCATTGCATTACCTCGAGTAAGAGACTTTAGAGGATTGAGCATAAAATCTTTTGATGGCAGAGGTAATTATAGTTTGGGATTCAAAGAACAAATCGTTTTCCCAGAAATTGAATATGACAAGATTGATGCGCTCAGAGGTTTGGATATCACTATCACAACCACAGCAAAAACAAATAAAGAAGCGCAAGCGTTGTTAGAAGGATTTAATTTCCCCTTTAAAGAAAAAGACAAGAGTCGAGAATAAACATGGCAAAAAAATCAATGGTTCTGCGAGATGTAAAACGTGCAGCTTTAAACAAGAAGTACGGTGAGTTGCGTAAGAAGCTAAAAGTAATTATTTGTAGCGATAAATTCGGTGATGATGAAAAAACTGATGCGAAAAATAAGTTACAAAAACTTCCAAGAGACTCAAGTCGTAGTCGTCAACGTAATCGTTGTCGTTTATGTGGTCGGTCAAGAGCTTATAATCGTTTAACAGGATTATGCCGAATTCATATGCGCCATAATGTAATGTTCGGTTTTGTTCCCGGAATGCATAAAGCAAGCTGGTAAAATTTAGACACTAAAGGTATATAAAAATGTCAATGAGTGATCCAATTTCAGATATGTTAACGCGCATTAGAAATGCGCAAACAGCAGGTGGTAGCGACGTCAGTATGCCGTCTTCTAAAATGAAACTCGCCGTACTTAAAGTATTGCAAGAAGAAGGCTATATACAGAGCTTTGAAGTCACTAAAGATGGCAATAAAGCAACTGTTAAAGTAACGCTTAAATATTACCAAGGCACGCCTGTTATTGAAAAAATTAAGCGGGTAAGTAAGCCAGGTTTACGTATCTATAAGCGTGCGACGGATTTACCACGAGTGAGAGCGGGTTTGGGGATTGCTATTATATCTACCCCCAAAGGAATTATGAGTGAAAAAGCGGCGCGTGCTCAGAACATGGGCGGCGAAGTTGTTTGTACAGTGGAGTAGGGGAATACTATGTCAGCATCAAGAGTCGGTAGAAAACCAATCACCCTTCCATCTGGAGTCGATGTAAAAGTTCAAGACCAGAATATTATGATAAAAGGCCCTAAAGGCCAGTTATCAATTGATTTGCACCCACAAGTGCAGATTGAAAAAGAAGGCAATGTATTAAGTCTTAAACAAAATGGCTCTAAAGTCTATTCGAGATCAGGAATAGAGTCCAAGTTAAAGCGATCCATTTTAGGAACATTACGCGCTAGAATTAATAATATTGTTATTGGCGTTACTGAAGGATATGAAAGAAAATTAACGCTAATAGGTGTTGGTTACAGAGCACAAGCTAAAGGTAAAATTTTGAGTTTGTCGCTTGGTTTTTCACATCCTGTGAATTTTGATGTACCTGAAGGGATTACTATTGATACCCCAAGCCAAACTGAAATTGTTATCAAAGGCGTGGATAAACACATGGTAGGACAAACAGCTGCAAAGATTCGAGCTATTCGCTCTCCAGAGCCATACAAAGGCAAAGGAATTCGTTATAGCAATGAAGTCATTATTCTCAAGGAAACGAAGAAGAAATAATTAATTTAGTTAAAAATTAAGGTGAGCCATGAACAAGAAAGTAGGAAGAATACGTAGAGCAACAAGAACTAGAATGAAAATTCGTGAGCTTGAATCTGTGCGTTTATGTGTGCACAGAACACCTAAACATATTTATGCTCAGGTTTTTTCAGCCGATGGCGGTAAAGTTCTGGTGAGTGCATCGACGGTTGATGCAGAAGTTAAACAAAAAGTTAAATCAACGGGTAACGTTGAGGCGGCAAAGTTAGTTGGGGCGCTTATTGCAACACGTGCTAAAGAAGCAGGAATTACAGCGGTAGCGTTTGACCGTTCTGGCTTTAGCTATCATGGGCGAATTAAGGCGTTAGCAGATGCTGCGCGTGAAAGTGGATTAAAGTTTTAAAGGGTAAAATATGGCAAGCTACGATCAATCAACAAAAAGCGATGGGATGTTTGAAAAACTTGTTGCTGTTTCACGTAACGCAAAAGTAGTTAAGGGCGGAAGAATATTCAGTTTTGCAGCTATTGTAGTAGTAGGCGATGGCAAAGGCAAAATCGGTATTGGCCGTGGAAAAGCGCGTGAAGTTCCTGTTGCTATCCAAAAAGCATTAGAATCTGCTCGCAAAAATATGCAGCAAGTAGTTTTAAATGGCGACACTATTTATTCACAAGTATTAGGCAAGCATGGTGCTACACGCGTATTTATGAAACCTGCTTCTGAAGGTACGGGTATTATTGCCGGTGGCGCAATGCGTGCAGTGTTAGAAGTGTTGGGAGTTAAGAACGTATTAGCAAAAATTATTGGATCAACCAACCCAATTAATGTTGTCAGAGCCACTGTTAATGCTTTAAAGAGTGTTAGTACTCCAGAACAAATGGCAGCTAAACGCGGCAAAACAGTAGAAGAAATTACAGGGGCGTAACATGACGAAGACAAAGAAGTTAAAAGTAACGCTTAAGAGAAGTAAAGCGGGCATCATACCTAAACACAAAGCGTGTGTTCAAGGTTTGGGTCTAAAGCGTATTAATCAAAGCGTCATTGTTACTAATGATCCCTGCATGCTAGGCATGATAAAAAAAGTTAGTTACTTAGTTACAGTAGAGGAAGTATAAAATGCGTCTTAACACCATACAGCCTGCACTAGGTTCAAAAAAAGTGGGAAAACGATTAGGCCGTGGAATTGGATCCGGAAAAGGTAAGACTTGCGGCAAAGGTCACAAAGGTCAAAAGGCCAGAGCTGGTGGTTTTCATAAACTAGGCTTTGAAGGCGGTCAAATGCCTATGCAACGTCGTATTCCAAAATCAGGATTTCGTTCACAAAAATCTTTATTAAGAGAAGAAGTAAGACTCTCAGATCTCAATAGAATTGAAGGCGATATCGTTAATCTAGAAACTTTAAAAGCAGCTGGAATTATTCGCGCGAGCACTAAGACCGTAAAAATTATTGCCTCGGGTGAAATCAACAAATCCAAAGTGATAGTGATAAAGAATATACCGGTTACAGCTGGAGCTAGAACTGCTATAGAAGCAATTGGCGGCAAGATTGAATTAGAAGCGCAAGTAGCAGGATAGAGGTCATCCATGGCAACAGGTCGTCCAGGCAATGGTAAGTCACAAGGATTAGCTGATTTAAAGAGACGGCTTTTATTTGTATTACTAGCTATTATAGTATTTCGTATTGGTTCTTATATTCCAGTACCCGGATTAAATCCGCAAAGGCTTCATGATTTATTCAGCCCGCAACAAGGCAACATGATTGGATTATTCAACATGTTTTCGGGTGGCGCGTTAATGCGGTTTAGTATATTTGCTTTAGGTGTTATGCCTTATATTACTGCATCGATTATTATGCAGCTTATGACTATGTTATCGCCGCAATTATCTGAACTCAGAAAAGAAGGCGAAGCAGGCCAGAGAAAAATTAATAAATATACCCGTTATGGAACGGTGATTTTGTCAGCCTTCCAAGCCCTAGGTATCTCTAAAATGCTAGTCATGCATCAAGTGGCTTTATCCGGCGGATTGTCTTTTTATTTTGTGACCACGCTAACTTTAGTAACAGGAACAATGTTTTTAATGTGGTTAGGTGAGCAAGTCACTGAGCGTGGCATTGGTAATGGTATTTCATTGATTATCTTCGCTGGTATTGTGGCAGGTTTACCCTCAGCTATTGGCAAAACATTAGAACAAGTGCGTGAAGGTCAGTTACAAGTGATCGCATTATTTTTGATTTTGCTCGCAGTCATTGCCGTAATAGCTTTTGTAGTCTTTGTAGAAAGAGGCCAGCGCAGAATTACTATAAATTATGCGCGTCGTATCCAAGGCGGCAAGATGTATGCTGAAAAAAGCAGCCATCTCCCATTGAAAATTAATATGGCAGGCGTTATTCCACCGATTTTTGCATCCAGCATTATTGTATTTTTTGCGACGATTGCACAGTGGTTTGGTCATGGCAAAGGTATGGAATGGTTAGCGGCACTGGGCGTGACTTTATTACCCGGTCAGCCATTACATATTATTTTATTTGGCATTGCGATAATCTTTTTCTGCTTTTTTTATACGGCTATTATGTTTAATCCAAAAGATACAGCCGATAATTTGAAGAAGTCTGGAGCGTTTATTCCAGGCATAAGACCAGGCGATCAAACAGCTAAGTATATTGATAGCGTTATGACAAGATTAACCCTCGCTGGCGCGCTATATGTAATGCTAGTGTGCTTATTGCCAGAGTTTCTCATTTTAGGATGGAACGTACCATTTTCATTTGGCGGTACTTCTTTATTAATCATCGTGGTAGTGGTTATGGACTTTATGGCACAAGTCCAGGCTCATATTATGTCTTACCAATACGAGTCACTGTTAAAAAAGACCAACTTGCGCGGTGGAATGGGACTGATACGTTAGTTTAATAGTTTAAAAAGTGGAGTTTATTATGAAAGTTGGTGCATCAGTTAAGAAGATTTGTACAAAATGCAAAGTGGTTAAAAGAAAGGGCATTGTGCGTGTTATTTGCCCAACAGCTAAGCATAAGCAAAAACAAGGTTAAGGTAAAAATAATAGGTGTGGCAGCAAGTTAATGATTGATTTTTATCGATTTCGAGATTAAACTTGCTCCCTTTTGTGAATCAATTTATTAAGAATTAAAGCTTTAGGAGTGTTTGAATGGCCCGTATCGCAGGTGTAAATATTCCGGTTAATAAACATGTAGTTATCGGATTGACATCGGTCTATGGCATTGGGCGTAGCCGTGCAAAAAAGATTTGTTTAGAAACTGGTGTTAGCCCACAAACCAAAGTCAAAGACTTAACGGATGTTGAGCTTGAAGCTATCCGTAGTGAAGTAGGTAAACATAGAGTAGAAGGTGACTTACGTCGAGAAGTAGCTATGAACATCAAGCGACTCATCGAATTAGGTGCGTATCGTGGATTAAGGCATCGTAAAGGCTTACCGGTTAGAGGTCAGCGCACTCGCACTAATGCAAGAACACGCAAAGGTAAACGTAAGGGTAAACAAATTCAGATTAATACCCAATAATTGAAATACTAGGAATATAAAGACCCATGAGCACACCGCAAGAAAATACAAAAGAAGTTAAGAAAGATCTTGATAAAAAGGCCACTGCCACTGCAAAAGTGCGTAAAAAAGCCAAAAAACAAGTTCTAGAAGGCATTGTTCATATCCAAGCCTCTTTTAACAACACTATTATTACGATTACCGATGTACAAGGTAATGCGCTGACTTGGTCAAGCGCTGCAAGCTGCGGTTATCGTGGATCCCGTAAAGCCACTCCATTTGCAGCGAGTGAAGCTGCAACGAAAGTAGCTGTTATGGTAGTAGAAAATTATGGCATGAAAGGCGTACATGTTCGTGTTAACGGGCCCGGCCCAGGTCGTGAGAGCGCTATTAGGGCTTTACATGCTGCTGGTTTGAAAATTTTATCGATTACAGATGCGACAGGAATACCATTCAATGGCTGTCGTGATTCTAAAAAACGTCGCGTGTAGATAAAGTAGTAGGAGAAGATTCATGGCGAGATACCTTGGACCCAGATGCAAATTAAGTAGACGTGAAAAAGCGGACTTATCTTTGCTTTCCGGAGTTAGACCACTTGATTCAAAGTGTAGATTAGATATAGCACCCGGAATGCATGGGGCTAAGCGTGGTCGTGAAACCGAATACGGTCTTCAGTTACGTGAAAAACAAAAAGTAAGACGTATATATGGCGTCTTAGAAAGACAATTCAGAAATTATTTTGAAAAAGCTTTACGTTTGAAAGGATCTACGGGCGAAAATCTTTTGAAGTTACTAGAAAGAAGATTGGATAACGTAGTCTATAGAATGGGCTTTGGAACAACACGTGCGGAAGCAAGACAAATCGTTACGCATCGTTCTGTTCAAGTAAACGGTAAGATTGTCAATATACCTTCTTATCTCTTGATGCCAGGTGATGTTGTTACCATCAAAGAAAAATCAAAGGCACAAACCAGAATTCAGGCGGCAATGACTTTAGCACAATCCAGACCTCAAAGTCCTTGGATTGAAGTTGATGCCAATGAAGTAAAAGGAGTATTTAAATATATTCCTGAGCGATCAGATTTACCGTCTGATATTAACGAAAAATTAGTTGTTGAACTTTATTCTAAATAATTTAGGGTTAAAAGAGGATATTTCATGCAAAATAATCCTTATGAGTTTTTGACGCCGCGAGAAATCGCTGTCGAAACACTAAGTCCATCTCATGCCAAGATTACGCTTGAACCATTAGAGCGCGGATTTGGTCATACTTTAGGTACGACATTACGTCGAATTTTACTTTCATCAATGCCTGGTGCTGCGATTGTTGAAGTAAAAATTGATGGCGTGTTACACGAGTATGGCACTATTCCAGGTGTGCAAGAAGATGTCGTAGAAATTTTATTGAATTTAAAAAACGTCGCCATCAAATTAACGGGACGTCATGAAGTGACATTAAACCTTAATAAAAAGGCTCCAGGGCCTGTTTTAGCAGGTGATATTACACTTGAACACGATGTTGAAATTGTTAACCCCAATTTAGTCATAGCACACATTAACGAGTCGGGTTCTTTGAACATGACTTTAAAAGTAGTACTAGGCCGCGGCTACCAAACTTCATCTTCAAGAGCTCACGGTTCCGAAGGGGGTAAAACTTCTATCGGCGTATTGAAAATTGATGCGAGCTTTAGTCCTGTTCGTCGCGTAGCTTATTCCGTTGAAAGCGCACGTGTTGAACAACGTACTGACTTAGATAAATTGATTATTGATCTTGAAACTAATGGTACTTTGGATCCTGAAGAAGCTATACGTCGTTCAGCGACTATTCTTCAACAGCAATTAGGTCCATTCGTAGATTTAAGAACAGCAGCAATTTCCAAAGATAAAAGCGAACAAGAAGAGATGAATCCTATTTTCTTACGACCTGTGGATGATCTTGAGCTAACCGTTCGTTCTGCCAATTGCTTAAAAGCAGAAAACATTTATTACATTGGTGATTTAGTTCAGCGTACCGAAGCTGACTTATTAAAGACTCCCAATTTAGGTAAAAAGTCATTAACTGAAATCAAAACAGTTTTATCTTCACATGGCTTATCCCTAGGTATGCGTCTTGATAATTGGTCTTCTGCTGGATTAAAAGAGAAAATTTAAAGAAAGTTTATAGAAAGAAGGTGAGATTATGCGTCATCAAAATAGTGGTAGAAAATTTAACCGAACCAGCAGCCACCGTAAGGCTATGTTCATGAACATGATGGTTTCTTTGCTAAAAGAAGAGTTCATTACAACGACTCTACCTAAAGCAAAAGACTTAAGAGGTTATATGGAACCTTTGATTACCAAATCAAAAGTAGATTCCGTTCATAACCGTCGTCAAGCTTTTGCGAGCTTGCGTGATCGTGACATGGTGACCAAACTTTTCAATGAAATTGGTCCTCACTTTAAAAACCGTACCGGCGGCTACTTAAGAGTATTAAAATGTGGCTTCCGTCCTGGTGACAAAGCTCCTATGGCGATTGTTGAATTAGTCGGCAGAAGAGACGAAGAATCAGCCGCTTAGTTCATTGCTGAAGGACGTTTATGTATAATAAACACAAACGTGATTCACAATTTCTAATACAAGCCCTGTCTTTGGCAGAACAAGGACAGGGCTTTTGTGCGCCTAATCCCGCTGTAGGTTCAATTCTAGTGAATCAAATGGGTATAGTGATTGCGACAGGCTTCCACACAGGCCCTGGTAAACCCCATGCAGAAGTCGAAGTCTTAAAAAAAGTGTCTTATCAAGCGCGCGAGATGACTTTATACGTCACGCTTGAACCTTGTTGTCACTGGGGAAAAACCCCACCTTGTACTGATGCAATCATTCAATCGGGCCTTACACGCGTGGTATACGGCTTTAGAGATCCTAATCCTTTAGTGATAGCAGGTCAGGGCATGCAACTCTTAAAAGAAGCAGGCATTGACTGCGAATTAATTTCTTTACCTGAGATCGAAGCTTTTTATAAGAGCTATTATTTCTGGCATAAAACTAAAAAACCTTTAGTCACTGCAAAAATTGCTTTAAGTTTAGATGGAAAAATTGCAGGTAAAGACGGTGAAAGAGTACAGCTTACTGGCGATGATGCACAGCATTTAACACATCACTATCGCAAAAACACCGATGCTATTTTGACAACAGCAAAAACGATTATTATGGATGACCCGCAATTAAACGCGCGCACACACGAAGCCGTTATTCCAAAATCTTTATATGTTCTAGATAGCCAATTATCATTACCCCGTGAAGCTAATATTTTTAATACCACGAAATCCATCACTGTTTTTCATTCTAAAACCGCGCCCAAAGAACATCAGAATTCTTTAGAACAAAAAGGCGTAAGGTGCATTGCACTCGAAGAAACCAGTCCTTCAGTGCTTAATTTAGATCAAGCAATGATACAAATAGGCAACGATGGCGTGATCGATCTTTGGGTTGAAGCTGGCGGCAAATGTTTTTCCTCACTCTGGAAAAATAATCTCATCCATCGCGGATTAATTTATATCGCCCCACGTTGGTTTGGTGAAGGATTAAGTGCTTTTGAAAATAATTTTTCTTTAGGTGATTTAAGCGGTTCACAAATTAAATGGATTCAAGTTGGTAATGACGCTGTGTTAGAAATCGATAGGGATACGACTTTTGCAGATCACTTAGGAAAAGATTACCAAGCGATTACTACAGTTCATGTTTAACAGGAATGAATTATGACAGACACAAGATTTTTATTAGACCTCGATTCAGATGACGAACCTACGGTTCCTTTTACTCGCAAAAGAAAAATGGCAGAAGATGAAAAAACACTTTTATCTTCTTCAAAAATGTTGCGAGAGATGGCAAAAATCCCACCGTTAGAGCTTGAGATTTCACATGTGCGAGATTTGAAACTAAAAACCTGGACACCAGCACCTTCGAAATTAGTGATTAAAGACATTGAGCAGAAAACCCAAGAACCCCCCGCAATTAGAAGAACCCCTTAATGTTTTATACCGTTTCCTTGTTGCTTTTATCAAATACCTTTATGACCTTTGCCTGGTATGCGCATTTAAAAAACCTAAATCACAAAGCGCTTTGGATTGCGATTATAGTCAGTTGGGGTATAGCATTATTTGAATATATTTTTCAAGTTCCCGCAAACCGTATGGGATTTAATTCCAATATTTCCCTAGGTCAACTCAAAATCTTGCAAGAGGTGATTACGCTTTCCGTCTTTATTCCCTTCGCCATTTTTTACATGCGCCAAAATCTTTCCCTAAACTTCTTATACGCCGCCCTTTGCATGATGGGCGCAGTGTATTTTATTTTTCGTTGAAATCCTCTCTCTCGTCGTCTCGCGGCTTGTCCCTTTCTTGTCGTCCCGCGGACAAGCCGCGGGACGACGAGGGAATGGGCAGTGCGAAGGGTGATCCAGGCTTAAACAAAGCATCATGCTCCAGGACGAGGTACCAAGTCTGCAATATCAACACCTGAGTATTCATTTACTAAAGCAATTGCATCGTCGACTAAATGGGGTTTCAGCGCCTCCTTAGTTTTTTCTTTAACGACAGCGCCACTTAAACCCGCTTTAATTTCATCTTCATTTAAGATCTTACGCGGGGGCGGAGCCTGTCGACTTTTTCGATAAGCAAAGAACCCTAATACACCGGCACCTACTATACCAGCAACGATTATGCCGGTACCTATAGGGCCGCCGCAAATAACTCCTAATAATGCAACTGCACATCCGGTGAGAGAAGTAGTAACCATTGATTTTATTGTTCTTGTTGTTGGCGATAAATTAATCCAATTTTTATCTAAGGAAAAATCATTTATCTTATCTTCAACTTCTTTTTTATTGCCATTGACTAAAGAGGACATTATGCTCTCTATTTTATCGCAAAGTTCCATGCTTGCTTCCATCACCTGGGCTTGAGTTAACCACTTATCGTAATTAGGTGTGGGGCGTGATAAAAGATTTATCGCACCATTACCCTCCGAATTAACTTCTGAGGTAATCTGGCTAAAAACAAAATCCGTGCGAGCATCATTAAATTCCTGAATATTATACGCTTGCGCTCTTTTTATTATCTTAATTAAATCATCTAAGGGACCACTGTTAGTCTCAGAAGGAATTTTGAGTTTTAAAAGTTGATTCACTAAATGCAAATGGATTAAGGCACAGGTATAACGAGCCTTAATCATCTCTTCACCACTTATAAAATCAATCCTCTTCTCATCAGGGTATTCTCTGCTTTCTAAACCTTCATCAATCTCACCTATACATGCCAAGGGGTTTCCATGTAAAACTTCTTTTTTTGTTTTTAGAATTTGGAAAATTTGCTTGGTGATATCGTTGGTAAGTTGTTCTTGAGTCAAGCTCGAGATGAAATTAATAAAATAGTCAGGATTTGAAGCTCTTAGTGGGATAGCTTTAAAATAAGCAGTTAGTGGCTGAGATTCGTCATACGCGATGGCGTTACGACGAGCTTGGTATGTACCTAGTATTCGGAACTCCTCCCGAAACTCATCGTCACCAATAATTCGTGAATCTATTCTAAACATATACTATGTCTCGCTTTTCTTAGCATTTTAGTCGGTCCCCGAAAGCTTTCTTACGTGATTTGGGAAGGATTGAGCATCAACAGGAAAAACTCCTGAATAAGTATTTCTTATGGCTTTTAATTCCGGCTGATAGAAAACCTGACAAGCTCATAAATGCTTCCTCATTTTTAGTGTTTGCCTAGTATATAAGCTCAACCTTAAGGTTTTCTTAAATTACCCCCGTTTTTGTTGATTTTTGACCAAAATCTGTATAATATATGGACAATTATAAAATAAACGAGGAAATAACCCCATGGCGCAATCACGACAAGATGCTGATTCTATTCACCAATTTGAACTCCATATCGCCATCGAAATCGGGGATGCACCAGCTGTTAAAAAGCTTCTAGCGCAAAGTGATGCCAAAGTTTGGGATATGCTTATTAAACGCGATTCTGCCTCCAATAAAACGTCTTTAGAACTTGCGGCAACGTTGGGGTATTTTAATATTGTTGAAATGATTCTTAATAAAAATTCTTATATTTCAGATGGCAATGCTTATACTCCTTTAGCGCAAGCGATGGATGCTTATTTTAAGTATTTAGATGCTTATACCCGAGATAAACTTCCTCTCATAGGAATTTATATTCACGAGCGTAATGAAAAATATACGGAAGAAAATTATATAAAAATTATTGAATTATTCGCTAAAAAATTTCCGCAATGGATTCATTTAGAAGATAAAAAGAAAAAAATCTATTCACCCATGAGTTTTGTTCAAGATAAATTAAAGCATGCACCCGATGAACGTTTAGAACAACAAGCCGTAAAAATAATTGATATTTTAAGTCGTCCAGAAGTAAAACCCCAACCGATTCAACCCAAAGTTGTTGTTGCAGAAGAAGTGCCTCAACAAAGAAAAAAGAAACAACCTAAAGCCAAAAAAGCGGCTCCCGCTCCGTTTGTTTGTTCATTTGATGTCCTTGCCGATGAGGAAGAAGAGAATGCGGAAGGTCCTCTGTCTGAAGAAAAAAAAGCAGTTGCACCTCTTTTGCAACGCCAAGGGCCTTCGCTAAGACAGAGTTTAAATCGTTCGATAAATAAACTACTCAGTGGATTGCATTGCCAAGAAGGAGATCGAGAAGCCCTTTTTGCTGACGCTTTTAACATTTTAAATTCTAAATACTTCAAAGATATGCCTTATTCGCAACAAATCGAAAATTGTCTACAACAATCGATCGAGAAGCGGGTTGTTAAAAAGTGTTGTAGATTTTGGTCTGAATACCATTATGAAAGTTTTGATACCAGAAATTTCCGTCAACAGTTAATGGGATTAAGACCTGCTAGATCGATTGCTTTTTGATCTACTAAATAATTATTGAATTAATTTAACTATATTAGTTGAAATATATTTTACATTAGATATCATTCCGTATGATTTTTGTGTGGCAAAAAAATAAAAATAATCAGCGGAGTGGTACAAATGATAAACAGGGGCGATCAAGAAAATCTTCAGCAACCTTTAATTACTTCTTTCTTCACCTCGAGTCGTCCCAATAGAAAACCGCTTACAACTTCTCCCTGTAACATACAATTACAAAAAGAATTCGCAAGAAAATATAAAAAAGAAAGCGAGCCGGAACTGACTTTCCAATGGAATGGTTATTTATTCGTTGCCTCCAATTGTTTTTCTGAATTCAGAGTGCTTAATTTATTACCGCGACCCGATAGCATTACAAAACGCTGGATAGAACCTGGTTTTGTAGTAGCCAATGCTTCTACTGTGGATGATATGTTAGCTTATATTTCCGTAGATCTTAAATTTCGCCGACAAAAAATCGGCGTTCAATTAATTCAATTCATCAATCATTGTACTGCACATAAGCTTAAGATTTATTATGCCTCAGAGGATAGTTCTAGTTTTCGTCTGACGGAAGAGGGGGCGAAATTGATCAATTATTGTCGTGAAAAAGGTCTGATCACCCCAAACCAATTAGTATATGAAATTGGACGAATGGAGCCGTAAGCGTTAAAATAAGCCACCTTAATTTTTAGCGGATATGCTATGTTTACCGGGCTTATTGATCACGTTGGAACCATTCAAAAAATTGACACCAACCGTTACTGGATAAAGACTCAATTTAGCTCTCTAGAAATGGGCGAAAGCATAGCCCTTGATGGTATTTGTCTTACGGTGATGGATATTAAAGACGATACTTTTTGTTGTGAAATTTCCCCTGAAACTTTTAAAGTCACGACAGCCAAGCAATTTAAAACGGGTCAGACTGTTAATTTAGAACGTGCATTACTCCCAACCACTCGCTTGGGCGGACATTTTGTGACAGGACACGTCGATCAAGTAGGGAAAGTTGAAGCTATTACACCTAAAGATGAGTTTATTGAGGTAAAAATTACGGATGTTGATAAAAAATATTTAAGCCCTAAAGGCAGTGTCGCCGTCAATGGAGTTAGTTTAACTATTAATGAAGTGAATAAAAATGGCTTTAGTTTAACCTTGATTCCGCATACATTAGCTAAAACGAATTTGAAAACGTTAAAAGTAGGCGATTTAGTCAATATAGAATTTGATATGATCGCAAAAATAGTGATTCAACAGATGAATAAGGTTTAACATGCCAACCACCAATTTTAATTTAGCGATTGTTATCAGTCGTTTTAATGAAGAGATCACTGAAAAATTACACCAGAGCGCCATGGATCGTTTAAAAGAATTGAATGTCGAAAGTGAACGCGTGACCACCGTCTGGGTTCCAGGTGCTATTGAAATTCCTATTACCGCGCAAAGATTAGCAGAAACCGGACGTTTCGAAGTTATTGTATGTTTAGGCGCTGTGGTTTATGGCGAAACTAAGCATTTTGATTATGTTTGCCAACAGGTAAGTTTTGGTTGCCAAGAAGTCGCATTAAGTCATGATATCCCCGTTATTTTTGGTGTATTAACCACGAATGATATGGAACAAGCTTATGCAAGAGTCAGTAAAGGCCGCGAATCTATTGATACCGCTTTTGATCTAGTCCAAACTTTACGTCAAATTGAAAAGGAGTAATTATGCCATCTTTTGATATCGTTTCTAATGTAGACCAACATGAATTAACTAATGCGATTGATCAAGCGAATCGCGAAGTCAGCACGCGTTTTGATTTTAAAGGGACCGACGCTCGTTTTGAATTGTCTAAACTAACCATCACGATTATTGCGCCTAGCGATTTTCAATTAAAACAAATGGATGAAATTTTGCGAAGCAAATTATCCAAACGTAATGTTGATACAAGAGTATTAAATTTTAAAACGCCTAGTATTGCACTCAATGAAGCTCGCCAAGAAGTTGAAGTCAAACAAGGTATTGAGACCGAAGAAGCTAAAAAACTCGTAAAATTAATTAAAGAAGCGGATTTAAAAGTCCAAGCAGCCATACAAGGCGAACAAGTGAGAGTGACGGGCAAAAAACGCGATGATTTGCAGGCAGTGATTGCAATGCTTCGCGCGGCAAAGGTAAACTTACCCTTACAATTTGAAAACTTCAGGGATTAACATGGCCGTTAGCACAAGATCATCATTTCAACTTAAAACCAGTTTTCTACCCTGTACTATTTTGCAATTAAATCGCTACGATCTTTCTGTACTTGAAAATGAAATACGAAAAACCATTAGCCAAGCCCCTATGTTTTTTGCAGGTGCCCCGGTCGTTATTGATCTAGAAAAAGTCCAAGATCTTGAAGGTATCGATTTTCTTGAAATGAAAAGACTCTTAATTTCTAACGGCCTAGTACCCATAGGCGTACGCGGTGGAAGTGAAACGCAAACCAAAGCGGCCGGCAATGCTGCTCTCCCTTTGTTAAATTTATCAAAAACCACTACCGTCGTTGAAAATAAAAAGCCAGTAGAAGAGCCCGAAGCTCAAGTTTCATCTACCACTCGATTTATTAACACCCCCATCCGTTCTGGTATGCAAATCTATGCTAAAGACGGTGATTTAATTGTAGCTGCTCAAGTGAGTCCCGGTGCTGAACTTATGGCCGATGGCAATATTCATATTTATGGCGCTTTACGCGGTCGTGCGATGGCGGGAGTTAAGGGAAATACAGAAGCGAGAATATTTTGCCAGACTTTAGATGCAGAATTAGTCTCAATCGCTGGGTATTACCTAACAAAAGAAGAAATTCAAAAACTTCCTGAACAAAATAGTATGATTCAGATTTACTTAGAAAATGATCAGGTTACAATAAAGCCTATATGATTTAACCAAAGGGAGAAGCTAGTGGCTAAAATAATTGTCGTAACATCAGGAAAAGGCGGAGTAGGTAAGACAACAACCAGTGCCTCTCTTGCTATTGGATTTGCCAATCGTGGTTTTAAAACAGCCGTGATTGATTTTGATATAGGCTTACGTAATTTAGATTTAATCATGGGTTGTGAACGTAGAGTCGTTTATGATTTCGTGAATGTGATTCGCAAAGAAGCGACTTTAAATCAAGCGCTCATTAAAGATAAACACAACAAAGATTTATCTATTCTTCCAGCCTCCCAAACGCGTGATAAAGACGCTTTAACTACCGAGGGGGTGGGCGAAGTACTAGAAGAATTAAGCAAGACTTTTGATTATATAGTGTGTGATTCACCGGCGGGTATAGAACGCGGCGCGCAATTAGCGATGTATTATGCAGATCATGCCGTAGTAGTAACGAATCCTGAAGTATCTTCTGTTAGAGATTCCGATCGCATGCTAGGTTTATTATCCAGCAAAACCAAACGCTCAGAAGAAGGTCGTGACCCTATAAAAGAACATTTGTTATTAACCCGTTATTGCCCAAAGAGAGTGACGCGCGGTGATATGTTAAGTTTAGCCGATGTGAATGAAATTCTAGCTATTCCCTTATTAGGCGTTATCCCTGAATCCCAAGCCGTGCTACGCGCTTCAAATTCCGGCACGCCAGTGATACTCGATCAGGAAAGCGATGCAGGACAAGCTTACCAAGATGCTATATCGCGCTTCTTAGGCGAAGACGTTCCTTTCCGTTTCATCGAAGAAGAAAAAGCCAACTGGTTAAAACGCATGTTCCGCTTCAAGGAGAAGGAGGCAACCGCATGATTAAGAATCGCGTCTCCAAAATTTTAGATTATTTCCGGGCTCCCGAAAGCCAAACGGCAAAAGTCGCCAAAGATCGTCTGCAAATCATCATTGCTCACGAACGCGGCGAGCGCGACAAGCCCGATTACTTCTTTGCCCTCCAAAAAGAGCTGTTAGAAGTCATCGCAAAGCATACGGCGATCAGCAAAGACGATATCAAGATTGACATGCAGCGCGGCGAAGGCTGTTCAATTTTAGAGCTAAACATAACATTACCTAGTCAAATTTAATACAGATAAGGCCAAAATAGATTAGATAAAAATCAATTTTGGCCAGCCTGTCACTTGAACTTATAACCAAAGTGGTAAACTAGAAGAGTCATGGATGACGTTGTGTATGAATGGATTCGCTGAACCACTCCTCGTGTTGTATTCAGGGACGAGGCTTTAAGCAAGGACTGCTTTAGGGTAGAAACTGATCTATAGCGATTCTGTGAATGCAGAGTCGCTTTTTTTTGCCATAAGGGTTTTGTAGGATATTCGCCATAGTTGAAGTAGGTAATCATCTAAATAAAAAATGAAGTAATTAATCTAAGTATTTGTTTATAAAGAATTAAATTGTAATTTACTCGCGTTTGATAAGAATTAATTTTGAAATGTTGCATTAGCGATTGAGCCAAAAATTCGTTTCCCTATAATCGGTCTTGGCTCACGGATGGGCTTGGTGACTGAAAGGATCTCTGCAACCACTCCTCGTTTTGCGTGTCTAAGGATGGACGATTTTGCACGGATTGCATGATTTATTTTGATATTTTAAGACGACTTTTTAGTCGTCTTTTTTTTTGCCTGCTCGGTATTTTACGGTATTGTTGTAAAACTTTAATTAAATATAATGGATCTCGGGCTTAAGGATAAGCTTGCTTAGTGACCGGAAGGATTCTATAGCTCCACTCCTCGTTTTGTGTGTCTAGGGATGGACGATTTTGCACGGAGTGCATGATCTATTTTTGATTTTTTTTAGACGGCTTTTTAGCCGTCTTTTTTTTGCCCTTAGTTTTTGAATGTCTGGTTAAGCGCTGTTTTTTGTGGAGTTCTTTCGCCGTCATTTTTCGAGGTTTTTGGCGATAAGGGTTTTCACTGGTTTTTAATTCAATTCGTACAGGCGTTCCCACTAATTTTAACTTAGTTTGAAAGACCTGGGCGAGATAGCGTCTATAAGAATCCGGTAAGGATGAAACTTGATTGCCATGAATAATAATCGTGGGTGGATTATGGCCGCCAGCGTGTGCGTAACGCATTTTAATGCGACGACCGTTAACCAATGGGGGTGTATGTTTTAATAAAGCTTCTTGTAAAATTTTAGTGAGCACAGAAGTCGGATGTTTTTTGTAGGCTGAAGTGAAAGCTTCATCAATGGATTTGAATAAATTTCCAACGTCAGTTCCGTGTAATGCTGAAATCGTATGAATTTTTGCATTGGGAATAAAATCTAGACGTCTATCTAATTCGGATTTTGCGCGATCTCTAGTATCAACTGATAGCCCATCCCATTTGTTATAGGCTATAACAAAAGATTTACCTGAATCTAAAACAAAGCCAATTAAATGCAAATCTTGATCGGTAATGCCTTCTTTAGCATCGAGTAATACTAATACGACGTGAGAGGATTCTATGGCTTGTAGGGTTTTTACAATGGAAAATTTTTCGGCGGTTTCATAAATTTTTCCGCGACGTCTCACGCCTGCCGTATCAATCAACGTATATTTTTTTCCATGACGTTCAAAAGGTATCGCTATGCTATCGCGAGTAGTACCAGGGATATCTGAAACTATCACACGCTCTTCACCTAATATTCTATTAGTTAAAGTCGATTTGCCTACATTAGGGCGTCCGACAATTGCAAATTTTATTCTATCGATTTTTTCTTCAGCTTCTTTTTCGGGGGGTGGGGTTGGTATTAGTGTAGTAATTAAATCTTCCACGCCAGAACCATGGGCTGCTGCAATAGGAATAGGTGTTCCTAAACCTAAGCGAAAGAAATCTGCCGTAATAATATCGGTATCTAATCCTTCGGCTTTATTAACAACGACTAATAAAGGCTTTTTGGTAGAAGAACGTAAACGTTCTGCGATTGCAAGATCTGCAGGGACTAGACCTGATCTTGCATCTACTAAAAATAAAATCATGTCTGCATCGAGAATAGCTTGTAGAGCTTGGGATGTAGTGAGCTGATCAATTTGATTGTCATCGTCCGTAATACCACCCGTATCAATGACAATAAATCGTCTTCCTTCAACTTCGGCTTCTCCATATTGACGATCGCGCGTCATACCAGGGAGATCTGAAACTAAAGCGTTACGTGATCTTGTCAGACGATTAAACAACGTCGATTTTCCTACGTTAGGTCTACCGACGATTGCAATTACAGGGATGGTCATTTCACTCTCTTAGATTGAATAAGCTGCTAAATCCCCATTGCGCGCAACCACGTATAAAATACCTTGGTCGACAATAGGGGTGGCAAGAATCCCTGAGCTATCCATTTTAGTACGCGCTGCAAAATGCCCATCAACTTTGCTTAACCAATGCAGATAACCTTCCGCGTCACCCACTACAACATAACAACCCATGATCACAGGAGCAGTTAAGTTGCGCGCTAATAATTGAGTTTGTCGCCAGATGACGCCACCGGTTCTGCTATCAAAGGCCCAAACATTTCCGCAAGCATCTGTCACATAAACTCTTTCCCCATCGGTGGTAATTCCCGTGAAAGAAGAAAGTTCATGTAACCAATAAATTTTACCGGAGGCAAAATCTAATGATCCAATTTGACCTTGATAGGTGACTGCATAAATCGTGTGATTATAAATAATAGGATTAGCATCAATATCAATCATGCGTTGCACAGGGAAAGTTCCTTGCGCGCTCGCAATCGCCTGTTGCCAGTGCAGTGTGCCTTCGGTTAGAGATAACTTAACTAAGTTACCGTTAGCAAATCCTGCAACCGTTGCGCCTTCAGCAATAGCTGGCGTACTTGAACCGCGTAAAATTAAAGTGGGTTCAGTTTGTTGGTAACTCCAAATAGAGTGACCATCTTTAGCAGACAATCCATATAAATGACCATCGACGGTTTTAATGAGCACAATGCCATTAGCGCCCGCAGGTGCTGCTAATATTTCAGTGGCAACTTTGGCTCTCCAAACAATGCCGCCATTATCTTGTCGCAAGGCAACAACGGTGCCATCAGCGCCGCCTACATATACTAAGCCATCGGCAATGCCAGGGCCTGCCGTGATTTCAGTGCAAGCCTCAGTGTTCCATAAGCTGCGTCCCGTATTTTTTTCGGTGGCTGACACTTTGCCATCACGGCTTGCGGTAAATACAGCATTACAGTTCGAAGCAACAGCCAGTTTTAAATAATCATTACAATTTCGTCCGACGCCGCTATTAGGACTTCTGTTCCATAATTCATGCGGAGTGATTTCAGCATTAAAGTTGGTAAGTGGAGTAGGGCTAGGGGTATTGTCAGTATCAAACAGAGTGCTACAAGCAGATAATAAAACACAGCTTAAACCTATGCTTAAGGTTTTTATAATAGAATTTTTTTTCATACGGTTACTTTCGATTCTCGTGTTGTTAAGTTTTCATATTTGAGTTGTAAGATTGGGCGAATGACTTCAGCATTGGGTAATTCAGCTAATGCTTGTTCATAAGATTTACGTGCAGACGCTTTATCATTCATCGCTAAAAAAGCATCGCCTTTCACTTCATCAATCAAGCCAGAAAAAGCTTTATCACTGACGTTTTTCAGAAGTTTAATCGCTTCAGCGGGTTTTTGTTGAGCGATAAAAATACGCGCTTCACGAATGCGGGCAATTTGTCGAATGGCTTTAGTGTGCGCATGATCAACAACCCAATTCAGCTGACTAATAGCTTCATCATAGTTTTTATTTAACACAGCTTCACGCGCTAACATCAATGCCGCCATTTCAGCATAAGGGGTGTTTGCGTAGCGACTCAATAATTTTTTAGCTTGGATGACAGATTCACCGGCATTGTTTTGCGCGCGTGCAGAAAGCATTTGATCATAAATCGCCGAAGCATGAATAATGACATTATTGCGATGATGTTGCCATAGGCGCCAGCCGAAGGAAAATAGTGCGGCGAGGATGATGCCAGCAATGACCGTAGGGCCATATTGTTTCAGCCAAGTCTTAAGTTGCTGAATTTGTTCTTGTTCCGTTAAATACTCTGTCAAGAGACGACTCCTTAATTAGTTTCTGCCTGCAATTTTAACGGATTCTATAAAAAATGCACTACTTATGATTGCCCCAGCAAAATTCAAATTTTATGCTATACTTGATCAGGATTTGATCATAAATTATGGAGGATTTCCAATGAAAACACTAATATCGAGTATTGTTGCTGTTTTAGTGCTAATGATGAGTGGTTTAGCATTAGCTGATTCGGTAGTCATCGAAAGAACCCAAACTTGGAAAAGCGTTCCCGTGACCATAGATGAAAGTGGGCACACTTATGTGGTTCCAAGTGATGTAACTGTTCCTGATAGTGATTATTATTATTCTACGCCCGGTTATCGATGTGTCACTGAAGAACGTAAATTTGTTGGAGAAAACGGGGAAGTTTTCCATCCAGCAGGTAGCGGATCTAGCATCGTTTGCTACAAAGAGTAATTTTTTTCTGATTGTCTTACAGGGAGTGTAAGTATGAACAGAAATTTCTTGCCCTGGCTTGCGGTACTTGGGCCAGGGCTTGTTGTTATGCTTGCAGATACTGATGCAGGGAGTCTTATTTTAGCAGCACAAAGCGGTGCTGTTTGGGGTTACCGTCTTTTAGCGTTTCAATTACTTTTAATTCCTATTCTTTTTATAGTACAAGAATTAGCGGTGCGCTTAGGTTTAGTCACCGGCATGGGGCATGGTGAATTAATCAAACATCATTTTGGTATTGGGTGGGCTTGGGTCTCTGTTGCGACCTTAGTCATTTGTTGTGTGGGTGCTTTACTCACAGAATTTACTGGGCTTGCAGCAGCGGGGCAACTCTTCGGCATACCGGTTTGGGAAACTATGTCACTTTCTGTTATTTTTTTAGTGATTATCGCCTGGACTGGCTCTTATAATTCCGTGGAAAAAGTAGCTATTTTTTTAGGGATTTTTGAAGCCGTATTTTTATGGGTTGCAGTGCAAGCAAAACCTTTATCCCATGATATAGTGCATGGGTTAATCAATGTGCCATGGAAAGATAGTTCGTATCTCTATCTAGTGGCTGGAACCATTGGCGCTGTGATTATGCCGTGGATGATTTTTTTTCAGCAATCGGCTGTGTTAGGAAAAGGCCTCTCTATTAAACATCTTAAACACGCAAGATGGGATACGGCTATTGGTGCGGTGTTAACACAGTTAATTATGATTTCAGTATTAGTCATTGCAGCTACAACGATTGGTAAAACCAACCCCAATGTTCCATTAAATACAGTAATAGAAATTAGTGATGCGCTGACGCCTATTTTAGGAGTGACTACGGGTCGTATTTTATTTGCCTTGGGAATGGCGGGCGCCGCTTTGGTTGCTATCATTGTGGTATCGTTGACGGCAGCTTGGGGGGTGGGGGAAGTATTGGGTTTTCGTCGTTCGTTAGAAGATCACCCACTGGAAGCGCCTTGGTTTTATGGTATTTATACCGCGGTATTAATTTTAAGTGCTTTATTGGTGACATCCAATATCGTTAATTTAGTCAATTTAAGTGTAGCGATTGAGGTGATGAATGCTATTTTATTACCTATTGTTCTCGGATTTTTATTTTTGCTGGCTCATCGTGCTTTACCCGATCCTTATCGCTTAAAAAAAGGCTATGCCGCGCTGGTAGGTGTTCTTTTGTTGGTCACATCCAGTTTTGGCTTATTGACAAGTTTTTTGGGCATTTTTTAATTCTTAAAAATCAACTGCTTAAATTCACGCCAGTTAATGGGTGTATCATTAAAGTATACGCTAAGGAGGGCTGGTGATGAGTTATCTACTCAAAACTAATCAAACTATTGTCCCAGTTAAAGCAGACAATATCGGCGTTGCCTTCATGGTTGATAAAAATAATTTTCCGATTTTAGATGGCGTGACTTGTTATGCCCTAGAATTATGGGAAGAATGTATGCGTATTCCCCATTGGCATCCGAATGCATCTGAATTGGGTTATGTAGTTTCTGGGGAAATTGAAATTATTATTTGGCGCTCGCCTGGCGAAACCGCCATGTTTAGATTAAAAGCAGGGATGTGTTGGTTTATTCCACAAGCAGCACTACATTCATTGAATAATATTGGTAAAGAGCGCGCGCAATTATTAGTGGGCTTTAGTTCAGATTTACCCCAAGATATCGATCTTCCTGTTGTCTTTAATGGCGTACCCGTGCCATTACGTAATGCTTACACTTCTCCTCATTCAGAATTACGCGAATGGAAAGGTGTGATTAAAAATCCTTTGGTGGGGCATTGTCCGGTTGATCCTGCAGTAAAACAAGTCATGACGGGCAGTGTGTATGGTTTCGATCTTGCCAAAGTCACACCGCTTTTTTCAGATAAAGAAATGGGTTCAGTGATTTGGGGGGTGCAAAGTAATTGGAGTATTTTAGAAAATATTTCAGTCTTACGTGCACATCTTAAACCGCATACGGCCAGAGATTTGATTTGGTATCCGGATGCGGGGACTTTATATATTGTTTCTGAAGGTCAGGGAGAATTTCATATTATTACGGCTGATGCAGAGCCCAAGCCTTTAGAAGTTAAATTATTTGATTATATATTTGTGCCACAGGGTGTGCTGCATTCATTTATGAATACCAGTACTAAAGATTTTGAAGTGACCGCTTTCTTTACTAAAGCCAATCCACAACCGGAAGTTTCTTTGTCGGTTGCAACAGCATTTTTTCCTGATACTGTTAGAAAAGCAGCGATGACAACTTATGGAACACTCAATAAATCAGGTGATCCATTGAAAGAATTAAAATATACTGACGCCTCGCCATATTTGTTACGAATTTAAAGCTTAGGGAGTTGAATGGAATGACACATCATCGATCTTATTTTCCAGCAGCTTTTATAGGGCTAGTTTGGTTATTAGTCGCTTTGCTGTGCGCTGTATTTTTACCCCATATTCCCAATCCCTTTAAAATTGGCGGTATGAGTGATCCCAAATCGGAAAGTTCGCTCGCCAAGCACATCATGACCGATAAACTACCCTATGGAGCCAGTCGAATTGTTGTTTTATATGAAAGTGATAAATTAACCGCACATAATCCGCTTTTTATGAAAGAGGTTAATAAATCACTGGATGGTTTGAAACGATTTTCGTTAGATTATCGTATCTTATCGCCTTATGAAAATTCACAACAAATTTCTACTAATAAACATGCAGCATATGCGGTGGTTGTATTAACCGATACGGCAGATGAAGCGGCTAATTCGATGAAAGAATTCCGTAAAGCTTTAGGTAAGCCTAAGCTTTTAAATATGTTAATAGGGGGCGAACCCGTTTATATTTCTGAAGTGGATAAAATTAGCGAAGACAATTTATATCGCGGTGAAATCATTGCCTTCCCTCTTTTTGTGATTGCGTTAGTCTTTATTTTTCGCGGTCTTTTGGCGGCTTTATTACCGCTAATTTCCGGCGTTCTTAGTATTATCATTATTATAACGATATTATATTTATTAGGCCATTTATTTGAACTTTCAGTGTTTGTGATTAATATTGCGACGATGTTAGGTTTAGGATTAAGTATTGATTATACCTTGCTTATTACTTATCGATTCCGCGAAGAATTAGCCCAGGGACATACCACCAGTGAGGCCATAAGAATTACGCTGCGTACTGCGGGGAGATCCGTATTTTTTAGTGGGATAGCAGTATTAGTCAGTATGTCTTCTTTGCTTTTCTTTCCTGTGAATATTTTATATTCCATTGGTGTGGGTGGGGTTGTGGTGGTTGTGGTATCGGTGATGAGCGCGCTGACTTTTTTACCTGTTGTGCTTTATGTCTTAGGCAAAAAAGTGAATGCGTGGTCTCTGCCTATGTTGAGGACAGGTTACGGAACCGAGAATGCTCAACATAGCATGTGGTTTAAAGCGGCGAAGCTGGTGATGAAATTCCCGTTAAGCTTTTTTATTCCTACCGTTTTATTTTTATTGTTATTAGGCTATCCGTTTCTAAACGTGAAATTAGGGGGCGCAGATGCATCTATTTTACCAGCATGGACGGATAGCAGGCAGCTAGCTGATCGTTTAGATGCACATTTTAATGCAAATGATTTAACTCCCATTGAAATTGTTTTTAAGTCCAAAAATAAATCGATACTCACGAAGAATAATATTTCAGGGCTTTATGATTTTGCAGAAAAACTAAAAAAAGATCCTAGAGTGTCAGAAGTAACCAGTATTGTGTCGGTTAATTCTTCTTTAAAGAAAGCACAATATCAAACCATGTATACTAATAAACAAATGCCATTAGATGCTTCTTTAAAAAGATTAATGCACGAAACAACGGATGGCAGCTATACAGTGATGTCAGTGACCAGTAAATATGCTGCGAATGATCAGCATACGTTAGCTCTAGTTAAAACCATACGTAATATGCCTATTGATCACCAGCTGACCAAGCAAGTGGCTGGAACTTCGGCTGAAATCATTGATTCTATCAATGGAGTTTATTCTTTATTTTTTGTCATGATTGCTGTGATTAGTATTATTACTTATTTAGTTTTATTAGTTTTATTACGTTCGATTTTGATTCCATTACAAGCGATTATTATGAATTTTTTAAGTATGTGTGTCTGTTACGGTATGTTTGTTTACATTTTTCAAGAAGGTCATTTTGCTAGTTTCTTGCATTTTAAACCGCAGGGGAATACGGATTTAAACTTGCCGATTATCTTATTTTTCTGTTTATTTGGTTTATCCATGGATTATGAAGTGTTTCTCTTGACTCGTATTAAAGAATTTTATGAGCGGACCAAAGATAATCAATTAAGTGTTGCCTTAGGGGTTGAGCGAAGTGCGCGTATTATCACAAGCGCCGCGTTAATTGTGATTATCGTGACGCTCGCTTTCGTCACCGCAGATATAGTCTTTATTAAAGCTTTTGGATTAGGCACAGCCCTAGCTGTTGCAGTCGATGCTACGTTAATACGTATCCTCTTGGTCCCCGCAACCATGCGACTTTTGGGAAATGCAAACTGGTATTTCCCAAAATGGCTGAGTCGATTATTACCTTAATTTAGCAGACCTGAGAGCTTTTCAATAATCTGTTGCTGAGGAAAAATTTCTTGGGGATTATTTTCACGTAAGTTTTTAAGTACGATAGACTGATTTGCAGCTTCTTGCTCACCTAAAATTAAAGCATAGCGCGCGCCGCTTTTATCGGCTTTTTTGAGTTGATTTTTGATAGCCCCACCGCCGCAATTCATTAAGATGCGAATTTCTGGAAGTGCTTTGCGTAAAGAATTCGAGAGCGCAAAAGCAGTTTCTAAGGTTTTTTCACTGTCAGCGATAAAATAAATATCAGGAGCGAGAGCAAGGGATTTTTGGTGGAGAGTTTGCAATAGTAATACGGTGCGTTCAAGTCCAAGACCAAAGCCTAGGGCAGGGGTTGGTTTGCCACCGAGTTGTTCGACTAAACCATCATAACGACCGCCTGCGCAAACCGTACCTTGAGCGCCTAAATCCGTCGTGACCCATTCAAAAACGGTTTTAGTATAATAATCTAAACCGCGTACTAAGCAGGGGTTGATTTCATATTTTATATTTAAAGCATTTAAGTAATTTAATAAGCCTTCAAAATGTAGACGTGATTCATCATCCAACGACTCAGTTAATTTGGGCGCGTGGTGAATTAAATCAGCCATAGCAGGGTTTTTGCTATCTAAAATACGTAAGGGATTCGTGTTTAAACGTCTTTTGCTGTCTTCATCTAATTGATCAGTATGTTTAGTTAAATAAGCGATGAGCGTTTCTTTATATTTTGCACGAGAAGCGGGTGAGCCTAGTGAGTTAATTTGTAAAGCAATATGGTCTTTAAATCCCAATCTTTCAAAAATAGTTGCTGAAAGTAAAATTAATTCAGCATCAATATCAGGTGTAGGAATACCAAATATTTCTACGCCGCATTGATGAAATTGCCTTGTGCGACCTTTTTGTGGGCGTTCGTGACGGAAAAAAGGGCCCTTATACCAAAGTCTTTGGATTTGATTATGGATAAGACCATGTTCGATGACCGTTCGTACGCAACCTGCTGTACCTTCAGGGCGTAGGGTTAAGCTTTCTTCATTGCGGTCTATAAACGTATACATTTCTTTTTCGACAATATCAGTGACTTCGCCAATTGAACGTTTAAATAATTCAGTTTTTTCGACAATAGGAAAACGAATTTCATCATAGCAAAAGCTTTTGAGAACTTCTTGGATGGTGTTTTCTACGTGCTGCCAAAGGGATACTTCTTCAGGTAAAATATCGTTCATGCCGCGTACGGCTTGTATAATGCTACTCACTGGACTCCTCTCTAGTATATGTTATTGCCAGTTTCTTCTTGTTGATCCACGGCATCAAAATCGGTATCTGCACTCTCGACATCTTTAGGTTTCGGAGCAGGTTTTGCTTTGGGTGGCTGTGGTTCAGGAATGATTTTAGGTGCTGCTATAGCTGGGGTTGCCGGTGGGGTTGGAGCAACGACGGCCGGTGGGGGTGTGGGTTGGGTCATAATAGTGATAGGTTCTGCAACCGGTTTTGGGGCAGGCTCTACCGCATTAAATCTTGGATGTGACACCCACCAAACCAGGACTAAAGTTACCAATACAGCAATCACTACATAACTCGTCCAGCGCAGATAAAGATCTGGGTGGCCTGTTGTTTGTTTCGGGGCAGGCATGGGCGTGAAGGTTGGATTAGCAGAAAAGGTTAAGTTAAGTTGATCGATTGAATTCTTGATTTCAGTTTCATCTAAATTAAGAAATCTTGCATAAGATCGCAGATATCCCCGCATAAAAGTAGCTGGCGGACCTTTAGAAAACTCTTCTTTTTCCATGAGATCGATAAGCTGGGTATTTAAACGTAATCGGGCAGCGACTTCTTTAGGGCTTAAACGTAGGGCTTCGCGTGAACCTTTTAAACGGGCGCCAATTCCTGTGATCGTGCTGGGGGAGGGCGCACTTGATCCTTGGGCTGTCAAAACGGTATTTTCCATAATAGTCGTTCTTCCTTTGGATTGATCGCTAGTTGTTTTCATATAATAAGCTTATTATGCCTCGCCGCCAAGAGTCATGTGAGAGTTTACTCCTGCTTTTTTAAGATGCCGTTCATTACGTCTAGTTCTATCTTTAACTTGGCCGACTAATTGTCCACAGGCTGCATCTATAGCATCCCCGCGAGTTTTACGCGTGATGGCATTGATACCTGCGCCCATCAAGATTTCACGAAATCGGGTTATAGTTGCATCGTCTGATCGTTTATATACCGTAAATGGAAAAGGATTAAAGGGGATGAGATTCACTTTAGATTTAACACCCTCTAATAATTTAATTAATTCGTAAGCATGCGTTGGGGTATCATTAATCCCGTCTAGCATGACATATTCCATCGTGACATAACGTCGGGGTTCATCTTTAAAGTACTCTTTGCAAGCAGCTATTAATTCTTTGAGTGGATATTTTTTATTGAGTGGAACTAATTTATCGCGCAATTCATCATTGGGAGCATGCAGTGAAACAGCAAGCGCTACATCGCTCACAGTTCGTAATTGCTGCATCATAGGAATCACACCGGCAGTACTTAAAGTGACTCGGCGTTTAGATAATCCGTAAGCGTGATCATCTAACATGATATCCATAGCAGCAACGACGTTGTCGAAATTAAGCAACGGTTCGCCCATGCCCATCATGACGACATTGGTGACGGTATGCTCTTGCCTTGCAATCCATACTTGCCCAATGATTTCATCGGTTGTTAGATTGCGACTAAAGCCTTGTTTGCCAGTTGAACAAAAATCGCAATTTAAGACACAACCGACTTGTGAAGAAACACATAAAGTTCCGCGTGTTTTTTCGGGGATAAATACGGCTTCAATGCAATTTCCATCAGCGAGTTGTAATACCCATTTGTGGGTACCATCCGCTGATGTATTTTGAGTTTTAATTTCAGGTGGGCGAATTTCCGCTATTTCGGATAATTTTTCGCGTAAAGTCTTGCTTAAATTAGTCATGAGAGCAAAATCGCGCACACGATTAAAATGAATCCATTTTAAAATTTGTTGTGCGCGAAAAGATTTTTCACCCAACGTGATAAAGAATTCTTCTAGCGCTTTTTGATTAAGCCCTAAAAGATTAATCATGCCAGTTCAGTTTCCGTGACATAAGTCACCATTTCTTCAGGCGTAAAAAAGAAAGAAATTTCAGTTTTTGCATTCTCTAATGAATCTGAACCATGCACAGCATTATGATCAATAGAATCCGCAAAATCTTTTCGGATGGTGCCAGAAGCTGCTTCTTTAGGATTGGTTGCACCCATAATTTCACGATTTAAAAGAACCGCATTTTTACCTTCTAATACTTGAACCATCACAGGTCCAGAACTCATGAAGCTCACCAGAGCATTATAAAAAGGACGTTCTTTATGAATCCCATAAAATTCACCGGCTTGTTGTTTGCTCATGCGTATCATTTTAGCGGCAACAATGCGTAAACCTGCTTTTTCAAAGCGACGGTTAATTTCGCCGATTAAGTTCTTTGCAACGGCATCAGGTTTGATAATGGATAAAGTACGTTCAGATGGCATTTTAGACTCCTTGGTTTTATTTCGGTAGGGGCGCATTATAGCGGAATGTTCCGAATTAAAACACCCCATTTAACCTATTGAAAAATAGGGTAATTTATACCCAGCAAAATATCAAACCTGAACTATACTTTTTATAGGTGTTCTATAAGGAGTAAGGTTATGGCAGAACCACGACAATTAAGCCCATTAGGGGAGAAATTAAAAGGCATAGCCCGAGCTTTAGAGCAGGCGAGAATCTATGTGGGGCAGAAGATTGATCCCCGTTTGGCAGATTATAGTAGCGAAATGTTTTGGGATAATTCGTATCCGCGGAATGAATTTAGGGTAAGGTCAGTTAAAGACAGCGATTTAGCTTCCATAAAATTCATGAAACATTGTTTATGGGTGCTTCAAGATGCAGAACGTCTAGCAAAAATGGCTCAAGAATTTGCTGAGCTCTCAAGCACTAAAAAAATCTATCATTTACCTGCAACTTATAAAAAAGCCTACGGTGTTTGGAGTGAGTCTTTATCGAAACATATCAATGCGATCTCAAAAATGATTGATCATGCTGAAGTTCCAGAGTCGATGAAAGTTAACTTTGCGATGATAAAAAATCAACTCCTGAGCTTACCTCAATCACTGCCTGGTGGTACTGGAGGTAAGGCTATAAACCTCAATGAATTTGAAGGCATTGGCAAAGGTTTAGTGGATTTAATTCAAATGTTTCCACAAGTGCAAAGAGCCTCTGCTCCAAAGCTAGTTGGATCAGCCTATATTAGACCAGAAGAAAAAGTTCATTATGAAGATGAATTGCCGATAAGAGAAGATTTGCGACCCATTTTCCGAGCTGCCCTTGAACCTGCAAGAGTTGTTACACCCGTAGTCAGAACGATGTTAGATGAATTTTGTAAGGCAGTTGATAATAAACGCGAAGCCGGCGTTGTTATTAATAAAAAGTCTGAAGATTATATTAAAAAAACCGTTGCAGCATTGAAAAATCCGATGATCATTGATGAAAAAGGTTATTGTCGTATTAATGACGATGCTAGCGAAACAGATATCAGTAAATTATTGAAAAGCACGTTAAACCTTGTCTTACGCGCTAATGAATTAGTGGATACCACAGGGATAATAGATATGTCATCCATCGTGTGGAAGGCTAAAGACGATTTGGCGCATATTTTAGAGTTTAAGAGAAAGTTGGCAGTGATGGCGCTTAATAAAGAACTGGGCGCAGCATTTGAGTTGCCCATACAAATGTTACTTTTGAATACTAAAAATATCTTATTTCCAAATTTAGCAGCAATAACAGAAGCAGCACATCAGTTCGAACGTCAGAATGGATTAAAGCATGGATCGACACTGGCCGAATTACGCATGCAATTTCGCGCTGTGGAAGAATTGTATTTAACGTATGGGGTTGTTATTTCAAATCCATTTGGTGAAGTAGAATCTGTTACAGCAAGAGAGAAAGCCAATGCGCTGCGAGATGAAATTAGAAAAAATAACTTTGTGAACAATAACAGCCAAAAAGATGTATTGCACTATGGGATTTTATTAATACAAAATTATCCGAAGTCCAAATTAACGGAAAAAGATTTTACCGAAGAATTTTCAAGATTTAAAAAAGTGCTTAATCCTCGTGATAACCCAGAATTAAAAGCAGATTTAGAAGCGCTGGAAAAACAATTAATTCAACGCAAACCTTCTCAGAAATTGCTCGATAAAATCGTTCAGCTTGCGACTCAAAGAGAACAAGCACTCAGTAAAGCAATTCTGAATGAAATGAAGTTTGGTGAATATAAAAAACAAGAAAAACTAGAAGAAACGGATGAGGCTAAAAGAATAAACAGGGAATTTTTTGTTGAGACGCTAAAATCAGGAGGCATTAATGCTTTAATACAACCCATTAAAGTAGCACAAGAGAGTAAATATGAAAGGGATAATTTAGCTGCAAAAAGAGTATTAGCCGCATTACAAGCAGATTTTGCACAGAAGCCTCGTATAGAGTATTTGGCCAATGCTCATCAAAAAGCGGTAGAGTTTGTTCAAGACCCGGAAATAATTAAAAAATGGGTTATAGAATTATTTTCAGGGAGAATGGGGTCAGAGAATATTCTGTTAGGTCATGAGCTTGCTCTGGAAGCAACGCTCAGTGGATTTGTTAATCCCAATGATTGGCATTCATCTATTGATTGGGTAAACGAATTGTTAAGTACGGATGACTCTGAGCAATCCAAACGCGATTTAATCAATGCACTTACACGCCTCGAATCAGTTCAGATTTTTGAGTTAATGAAAAATGCTAAAGCCGGAGATGCAAACGCTATTCGTCGATTACAGCTTTTAAACAATTTGATTTTGCCAGGAAAGGGATTAAGACCGCTAACAGAAAAAGAGTGGGTTGATTTGTTGGTAGCACGTTATGAAAAAGAAAGTGATCTGGAAATTAAAAAAGTAATTGGATTATTTTTGGGACGAATTGCACTAGAAGATAAAAGCCGATTAAAAGATTATGCAAAAGCAATTTATCCTGATCATAAAGCTATCGTGTATGCAGAAAGTCTTGATAAAGATAAGCATATAGCTTCTTCTCTTTATTATGAAGGTATGATTAATTCAATGAGTTTAATGAAGGAGATTCCTTCGTTTGCAGCTTATCTAGATAGCAATAAAAATTTAATTCTGGCTATGAGTAAAGAGGTGATGGGTATGCCCGGAGAGAGTGATGCAGGGATCTTGCAATACTATAAAGATAACCCACTCGTGTTGGCGAAGCTCGTCGAAAGCTTTAACAAATTATTTATATCTCCTGATAGTCAAGCGGAAATGCATTTGCAAGAATTCTATGCGGTTATCCTGGCTCATGAGAGCAAGGAAAGTAAAATAATTCGTGATGAATTATTTGTTAATTTCCAAAAAATGGAAGGCTCGACCTGGGCGCCTTTGGCGATTATGGTGCCTGAGAAACATTCTGCGGTGATATGGGGAAGAATTGCTAAAGATGTAGTAGCTAATGAAGCATCAAAAGTCCCTGCTGAAATAGATAAGGCAGTCATAGCTTTTAAATCTACGATCAGTGATTTGCCAATGGATAAACAAAAATCTTTTAACGAGGCGATTGATAAACTGGTTGCCGATAAAAAAGAAGAGTTGAATGATTATATTTTGGATCAAGGTAGAAAAATTTCATCACATGCTACACCTGTACAAGCGCGATTTATCCAGCAAGAAATAAATAGTAAGAAGTTAAAAATAAACCAAGAAATTAATAAAAAAATTATGGGTTTAACTGAAAAATTAACGGGATTAGTTGAGAAGAAATCTTTAGAAGATTTATATAGCGCACAAATAACCAGTTTGGTTAAAACAACCAAAGATGCCGCTAACTCTGAAGTTAAGGCGGTTTCTCAAATGGTTACGCCTTTGCTTGCGAAAATTCCAGAGGCAGAACAAAAGGAAGTCATGGAAAAATTACAAAAATTAGCCTCTGTTCAAGCATTAGATGAGACTGCAAAATCAATTAAAAAATCTCAAGGGGGTTATAAAGAGTTAGAAAAAGACATAGAGGATACTAAAAAACGTACGAGCAAAAAAACAAAAGAAGTATTTGAGATTATGATTAAAGGTTATGTAAAAAAATTAGAAGAAGACTTAAATAAAGAACGTCACAGCTTAAAACAATCTGTAAGAGAGGATAAAAAAACAAGTAAAAAATCCAGAGACGATAAATTGGATAAATTATCCGATTTTAAAAAGAAGTTGGGTGTGGGTTTGTTGAATACGAGTGATTTAGAAGTAGCAGCTAAAAAATTATCGGTATCAAAAGCAGAAGAATTGAATTTAGCCATGGAAACATTAGATAAAGAAGCCGATAAATTAAAGCAAGAGATGCAAAAAATTGTGACGGCTTCTGAACCTCCGGCTACTAAGCTTGGAGGAGGATTTTTTAATAAAAAGAAAGATACCGTTGCAGCCAATGATCCTAAGAAGCCTCAGGTACCTAAAGTGGGCAAAGGATAAAATTATGCCATCATTTTATAAAATCCTAGGAGTAGTGCCCACCGCGACGAATGATGAGATCTTGCTCGCATTCAATCGATTAATTCGTCAAGCTGAGTCGATGTATGGCAAGGAAGTTCGCACGAGTACGGGTGAAGTATTGAGTCCGAAAAAACAGGCGGACAGGTTACGTGATGTTAAAGAGGTTTTAATGGATAAAGCTAAACGAAAACAATACGATAAAGAACCCATGGTATTTCATAAATTTTATGAAATACCCATAGAAGATACTGAGACCGAAACATCAAAGCAGGATTTAACTAAGAAGTGCTCGAAAGGACGTCCTGGTGTCCGCTAATTTTTTCTTTCCATAGTTTTGCTTTTTCTTTTAATGCTTTTTCATCCAAGGTTAATAACACGCGATTTTTCATGACTTGTTTACCCATAATCCATACATCGGTGACTTGATTGCGTGAGGCTGCGTAAACTATTTGGGATTCAGGATGATAAAGCGGTTGGGTTTCAATTTCGCTTAAATCTACGGCAATAAAATCTGCAGATTTTCCTGCTAACAAAGAACCAGTGATTTTATCAATGCCAAGTGCTCTAGCGCCATTTATAGTTGCCATTTGAATGGCTTCGTAAGCTTTTAAAGCTTCAGGATTTGAAGTGGCGAGCTTTGCAAGGAGCGCTGCGGTTCGCATTTCACCTATCATATCTAAATCATTATTGCTGGCTGCACCATCGGTGCCTAATGCCACATTGATACCCATTTTTCTTAATTTTTCAACTTGGCAAGTGCCGCTCGCTAATTTCATATTCGATTCTGGACAATGAACAATATTAGGCTTTTGGGTTTGAATAATTTCATAATCTTCATCATTTAATTGGGTCATGTGAACCGCAATCAAACGTGGTGAAACTAGACCAATGTTTTGTAAGCGTTTTAAAGGCCTTAAACCGGTTTGCGCAATCGATTGATTAACTTCATCCGCTGTTTCTTGAATATGCATATTAATTTGTAAATTATTTTTTTCGGCAATTTCTTTTGCGCGTAATAAATATTTTTCTGAAACCGTATAGATAGCATGCGGTGCCATAGTGACTGTGACATATTCATTATTTTTGTATTGATCTAAAAATTCTAAGCCTTTAGCAAAATAATCATCAGGCCCTGTTCCCCAGGCGGTTGGGAAATCAATAATATGAATACTGATATGCCCGCGCATATGCGCAATAGCGGTCGCTTCACCCATAGGTTCTGGAAAGAAATACATATCGTTAAAACAGGTGGTACCTCCGCGAATCATCTCAGCCATCGCAAAAAGCGATGCATCTTTCACAAATTCATAACTCACCCATTGGCGTTCTGCGGGCCAAATATAATTGTTCAGCCAATTCATGAGTGCTAAATCATCGGCAAATCCCCGAAACCAATTCATCGGCAGATGCGTATGGGTATTCACAAATCCTGGCATAATCGCGTGCGAGTTATATTCGGATTGTGATTTTGCGCTATATTCTAATCGGGCTTTTGAGCTCGGAAGAATCTCAAGGATTTTTCCATTTTGTATAGCCAGCGCATGATTTTCCAGCGGCTGTTGATTAGATTCAGCCGTAATAATCCATTTAGCGTGTACGAGTTGGTCGCAATTTTTCATCTTTGATTCCTAATAGGTCATTAGCTGTATTATAAAAAGTATTGTATAAATCTACGGTAGCTGAATCTCTTCCGCTAAAAAAATTCCAACAGGTTTGAGCTCGTTTATCTTTTACCGCTTCTTTAATTTTCCCAAGTGTGCTCTCATAATCTTTTCTTGTTAATTCGACTTGAGCAGAATTTGCTAGAATAATATTATGAATCTCAGCTGCGCTTGTTGAGACGGGTTTGTCTTTGTCAGCCACTTTAATTGTTTTACCCCGCCCTCTATGTAAATTAAATTCAGTACTCTCTATACATTTATTGAATACATTTAACAATGTTTTAAAGTTCAATGGCTTTGGGACACCAGTCGTAATTGCTTCCTCAAACGCTTTATCCTGATCTGCTTGTTCTAATTCATTAAAAGTGCTTAAATCTATCGCAGAAATATTACAACAGTTTTGTAATTGATAAGTGCGGTCTATGACCTTTAGAAAGTGAGCAATGGTAATGGCTTTTGTTTTAATGCTGTTATCGTTTATGTAATTTTCATGGAAGAAATTTAATAAGTCTCGCATGGCATCAGGATGTCCCCCTGATACGGCTATGGTTAATAAACTATAATACTCTTCTTTAGACAGTGAATTTTTTAGCTCGTTTGCCGTTGTATAAGCAAGCGGTATATGATTGTCTGGTGTTTCTACTTTTTCTTCTTCTTTCGTTTCTGCTAGCTTTGTTTCTGAAGCTTTTGGCAAAGCGGATGCCCTAATGACTTTTACCATATTGGGAGGTATTACCCCCATTACGTAGATTAAGTTAGGAATGCGCGATTGAATCTCAACAGACTGCTTATTAATCCAATCCTGGAATTTTTGAGCAATTTCAGTGTTACCTCGTTTGGCTTCTTCGAAAAGACAAGCTGCCATAATTAGTTCATAATCGGTAGTGGAATCTGTCGCATGATAGACTGCCCAATTGAACAGCTCATCATCTGTAAAATCTGCTAAAGGTGCGCCGCTTGCTGCCATGAATATTTTTCCTTAAATGAATGTCATTTTACTGGTTTTTGGGAAATTGTGAATGGTTTATTAAGTTCTGCTATTTTTCGGTGAAATTCTCGGTATAGCTCAGTAGTTTTTATATCTCTCTTACGAAAAAAGTTACAACACTTTTTATTGTCATAGCAATCTTCGGTGTCACGCTTATATGCTAAAATCTTTGTGATTTTTCCAAGTGCCTCTTTATACTTTGATTCGTTAAATGAAGGTTGGTTATCAATAAGATTATAAATTTCTGCCGCAGCCGTAGAAACTTTTTTAGCTTTGCCTTTAATTTTAATTGTCTTTCCCCACCCGCCATGTAAATTGAATTCAAGGGCGGCAATTTTATCCGTGAAAAATTTTAATTCTTTATCATAGGATTTTGGTGGAGGAGGTGGCGGCAGCAGAGAAATGCTATGGCGTTCAGCTACACCTTTGGTGGGTGAAGTTGGGCGAGCAGGTACTTTTTCTGTTGTTGGCAATCTGTGATACCCTTTCGAATGTGAAGAAGTGGAAAATGCGAGCGTTCCCACAACAGATCCGACGAACATTGATGGGGAAAAGGATGGAAGATTTGGAGAAGGAGAAGAAGATTCATAGCCAGACTGCTTTGTTTGATCAGTAGTGGTAATTTCAAGCGCTTGTGCGAATAACTCTTCTCTCTTCTCTATATCAGCTTCAGTAGGTTCTGTCAGCATAGCAACACGAAACACTTTATTCCACTCAAGAGGCGCATTTAATAGTCTCTCAATAGTAGTCTTGAGCTGACCCTTTGTGGAAAGCCAATCGGATAGTCTTTGTTCGTATTTTTTATTCTGCTGTATAGCCCACCAAAACAGGGAAGCAGCCATTATTAGGTCCCACTGAGAATGACCGTCAATGCTTGCATAATATATGCCTAGTTCATAAGCGGATTCTGGGTCTTGTCTTGCTTTGCTTTTTAGTTGGAACAAAGCACGATCGTTTGCCATAAGCTTCTCCTAAATGGGATGTGAGTTTACCGATTTTATTGGGGTTTGAGAATCTAAAATCAAAGGTTGACTATAATCCTCCTTAAAAATTAGCAGAGGCAAAAAGCCTGGATTGCTTCGCTACGCTCGCAAAGACGAAGGTAGCGGGGCAGAGAGAGATAAAGCTAAATAAACTTGGCGGAGAGGGTGGGATTCGAACCCACGTGAGGGCTTTCACCCTCCATCCGATTTCGAGTCGGCGCCGTTATGACCGCTTCGGTACCCCTCCAGTTGTTGCGATATTACTGATATAACCCGGGTGGCGTCAAATCGACTTGTTTTTGGCAATCGGTGTAGCATCGATCTGGGATTGGGTATTTGGTTTGAATGGTTGAGTTAGACAACCCGCAAGGGATGCGTAATGGGGGAATGCTTTGCGCGCATAAATAATCACGATCGCGGTTTTGGATGTATTTATTATTTTTGATGCATGAGCATCCAGATAATAAAAATAAAGTTAAGAGTGATAAAACTAGTTTTTGATAGTGCATGATTCATTTACCTTTTGTTGTATGCCAGCTTGTTGCATTGCTTCGAGTAATTCCTTGTGATATTTCGCATCCAGCGGTATGAGTGGTAAGCGTATGCCAGCGGGAATTTTTCCCATTTGGTTTAAAACCCATTTAACAGGAATGGGGTTTGCTTCGATGAAAAGTTTTTTGTGTAGAGGTTCAAGTTCGCTATTGAGTTTTTCAGCGAGGTTTTTATTTTTAGAAAGCGCTGCTTCGCACATATCAAACATTTTTCGTGGGGCGACATTCGCGGTAACAGAAATAACTCCGTTAGCACCCTTTAAAATTAAGTCCATAGCAGAGCCATCTTCGCCGGTGACTACATAAAAAGAATCGGGGCATCGTTGTTGAATTTCTGGGATACGATTGGTGCAGTCTTTAATGCCTATGATGTTTGGAATTTTTGCTAAGCGTTCTACCGTGTCTGTTAATAAATCACAGGCGGTTCGTCCCGGAGCATTGTACATCACAATAGGAATGGAAACGTTTTCGGCTATCGTTTTGTAATGCTCATACAAACCATTTTGGGGAGGCTTGTTGTAATAAGGGGTAACGATGAGACAAGCATCTACACCCGCTTTTTTGGCCAGTTGGGTTTTTTCTATCGTGTGCTGAGTAGAATTGCTGCCGGTGCCTGCAATGACAGGAATGCGTTTATTAACGTGGGCAACGACGGTTTTAAAAAGATCAAATTGTTCATCAGAAGTGATAGTAGGAGATTCGCCCGTGGTACCGGTTACAACAATTCCTTGAGTTTTTTCAGCCAGATGCCAATCAATTAAATCCAGCAGAGAGGCTTTATTAATGCTTCCATCCGGGTTCATTGGCGTGACAATTGCGACAGTACAGCCTTTCAGCATGGTGGGCTCCTAAATTTGGTTTAATAGTAGCAATATTCATACGCTTGTCTATATTTTTTTTAGGTGCAGTTGGATATAATTCGCCTCCGGGAGCACACTATGTATACATCGGCCAAAAAGCCCAAATCACAATTTATCTGGTTATTCATTGCCGCAATTATCTTATTATTCGGGATGTTAGGTTCGCGCGAAATTTGGACACAAGAACACCGCTGGGCAGATATCGTTTCTGGGATGTTTTATAGACATGACTTTTTGCACCCTTATTTAGGGGAAAATAGTTATTATGACAAGCCCTTATTATCTTATTGGTTGATCGCCGTATTAGCCTGGGTTAAAGGCGGGCTTAGTACTTGGTCCCTACGTATTCCTTCTGCTTTATCTGGTTTGTTAGCTATTTTTTCAATTTATCGCTTAGGCACTAAACTCAAAGATGAAAAGTTTGGACTTTTAGCGGGCTGGATGTTGCTCACCACTTTTTATTTCTTATTTTGGGCGCGAGTCTCCAGTGCCGATATGATGAATATCGCGGGCGCTTTATTTGCTGTGAGTTGGTATTTTGACAAAAGAGATTCTGCGCGATTTTTTGATTTTGTGGTTTTCTTTTTGATCTTAGCGGTTGCGAGTTTATGTAAAGGCTTAAGCGCTGCGGTTATTGCTTTGATTGCTATTTTTCCTGATGTTATTTCTGAAAACCGCTGGAAAAATTATTTACGTGTTAGTGTTTTATTAAGCACGATCCCAGCCGCAGTGATTTATTTATTGCCGTTTTGGGCTTCCAATCATTTTGGCGGTACGCACTATAATGAAAGTGGTTTATATCTGGTTTATCGCGAAAATATTTTAAGATATTTTCAGCCATTTGATCATAAGGGTCCTATTTATACTTATTTTATTTTTCTACCCATTTATTTATTACCCTGGGCTGTGTTTTTTATTCCAGCTTTGGCTTCGCTTAAAAAACGCTGGAAAAATATGGATGCTTCTTCCCAATGGATCGTCTGGGCCACTTTGTTATTGTTTTTATTTTTTACGTTAAGTGGGTCTAGAAGAGATTATTATGTATTACCCATTGTACCTTTTGCTATTTTGTTAATAGCAGATTGGATCTCTTCCGCTCGCTATTTTATTTTGGCACGACGTTTTGTGCTGAGTTTTTTTCTCGTAATGTTTGCTTATTTTGTGGTGTTACAACCTTTGTATTTAGCAGGTGGTGGGTTAGCAGAATTTGCTACTCGAATGAAACCTTATTCAAATTATCAATATGTGTTATTGGATCCGGAAAGTAAGATGGTCTTTTATTTGCACTTGCCACCCTCTATTCAAAATCATCCGGTCAGCAAAGATCTTATTCAGATAAATAAGAAAGTAGTTTATCTGACACGCAAAAAATATGAGCCTAGCTTAGCTCAATTATTTAAAAATGATTTCCAAGTGGTAGAAGCAAAACCGACTTTAGGTGATCGATTATTAAAACGCACCAACCCTAATTTACCTGTGGCATATGTGCCTAAATTAGCGTAATATTTTTGTAAAGATAAGGACTTCTCTACAAATGGACTCGGCTGCAAAACAAAAAGCGTTTTTAAGAAAGCTGAAAAGACAAGTTGATGCTTTGCGCAAAAAAGAAGAAACCACTCACCGCAAATTATTACTCGCACTCAAAAAAGTTAAATTAGCCAAAAAGAAATTACCTAAGCGTTAATTTTCAATTTCCACTACCTTACATCCTAGTTGACCTTGATGCAGTTTTACTTGAATTTTATCCCCGAGAGACACTTCCTTTGTATTAAACAAAACACGGTTGGCTTTAGTGGTAATCGAAAAACCACGTTGTAGGGTTGCGAGCGGACTTAAAGCATCGAGTTTTGCGGCTAGTTCGCCTAATTTATTTTGGTTGCGATTGAAAACTAAATAATAACAGCGGGTGATTTCCATTTGCATTAAATCTAGCAATTGGGCTTTTTCTCGAAGTCTAGTTTTTGGGTGCTGTTGCTGTAAATGTTTAGTTATCCAAGTTAAATTCTGTTTTAGATGCTGTAATTGTTGTTTGAATAATTGCATTAATCTTTGACGCTGATGCTTTAGGCGATTGAGCAATTCTGTTTTATCGGGCGTGACTAATTCAGCAGCGGCGCTAGGCGTTGGCGCGCGCAAGTCTGCAACAAAATCCGCAATAGTAAAATCAATTTCATGCCCAATTCCTGTGACGAGCGGGATAGCACTTTTATGAATAGCATAAGCGACCATTTCTTCATTAAAAGGCCATAAATCTTCAAGTGACCCGCCGCCTCTTGCTAAGAGTAATACATCACATTCTTTGCGTTTATTAGCCGTTTCAATCGATTGAACAATAGTAGGTGCAGCCGTTTCACCTTGCACTAAAGTCGGATAAATAATCACAGGGACTGCTGGAAATCGACGTTTTAAAATATTTAATATATCTCGAATGGCGGCACCGGTTGGAGAGGTAATGACGCCTATACATTTAGGAAAAGCGGGTAATGCTTTTTTATGCGCCGCATCAAATAAACCCATCTTAGCTAGTTTTTGTTTTAATTCTTCAAACGCGCGCTGTAATTTTCCAAGCCCTGCTTCTTCTAGGGTTTCAACAATTAATTGAAAATCACCGCGCCCCTCATAAAGACTAATACGGCCTTTTACGACTACCTGGGTACCATCTTTAGGTAAAAATTTGATGAATTTATTAAAAGGCTTAAAACAAGCACAACGGATTTGGGCATTGCTGTCTTTTAGGGAAAAATACCAATGCCCTGAACCAGGCGCCACAAAATTGGAAATTTCCCCTTCAACCCAAAGGCTAGGAAATTGGGTTTCTAATAGAATACGAGCTTCCCGATTTAATTGGCTGACGGTATATATGGCTTCGGTCATTACTTTTCCTAAAAATCACTGTATAATCTGCGCTTCATTTTAACCTACGTAGGAGCATGTTCCTATGCGGATTGTCCAAGACGCTTTGACCTTTGATGATGTGCTATTGTTACCAGCTGAGTCAACAGTATTGCCCAAAGATGTTGATTTGAAA
>JABDEM010000003.1 GCA_013287085.1 Gammaproteobacteria bacterium
ATTATCACAATCATTAATTGAGCAAGGTATTCGGGTGAATGCTGTCGCACCCGGCCCTATTTGGACGCCGCTCATTCCTGCGAGTTTTTCTGCCGAAGAAGTCGCAGAATTTGGTGAGCAAGTGCCGATGAAAAGAGCAGGGCAACCCTACGAAGTGGCTTCTTGTTATGTGTTTTTAGCCTGTGAAGATTCTTCCTTTATGAGTGGCCAAGTATTACATCCAAACGGCGGCGTTGTCCTTAATGGTTAAAACAAAAAAAGCAGATTATTTGAATAATATATTGCGATTTTTATATGAAAGCGCTAATGGGTACGATGTCTGCATGGAATCAACCAATGATAACAATTTAAAACCTCTTTTTGCATACCTTAATCAACAAAGATTGCAAATGATTGATGAAATTCGACATGAAGTAGAAACCTTGGGAGGACAATCAGAAGAAGCGGACAGTTTAATTAGCAATACCAACAAATGGTATAAGGAACTTAAAAATAAGGGCATGAATGGCGATCTGCTCATTTTTATTGCAATCATTAAACGAGGAGAAAACTTATTATTAGATCATTATAGAGAAGCGCTTCGCCAAGAATTTTCAGAGAATGCGAGGATATTGCTATTAAGTCATTTGGAGCAAATCGAAGATGAATTAAAACATATAGAGACGAAATAAGTTTAGGTTAAGGGGTTAGTTATTTTTGCATTGGCGTTTATTTCAGATTTACGCGCGCAATGGGAACAACAAAAGCACCCAATTTTTTCGTGTTCAATCCCATGTCCTATAATCCGGCAACCACAATTTTGACAAATAGGAGCAAGCTTGGCAATGGCGCATTCAAAACTATCAAAATAATAGTTATTATCTTCTATGATTATTTCGAAAGCCTTCTTATAATCATTTCCACAAAATGCACAGGTTTTCATAATATTCTCCTAAAGTAACAAGCCTACTCTAAGAGAAGGCTCTTAATTTTTTTTGGTAATTTATATTAACACCTCCAGCAACAGTGCCTGCAACGCTTCCACCATCTTGTTTATCCATAGAACTGCATCCACTCATACTTACGATTAAACAACTAATTACTGTCACTTTAGATATTGAATTCATGATGTTGTTAACTCCTATTATTAGTTAGCGAAAACAAGTCATTTTTCACATTACTCTTGGCGAAATAATTTTTCTAGACCCACTATAAAACCCCTTCAAATTAAACAAACCCCCGGCTTGTCCGAAGAATAGTGGTACCAAGAACCAATAAAATAATTCCTAGCGACTGGAAGAATGTAGATTTTTCTGCACTGATATTTTCCAGTGAGAGAATTTTTTCTCCAACGTCCTTTTAACCACCCACCACCTGCCTTAGCCTTATTAATTTCTTCTTGAACAACCAGGGCTCCGGTTGGATCTTTATAGCTAAATTGATTTTTTCCGATTAGCTCAGGATGTAGAGGGGAAACAAAAAACATACCATTGTAATTACCAATAACAATATCATCAGAATTTTTAAGCTCAATAATTGCCTTTTCTATTCCATTCTTTTTGATATAGCTTTCAGCTTTCTTGACGACAGTAATAACTTTTAATGGATCTGTATTTGCTATCTCTGTATTGGAAGCATTAGCGCTAAAACAACAAAGTGATGAGATAAGCAGTGCAAATAGTTGTATTGAATTCTTCATGATGACCTAAATTGTTATTAAATCAATAACTTATATACATAAAATTCTCTTAATATTATCTTAAGCTTATTTTAGTATAATTTACCAAATAAAAAATAATTGGCCCATTAAACCTTCTATGAGAAAAAGTATTTTATGACACATAAAATAAGCTTGAAAGGTAATATTACATTAACAGCTGCTCCCGCTATAGCAAGCATTTGTAAACCTTTACAAAAATCACTCAATATCCCATTTTTTCGATATGCGCGAATATTTAAAAAACAAGGGGGTCAAGTACAAAATTGGTATAGGTTTGCCAATCATCTAGCCACTAATTAATAATTTTTTTAAAACCTCTACCAATTTTGTACTTGACCCCCTGTTTTTTCAAGGGATTTTGCTTTAGCGGAATAATTGGCTCCCCGAACTGGACTCGAACCAGTGACCCATTGATTAACAGGCAGGATTGTCAAATTAAATATTAATTAAAATCAACATCTTGTGATGCTTTAGCTTTAATCTATCCTATCTAAACCTACTACAATTGCCTATAAATCTACTTAGGTTTGTTACATTTTTACTACATTTTGATTCAGCCTTAAGGTTTCCTTAATATTCATTTGTTAGTATAAAGTCACGATAAATAACCTATATGGGGAAAAAGATGCTATTTTTTCATCGACTAACGTCTTTTGCTAGATGGGACAACATAGACCTACAAAATCCAGTCTCACGTAAGCAGATAAAAACCGACCTAACAAATCCAGTCCCATGTGAGCAGATAAAATCCCCTATAAAAAAACCCTTAAAAAAAGTGATTCATATAACTCAAATGCATAATCTTGAACATTTTGGAATAACAGAAGAAAAGTTAGGTCCACAAAATGTAGAAGAAATTTGCCAATCTCAATTTCTAGTAGCGCAAGAATTAGTGAAATATATGCATTTACCTATAATCTCTGAAGATGCCACAAAAGGTGATGAGAGCACATCCTCTCCTGATTATTTAGCGTGTAATGAATTAATATTAGCTGTTTTTCCCGAAGGATTGCCAAGTTATTATGAAGATTTAGACAATACCCAAAAAGAGATGCTTTATCGTATTGGCGGCATTAGGGTGCTACATTATTTAGGCCAAATCCCAACTCTTTACTCTGCCAATACCCATTATGGTATGACACCTGACAATGCTTCTCAATTCAGATCGATAAGAGAATTAGAGGCTGTTTGTAATGCTTATCTTATTACCGAAAGATTAAATTGTGATACGGCTGTGATTGTATATGGTGTAGGTCACGTTAAAGGTTTTAAAAAGTTATGTGAAAAGTTTGCAGTTGTTTACGAAGATGTGAATACAACGTTTAATCGTAAACCGGAAACCAAACCTGTTTTAGGCAAGGCTGAAGTGACTTATCTTGATAGGCTTATTCAACCGGATTATTTTTCTGCTGATTCTGTTAGGATATTTAAACCTAAAAAACAGCGATCTAAAGTATTAGAAAATGCGTATCCACATCGTCTGAATACAATATATGAGATGTGATCCCCAGATTCCCAGATAAGAAAAAGCCATTTTGGTTTTTTTCAAAGTTTCTAACCTTAAAAGCTCCAATTTGAATAGTTGTAAAATTATATATGCTATTTTTGGCATAAGTAGGTTATAATTAAAAGGATAGTCAAATGATTAAAAAGTTGGAGTGGATGGGTAGTAGTAAAAGGGATCTATTGAATTTCCCAGAGGAGGTCAGGCGAGAAGTGGGTTATGCGCTCTATGTTGCACAAAAAGGCGAAACCCATGAAGCAGCAAAAATTTTTAAAGGATGTGGTTCTGGGGTTTATGAGATTGTCAGTGACTATGATAAAAATACTTATAGAGCTGTATATTTTGTTAATTTAAAGGACGCGATTTATGTGATCCACGCTTTCCAAAAAAAATCAAAAACAGGAATTAAAACACCACAAGAACATGTAACGTTAATTAAGAATCGGATTAAACGATTAAAAGAATCATTGTGAGAGGTGCAAGTATGACAGCAAAGAAAAAGCCCATTAAAAAGATACCTTCCAGTGGAAATGTATTTGAAGATTTAGGAATAGTGAATTCAGAAGAATATTTAGCAAAAGCTGAATTAGCTTTTAAGATTAATACATTAATCAAAAATAAAAAATTAAATCAAAAACAAGCCGCTGAAAAATTACGAATTGATCAGCCTAAAATTTCTGCATTGGCAAGAGGGCGTTTAGAAGGGTTTTCTATTGAGAGGCTCATTAGGTTTCTTATTATTCTTGGGCAAGATGTCGAAATAATTTTAAAACCCCACGATAGAATGAGGCGGGTTAAAGGACATCATTCGCATTTATATGTGACAAGTGTTGTTTAAGGCGACTGCTTGATTATATTGGCTCCCCGAACTGGACTCGAACCAGTGACCCATTGATTAACAGTCAATTGCTCTACCGACTGAGCTATCGGGGAATAGTGCTAGATAGGAGAGGATACTAATATTGCTTTGGCTCTCCGTCAATATTTTTTTACAGTTTTGCGAGAGCTTCTTTCATCCTTCTCATTGATTCTTTGATATTTTCCATGCTGGTTGCATAGGAAAGCCTAATATAGCCTTCAGAACCAAAAGCGGAGCCAGGGATGACGGCAATTTCTGCTTCATTGAGTAAATATTCGGCAAATTCAATATCGTTTTTGATGGTTTTGGAATTTTTGATTATTTCTTCTACAGATGGGAAAGAATAAAAGGTTCCATCGCTAGGTAAAACTTTTACGCCGGGCATTTTTTGTAATTCGCTCACAATATAATCATGACGTTCTTTATAAGCTTTATTCATCATGGCGATGCAACTTTGATCGCCATTGATTGCAGCTACGGCTGCATATTGGGCGATGCTGGTTGGGTTTGAGGTGCTTTGGGATTGGATTTTTTTCATGGCGCTTATGATGCTTGCGGGACCTGCGGCGTAACCTATACGCCAGCCGGTCATAGCATAAGCCTTAGAGACGCCATTGACTATAATACAGCGGTCATAGAGCTCAGGGCAGGCCATGAGGATATTACTAAAAGGTTCTTTGGTCCAAATAGCGTATTCGTATAAATCATCGCTGACGACGATGATATTAGGATGTTTTAATAAAACATCCGCTAAAGCTTTTAATTCTTTGTTTGAATAAGCAACACCGGTTGGATTTGATGGGCTATTTAAAATAACAATACGCGTTTTGGGCGTGATAGCGGCTTCTAATTGTTTAGGCGTAATTTTAAAATGCTGATCAATGCCTGCTTCAATAATAACGGGAGTGCCGTCGGCTAATTTGACCATGTCGGGATAAGAAACCCAGTAGGGTGCTGGAATAATGACTTCATCTTTTTCATTTAAAAGAGCCAGAAACAAATTAATTAAACTTTGTTTGCCACCACAAGAAACTAGAATTTGAGATAAATCGTATTTTAAATGATTGTCGCGTGCAAATTTGTCAACAATGGCTTGTCTTAATTCTTTAATGCCTTCAACCGCAGTATATTTTGTGCGACCATCTTTAAGTGCTTTAATTGCTGCTTCTTTGATGTGTTCGGGCGTATCAAAATCAGGTTCGCCTACACTTAAACTAATAATTTTTTTGCCGGCTGCTTTTAATTCATCGGCTTTGGCGCTAACGGCTAAAGTAGGGGAGGGTTTAATTCGTTGCACCCTTGTTGCTAAATCTATACTCAAACTAAACCCCCTTCCTATAATTTAATCAATGCTAGCCCGCGGGCTCTGTTATTTTGTATGGGTTAGAATCTTCTGTACAATTATCATTACAATTTATTTTGCCTGTTGAAGATCCATTTATTAGTGAAACGTGTACAGCCCCATCACTCTGATCCGCTCTCTGTACATAAAAACAAGTTTTATTAAAAGAGTTGATAGAGGTCTCACTGGTAAACCCTGTTGAGTTAGGGGTAATTGGAATTGAAACATGGCCTTTTGAAGTCACGTCAGCTGATCCTGTATTAAAACCAGGAATTTGCACGTGGTCAGTATCGATATTAACTTTAAAAGGGCCGCTTTCAAAGATGCCGGTATTAATTTCAGAGATAGTGCACTGGAATTTACCAGAACCTAAGCCTTTGAAATTTACATCACTTTTTGAGTCTGCAAACGCTTGGCAAGCTAATAGAGAGAGTACAACTGGAACCACTAACTTAGTCTTGAATTTCATAATTCACCCCTTTGTTGTTATGTGGTAGTTACGGATTTATCCTACAATAAAATTTTTAAAATTGCACGTTCTAAAAATTTTTTAATTAGCAAGAGCTGCCATTACCATAAATTATGGCATCAGGATCACAGCTGCTTTTACAAGTAATTACGCCACTTCCTGAAGTTAATTCAGCGGTGAGTTTTCCTTCATCAAACTTATCTTTTTGTATTTTAAAACAATATTTATTAAAGTTATTAATGGAAGTAGAAGAGGTTAAATTAAAAGCGACTTTTCCATTTGCTACTGCATCAGACGCCCCTAAACAAAAGCCATCAGCAACGACCCGATCAGTGGAAACTAATACGGTCGCATTATCCACACCTGAAATTGTGCATTGCGCAGTGCCACGTGTTGATCCCACACCAAATTTTGCATTGTCATAGGGATAATTGTTGTTGGCGAAAGTGGTTTGGGAGGCTAAAACAGATAACACTAGTGCAGAGATAACTGTAATTTTATTTCTCATGATTCACTCCTTAGTGTTTATAGTTACGGCTTTATGGTACTATAAAAGCCTTAATATTGCACGCTATTAAAATTATGCCCTTTAAACTACATTCAAATTTCAAACCAGCCGGCGATCAACCAGGCGCAATAAAAAAGTTAATAACAGGCTTAAAATCAGGCCTAATGTATCAAACTTTATTAGGCGTAACAGGCTCTGGGAAAACTTTTTCTTTGGCGAATGTTATTGCTGATGTGCAGCGACCTACTTTAATTCTTGCGCCGAATAAAACGTTAGCGGCGCAGCTCTATGGCGAAATGCAGGAATTTTTCCCTGAAAATTCCGTAGAATATTTTGTTTCATATTATGATTATTATCAGCCAGAAGCCTATGTTCCATCTTCTGATACTTACATTGCAAAAGATGCGGCGATCAATGAGCACATCGAACAAATGCGCATGTCTGCGACCAAAGCTTTATTAGAACGCCCTGATTCTATTATTGTTGCAACGGTTTCTGCGATTTATGGTTTAGGTGATCCGCGCATGTATTTAAGTATGGTCTTGCATTTAGATCGTGGGGATAAAATTGATCATAGACAATTGTTAAGACGTTTAGCAGAATTGCAATACACGCGTAATGATGTTGATTTGCATAGAGCAACTTATAGAGTACGCGGAGATGTCATTGATGTTTATCCCGCTGAATCTGATAAAGATGCAGTACGCATTGAATTAATGGGCGATGAAATTGAAAATCTTTATTACTTTGATCCATTGACCGGCGAAATTCTGCGCCGTGTGCCGCGTTTAACGATTTATCCAAAATCACATTATGTTACTAAACGCGAAACTGTTTTAGGTGCGATTGATCACATTAAAATTGATTTAAAAATACGTTTAGAAGAATTACGTAGTCTAAATAAATTAGTCGAAGCGCAAAGATTAGAGCAACGTACGATGTATGATTTAGAATTAATGAACGAACTGGGTTATTGCTCAGGTATTGAAAATTATTCTAGATATTTATCCGGCCGAAATCCAGGGGACCCGCCTCCTACTTTATTTGATTATTTACCCGATAACGCTTTATTAGTGATTGATGAATCGCATGTCACCACCCCACAATTGCGTGGAATGTACCGCGGTGATAGGTCACGTAAAGAAACTTTAGTCGAATACGGTTTTCGTTTGCCATCAGCTCTTGATAACCGCCCGATGAGATTTGATGAATTTGAAAAACGCTCACCGCAAACTATTTTTGTATCAGCAACACCAAGCCCCTATGAGTATGAGCAATCGGGTGCAATAGTAGAACAAGTTGCACGTCCTACGGGTTTATTAGACCCAGAAGTTGAAGTGCGTCCTGCCACTATGCAGGTCGATGATTTGCTTTCTGAAATTAATAAACGTGTTGCGGTGAAAGAACGCGTATTAGTCACTACTTTAACTAAACGTTTATCAGAAGATTTGGCTGAGTATCTAGAAGAACACGGAGTGAAAGTTAAATATCTGCATTCTGATATTGGTACAGTTGAGCGTGTAGAAATTATTCGCGATTTGCGTTTGGGAAACATTGATGTTTTAGTTGGAATTAATTTGTTACGCGAAGGTTTAGATTTACCCGAAGTATCTTTAGTTGGAATTTTAGATGCGGATAAAGAAGGGTTTTTACGCTCTGAAACGGCTTTAATCCAAACAATAGGCCGCGTCGCAAGGCATTTTAATGGCAAAGCAATTTTATATGCGGATCGAATCACAGAATCCATGCGTAAAGCCATTAGTGAAACCGAACGCCGCCGCAAAAAACAAGAAGCTTATAATAAAGAGCATGGAATTACGCCAGTCGGAATCATAAAAGCCGTGCGCGATATTATGGAAGGCGCTTATGCTCCTAACAGACCGCGCGGAAAACTCTATCCAAAAGTTGCGGAAAAAACGGAAGAGTATTTAGCTCTATCTCCTGGCGCTTTAGAGGCTAAGATAGAACAATTAGAAAAAAAAATGTTTGAACATGCGCATAAACTCGAATTCGAAGAAGCGGGTCGAATTCGAGATTTAATTAAAGAAATTGATAAAACGCGTCTTGCTTGATTATTTTTTTCGATAAGGTAAATATTCTGGCTTCCACATCAAACTTCGAATATAAACTTCAAGACTATTATTTTTTGGTGCCTCAGCTAAATTTTCCGCAATTGCTTGTTCTGCAACTGCAACCGCCACTTTGAAAGAGACTTCGCGAATTTCACTTAGTGGCGGAAGTAAATGATTAGTGGTAGGTGATGCGGCTAAAGCTTTTGCTGCCGCCATAAACATTTTATCGCTAATATGTTTTGCTTTAACCGCCATAATGCCTAATCCCATTCCTGGGAAAATATAAGAATTATTCGTTTGTGTGACGCCTGGAAAGGGACTACCCGTTCCAATGATTGCTTTATGGTTAGTCCATTTTAATAAATCAGCGGGGGTAGCTTCAGCGCGAGTAGTGGGATTTGATAAAGGGAAAATAACCGGTTGAGCTACATGTTTTGCCATATCACGAATAAGTTCTTCGGTAAAAATCCCAGGCTGACCGCTGACACCAATTAATACGGTAGGGTGCAAATTATTAATGACATCTTTTAAAGTAATTGCATTTTGATTTTCTAATTTCCAATGAGCAATAGTATTTCTTGATTGCGCAAACGGTTTTTGAAACGCAAATAAATCGTTCATATCATCTAATAACAAACCTGGACGATCAATTAAATAAAAACACGCACGCGCTTCTTTTTCAGATAAACCTTCATCGATCATGGCTTGCAATAATAAGCTGCTAATTCCACAGCCCGCAGAACCTGCGCCAACTACGGCAATGCGCTGCTTTGTAAGAGGAATATTTGTCACTTTCATCGCGGCAAATAAAGTTCCTGCAGCCACTGCAGCAGTGCCTTGAATATCATCATTAAACGAACAGAGTTCATTGCGATAACGTTCTAATAAAGGATTTGCATTTTGTTGTGCGAAGTCTTCCCATTGTAATAAAACATGCGGAAATCTTTTTTTAACGGCTTTAACAAAGGTATCAATAAAAGCATTATATTCATCACCCCGAATACGTTCATGATGCCAGCCTATATAAAGCGGATCTTTTAATAGATCGGGATTGTTAGTTCCGGTATCTAATAAAATAGGTAATGTAGAGCCTGGATGAATTCCTGCGCAAGCCGTATATAGGGCTAATTTGCCAATGGGAATTCCCATACCGCCTGCACCTTGATCCCCTAAACCTAAAATTCTTTCGCCATCTGAAACAACAATGACTTTAACATTATTAAAACGTGGGTTTGAGAGAATGTTATTAATATAATTTTTATCCGGATAAGAAATAAAAAGTCCGCGGGATCTACGATAAATATGGCTATAACGCTCACATCCTAAACCTACCGTTGGTGTGTAGACGATGGGCATCATTTCAGTAATATGAGTGCTGACTAAATTATAAAATAACACTTCATTGGAATCTTGAAGATCCCGTAGATAAATATATTTTTCAATATCTGAGGGCTTACTTTTATAAGCCTCATAAGAGCGATCACGTTGTATTTCTAAAGTGGATTCATAGGGCGGGATTAAACCTAATAAATTAAATTCTTCGCGTTCTTTATGGGTAAAGGCCATGCCTTTATTTAATAAAGGATTGCTGATCAGAGCATAATCTGAAACCGCGACTTTAAGGTAGGGGTTGCCATGCTCATCGGATGAGACTTCATATTCCATAAAAACAGCCTTGTTTTGCAAAATTAGTTCTATTTATCATATCATAACTGCTTGCAGACTAAGAACGCTAATGCTACGATCCCGCATCAACTTTGTCATCTCTCCAGTAGGCACGTAGCTCAGTGGTAGAGCATCACCTTGACATGGTGGTGGTCGATGGTTCGATCCCATTCGTGCCTACTGGGGGGATGAAGTTTTTTTGAGAAAGAATTATGCCTATGATTACCTTGCCGGATGGCAGTAAAAAGGAATTTGATAAACCCGTCACTGTGGCCGAAGTCGCTGCTAGTATTGGTGCAGGTTTAGCAAAAGCGGCTCTTGCTGGAAAAGTGAATGGAAAACTCGTCGATACTTCCCATGTGATTTCAGACGATTCAGATCTTGTGATCGTAACCGGTCGGGACCCTGAAGGCTTAGAAGTGATTCGTCATTCTACCGCGCATTTATTAGCGCATGCCGTTAAAACCCTTTTTCCTAAAGCTCAAGTCACTATTGGTCCTGTGATAGAAGATGGGTTTTATTATGATTTTTCTTATCAAGAAGGCACTTTTTCCATAGAAGATTTAGCGCGCATAGAAGAAAAAATGCATGAATTAGCTGCTAAAAATATTCCAGTAGTACGCAAAGAAATTAAAAGAGAAGAGGCAATTAAATTTTTCCGTGATTTAGGGGAGATTTATAAAGCTAAAATTATTGAAGATATTCCAGGGAGCGAAACCCTGACTATTTATGAACAAGGTGATTTTACGGATTTATGCCGTGGTCCTCATACGCCAACGACAGGCGCATTGAAAATATTTAAATTAATGAAAGTCGCCGGTGCTTATTGGCGCGGTGATTCTAATAACGAAATGCTGCAACGGATTTATGGCACCGCTTGGAATGACAAAAAGTCTTTAGATGAATATTTAACCCGCCTTGAAGAAGCTGAAAAGCGTGATCATAGAAAAATTGGGAAGCATTTGGATCTTTTTCATTTACAAGAAGAAGCGCCAGGCATGATATTTTGGCATCCCCATGGCTGGATTATTTACCAACAAATTAAACAATACATGAGCCAAAAAATTCTGCAAGACGGCTATCAAGAAATTCAAACCCCACAATTAGTAGATATTTCTTTGTGGGAAAAATCAGGCCATGCAGAGCTTTTTAAAGATGATATGTTTATCGTTGATACGGAAAATTCTCAATATGCTATTAAGCCTATGAATTGTCCCTGTCATATTCAAGTCTTTAAAAATGGCTTAAGAAGTTATAGAGATTTACCGATTCGATATGCTGAATTTAGTAATTTACATCGTAATGAAGCCTCAGGCGCTATGCATGGTCTGATGCGTGTTCGGCAGTTGGCGCAAGATGATGCGCATATTTTTTGTCGAGAAGATCAAATTCAAGAAGAGTCTTATAAATTTATCCAGCTTTTATTAGATGTTTATAAAGATTTTGGTTTTGAAGAAAACTTAACCATTCGTTTAGCAACTCGTCCTGATAAACGCTTGGGGGATGATGCTTTGTGGGATCACGCTGAAAAAGCTTTATCCGAATCTTTAAAACACGCGGGCTTAGCTTTTGAAGTAAGACCCAAAGAAGGGGCTTTTTATGGTCCTAAAATTGAATTTCACTTAAAAGATTGTATAGGTCGTATGTGGCAATGCGGGACCCTACAATTAGACTATAATATGCCCAATCGGCTAGAGGCTTATTATATAGGCGAAGATAGCAGCAAAAAGGTCCCTGTCATGTTACATAGGGCGGCTTTTGGATCTTTGGAGCGATTTATTGGGATTTTGATCGAGCATTATGCGGGTAAATTCCCAGTTTGGTTAGCGCCAGTTCAGGCAGTTGTACTAAATATTACCGATAAACAGACCCCCTATGTCGAAAAAGTGGTGGGATTCCTGAAAAATCAAGGCATAAGAGCAAAATCGGACTTGAGAAATGAGAAGATCAGCTATAAAATCCGCGAACACACTTTACAATGTGTCCCTTATCTATTGGTAGTGGGGGACCGTGAGGCTGAAGCGAATACTGTTTCTGTACGTACCCAACGAGGTGAAGACCTGGGGATCCATAGTATGGAAGCGGCTCTGGCTTTAATTAACGCTGAAATCGCGAAGAAAGGCCGAATTCACTAGGAGGAATGGCTAATTAGTACTGAAAAAAGACCACGGACTAACGACGAAATAAGAGTCCCTGAAGTTCGATTGCTGGATAATGAAGGCAATCAAGTAGGAGTTGTTTCAATTCAAGAAGCCCGTCGCATGAGCGAAGAAGCGGGTTTAGATCTTGTTGAGTTGTCACCCGATGCCAAACCGCCAGTTTGTCGAATCATGGATATCGGTAAATACGAATACGAACAAAAGAAGCGTAAAGCGGAAGCTAAAAAGAAACAAAAACAGATTCAAATCAAAGAAGTAAAGATACGTCCAGCGACGGAAGAAGCGGATTATCAAGTGAAACTGCGTAACCTGATTCGTTTCTTAACGGGCGGGGACAAAGCCAAAGTAACCTTAAGGTTTAGAGGCAGAGAAATGTCCCATCCAGAATTAGGTATGCAATTGATGGATAGAATAGTAGCAGATCTGCTAGAATACGCGGTCGTCGAACAAAGACCGAAGATGGAAGGCCGACAGATGATTATGCTGCTTGGGCCAAAAAAGACTTAAGATTTATAGACCTGGAGTATTATTGAAATGCCAAAGTTAAAGACCAACCGTGGGGCTGCTAAGCGTTTTAGAGCAACTAAAAACGGGTTTAAGCACCGTTGTGCTAACCGCAGTCACCATTTTACCGGTAAATCACAAAAGCGTAAGCGCCACTTAAGTTCCGGTACCGGACAAGTGTGTGATTCCGATATGTTGTCGATATCTCGTATGATGCCTGGTTCCCCTAGAAAACGTAGAGGAACGAAGCAACAGAAGAGCTTAGTTCAAACTTAATAGAGGTAATGTCACATGCCAAGAGTTAAAAGAGGCGTAACAGCCCGCGCACGACACAAAAAAATCTTAGCCAAAGCGAAAGGGTACTATGGTGCCCGTAGCCGTGTGCTTCGTGCCGCCAAACAGGCAGTCACTAGAGCCGCTCAATATGCTTATCGTGACCGTCGTCAGAAGAAACGTACTTTTCGTACCCTTTGGATTGCTCGTATTAACGCAGCGTCTCGTGAGCACGGAATGTCTTATAGCGTTTTCATGAATGGCCTTAAGAAAGCGGAAATCACCATCGATAGAAAAGTGTTGTCTGATATTGCGATTCGCGATAAAGCAGCATTTGCATCATTGGTTGAGCAAGCTAAAGCTAAGCTAGCTGCATAAAAAGTTCCAGTCCATCATCATCCCCGCTTTCGCGGGGATGACAAATGTGTTTAAAATACCCCTTCAGATAAAAATTAAAATCAGTCAGGAAAAATTATGCTTGATTTAGAAAGCTTATTGCGTGAAGCGACGGTAGCTATTGCTGAAGCTTCCGATTTAAAGAGCTTAGATGATGCTCGTGTGCATTATCTAGGGAAAAAAGGGAAGCTAACAGAATCTCTCAAAGGTCTTGGGCTATTGTCGCCTGAAGAAAGACCTGCGGCCGGTCAAAAAGTTAATGATGTAAAAGTAAAAATTCAAACACTAATAGAAGAGCGCACCGAGCATCTACAAAAAAATCAAATTGCAGCTGCATTAGCCAAAGATACTATTGATGTTACCTTGCCGGGTCGTCGTCAATCTGGCGGCAGTTTACATCCAGTAACTAAAGTACGTGAACGCATAGAAACTTTATTTACCCAAATGGGTTTCATGGTTTTAGATGGTCCTGAAATTGAAGATGATTATCACAATTTCGTTGCATTAAATATTCCCGAGTTACATCCAGCCCGTGCCATGCAAGATACTTTTTATTTTGCAGATGGTACGCTTTTGCGAACGCATATGTCCCCCGTACAAATACGTACAATGAAAGCAACTAAAGCGCCATTACGTATGATTGCGATGGGAAGAGTCTATCGCAGAGATTTTGATTTAACGCACACGCCTATGTTTCATCAACTCGAAGGTTTAATGATAGGCGAGAATGTGAGCTTTGCTGATCTCAAAGGAATGTTAACCGAATTCTTACAAGCATTTTTTGAAACATCTTTGCCAGTGAGATTTAGACCTTCTTATTTTCCGTTTACAGAGCCCTCAGCAGAAGTCGATATGCAATGTCAAAACTGTAAAGGTGAAGGTTGCAGGATTTGCAAAAACACAGGTTGGCTTGAAATTTTAGGTTGTGGGATGGTTCATCCTAATGTACTAAAACATGTGGATATCGATAGTGAGCGTTATACGGGATGGGCGTGGGGTATGGGTCTTGATCGCTTAGCAATGTTGCGTTATGGCATCAATGATTTACGCACTCTTTTTGAAAATGATTTGCGTTTTTTAAGGCAGTTTTAAGTTATGAAAATCAGTGAACAATGGGTACGAGAGTGGGTTAATCCCTCTTTAACAAGTGATGAACTTGCAGAAAAACTGACGATGTCAGGTCTTGAAGTAGAAAGTGTTTCTCCTGTGGCGGAAAAATTTTCTAATGTTATCGTAGGGCAAATATTAACATTTGAAAAACACCCCCAAGCGGATCGATTAAATATTTGTTTAGTCAATGTCGGAGACAATAAATTAAGTATTGTTTGCGGAGCTAAAAATGTACGGGAAGAAATGAAAGTCGCTGTTGCGACAGAAGGCGCAAAATTGCCTCATTTAACAATAGAAAAAACTGAAATTCGTGGTGTGGCATCACAGGGTATGCTGTGTTCATTAAAAGATTTAGGGTTGGCCGATGAATCTACGGGTCTACAAGAATTACCCATCGACGCACCTTTAGGCGCCGCAGTTTGGGATTATTTGCATTTATCAGATCAGATTTTAGATATTAATATTACCCCCAATCGCGGGGATTGTTTGAGTGTGCTAGGACTTTCTAAAGAGATAGTTGCTTTAACCGGCGCGAAATTAAATTCTATCGCGACTAAAAAAATAAAACCTTTACTTTCCGATACTTTAGCAGTGGAAGTTCAGGCGCAAGTTGAATGCCCGCGTTATGTGGGACGCGTGATTAAGGGTATTAAAGCCGATGCGCTCACGCCCATTTGGATACAAGAACGATTACGTCGTAGCGGTATCCGTAGTATTTCACCCGTCGTCGATGTGATGAATTATGTCATGTTGGAATTAGGCCAGCCCATGCACGCGTTTGATCTATCTAAAATTAAAGACGGCATTTGTGTTCGCACTGCGAATAAAGGCGAAAGCTTATTGTTATTAGATGGAAATACGGCTGATTTAACCAAAGATACTTTAATCATTGCCGATCGCGAAAAACCTTTAGCCATCGCGGGCGTTATGGGCGGGATGGATTCGGGTGTTACTTTATTAACTCAAGATATCTTTTTAGAAAGCGCTTATTTTAATTCTGCAACCATTGCAAAAGCGGTGCGGTTTTATCATTTCAATTCTGAATCTTCGCAACGTTATGAGCGGGGCATTGATCCCGATATTCAACATTTAGCCATTGAACGGGCTACAGAATTATTGTTACCAATAGTAGGCGGCAAAGCGGGTCCTATTGTTGAGAGAATGAATGAAGATGCCTTACCTCACAAACCTGTTATTTCTTTACGAAAAGCAAGAATTGCTAAATTTCTAGGTCTTGAAATAGAAGATAAAGAAATAATATCTATTTTAGAAAGATTAGAGTTTGAGTGTAAAAAAACAAAAGAAGGGTGGTCCGTAACAGTTCCGACCCGTCGCCCTGATATTGCTCTGGAGGTCGATTTAATTGAAGAAATCGTCAGGATTTACGGTTTTGATAAAGTTCCTTGTCATCTTTCCACAGTCCAATTATCGTGTGCGCCTTGCCCTGAAGATAAAATTACTTTAAATGCGTTGCGTCATTCTCTTTGTGATTTAGGTTACCAAGAAGTGATTACTTATAGTTTTATAGCGCCAGAATTACAGACTTTATTGGACCCTAATAATACCCCTAAGAGTTTAGTAAACCCTATTACGTCTGATATGGTAGCCATGCGAACTTCTCTTTGGCCGGGTTTGATTAATACACTGCTTTATAACCAGAACCGCCAACAGACTAGAATACGAATTTTTGAGACGGGTTTAAGATTTCTTAAACAACAAGAGCCGACGCTTGCTGGGTTAATTTGTGGGAATGCTTATCCTATACAGTGGGGAATAAAAGATCGCGTAGCAGATTTTTTTGATCTTAAGGGTGATTTAGAAAGTTTAGCAGATTTAAGCTTTAAACCAGGAAGCCATCCCGCTTTGCATTCGGGTCAAACGGCTATGATTTATCATGAGGATCAAGCGATAGGCATCATGGGGGCATTACACCCAGAGTTAGCACAAAAACTCGATATTCAGGGCAAAGTTTACCTATTTGAATTGGCCCTAGAACCCTTGCTAAAAACTCCTATTCCTAAAGCTAAAGAGATCTCAAAGTTCCCCGAAATTCGAAGGGATTTGGCCCTATTGATTGATAAGGCTGTACCAGTTCAGGCAATTTCAGATACAATCAAAGAGGTAGCAGGTACGTATTTAAGAGAAGTCTACGTATTTGATATATATGAAGGAAAAGGAATTACGGCGGATCAAAAAAGTGTGGCTTTGGCTTTGACGCTGCAACATTCTTCACGTACTCTTATAGATGAAGAGATTGCAGAATTGATGGACCAAATCATTGCTGCTCTTAAAACTAGATTTGCTGCTGAACTAAGGGGCTAAGATATGACATTAACAAAGGCAGAGTTAGCTGAAAATCTGTTCCAACAGATTGGTATTACCAAGCGAGAGGCCAAGGAAATTGTTGAGTCGTTTTTTGAAAGAATCTGTAAAGCACTCGAAACTGGACAACATGTGAAACTGTCTGGCTTTGGCAATTTCGAATTACATGATAAAGCTGAGCGACCCGGACGAAATCCAAAAACAGGAGAAGTGATTCCTGTGACAGCTCGTCGAGTGGTGACTTTTCGCAGCGGTCAAAAACTGAGGGCTCGAGTAGAGTCTCATGCAGGGAAGAAAGCCAAAGATGACCAGCGCGATAAAGAGTGAGCAACGTAAGTTAGCAACCCATTTGCTTCCACCCATTCCCGATAAACGCTATTTTAGCATTGGCGAGGTGGGTTTATTATGTGCGGTTAAACCACATGTATTGCGCTACTGGGAGCAAGAGTTTCCATTACAATTAAAACCTGCTAAACGTCGTGGTAATAGAAGGTTTTATCAGTATGAAGATGTCATGGCGATTCGAAAAATTCGTCAATTGCTCTATCAGGATGGATTCACCCTAGAAGGCGCCCGAATTCAGCTGCAAGAAAACCCCAAAGAAACTCGTAAGCCACTAGAGAAAGATGCTGTCGTTAAAAAAATAATTGCCGATCTTGAAAATGTCCTAGAATTTTTGGCAACTTAAGGTTATCTTATGGGCCATTCGGGGCGTGGCGCAGCCTGGTAGCGCACTTGCATGGGGCGCAAGGGGTCGTCGGTTCAAATCCGGTCGTCCCGATCAATCACTTCCTAAGTAAAGGATTACATTTTGGAAAAGATATGGTTAAAACATTATCCTAAAGATGTACCCGCAGAGATCAATCCAGATCGTTATCAATCCCTGATCCAAATATTTGAAGAAACTTGCTGGTCTTTCCCTGATCGTCCTGCTTTTTATAATATGGGAACAACGCTTAACTTTAGTGAGGTTGAAAGTTATTCGCGCGCGATGGCGGCTTATTTTCAGCAAGCATTAAAGCTTTCTAAAGGCGATCGTGTTGCCATTATGCTGCCCAATGTTTTGCAATACCCTATTGTGTTCTTTGGTGCAATAAGAGCGGGGTTAATCGTTGTTAATGTGAATCCTTTGTATACGGCGCCTGAATTAGTCCATCAGCTAAGAGATTCTGGTGCAGAGACGATTATTGTTTTAGAAAATTTTGCGAAAACCGTTCAAGACGCCATGACACATACGGCTTTAAAAAATGTGATTGTTACAGAGATGGGTGATTTTTTCCCGCCCATGAAAGCTACTTTTATTCATTTTTATCTTAAATATCTAAAAAGAAAAATTCCGCCCTATTTTATTAAGAAAATGGAAACTTTTAAGAGTGCTTTAAGCAGGGGAAAAACACTGACTTTGCAGCCGGTAGAGGTGCGCTCGGAAGATCTTGCTTTGTTGCAATATACGGGTGGGACGACGGGAGTTTCAAAAGGGGCCATGCTGACGCATCGTAATCTAGTTTCAAATATTCTCCAAGCCGATGCTTGGTTACAGAGTATTTTTAAGCACGGCAAAGAAATTGTGATTACCGCCTTGCCGCTTTATCATATTTTTTCGTTGACAGCGAATGGATTGCTGCTCTTCAAAGAAGGCGGGTTGAATGTTTTAATCACTAATCCTCGCGATCTGAAACAAACGATTTCTTCTATGGCAAAATTTGAATTTACCTCGATCACCGGAGTGAATACGCTCTTTAATGCCTTATCCAAGCAACGTAAGTTTAAAAAATTGAATTTTAAAAAACTAAAATTAAGCTTAGGCGGTGGAATGGCAGTGCAGCAAGCCGTGGCTGAGCGTTGGAAAACGATGACTGGTTGTGTTTTATTGGAAGCTTATGGGTTAACTGAGACATCTCCCGCTGTGACAATTAATCCCCCTGATTTGCAAGATTACAATGGGACAGTAGGATTACCTATCCCCTCGACTAATATTTGCATATTCGATGATGATGGGCATGAGCTTTCTGTCAATCAACCCGGTGAGTTGGCGGTCAAAGGCCCGCAAGTCATGTTAGGTTATTGGAATAATCCTGCAGAAACAGAGAAAGTCTTTACTAAAGACGGTTGGTTATTAACAGGAGATATTGCTCTCATTAACCCTGAGGGCTTTGTGCGTATTTTAGAACGAAAAAAAGACATGATTTTAGTCTCCGGATTTAATGTTTATCCCAACGAAATTGAGGATATTTTGATGCAAATTCCGGGGGTGCATGAGGCGGCGGTGATAGGCGTTCCAGATGAAAGATCGGGTGAGGCGGTGAAAGCTTTTATTGTTAAAAATGACCCTAATTTAACCATTCATGATGTCATCGAAGGCTGTCGTAAAATGCTGACCGGTTATAAGTTACCAAAGCACGTAGAATTTAGGACAGAATTGCCTAAAACCAATGTGGGTAAAATACTGCGACGGGCCCTAAAAAACCCTGTGTGATTGGCACTGAACATGCTATAATTTTGCGTCGATAATCATGCAAGAAAAAATCAAATTCCTATGGAAAACCTAATAGCAAAAGAGATCCAAAAAGTAAGCCTAGAAGATGAATTAAAACAATCTTACTTAGATTATGCCATGAGCGTTATTATCGGGCGGGCATTGCCTGATGTGCGCGATGGTCTGAAGCCTGTGCATAGACGTGTTCTTTATGCTATGTACCAGGTAAGTAATGATTGGAATAAGCCCCATAAGAAATCAGCCCGTATCGTGGGTGATGTCATTGGTAAATACCATCCTCATGGTGAAAGTGCTATTTACGATACTATCGTACGTATGGCGCAACATTTTTCTATGCGTTATATGCTAGTCGATGGCCAAGGAAATTTCGGTTCAGTGGATGGTGATTCGCCTGCTGCTATGCGTTATACCGAAGTTCGTATGTCTAAATTGGCCCATAGTTTGTTGGCTGATCTTGAAAAAGAAACCGTAGACCGAGTCCCTAATTATGACGAAACCGAAATGGTTCCCGTTGTATTACCTACTCAGGTTCCCAATTTATTAATTAATGGCTCCTCAGGAATTGCTGTAGGGATGGCCACTAATATCCCAACGCATAATTTAACTGAAGTCGTTAATGCTTGTATTGCGATGATTGATAATCCTGAGCTTACGATTGAGCAAATTTTACAATTCATTCCGGGTCCAGATTTTCCAACGGCGGGGATTATTCATGGCAGAAGCGGCATTGTAGAGGGCTACAGAACAGGTCGTGGCCGTGTCGTCATTCGTGGCCGTACTCATATAGAAACCGACGAAAAATCCGGTAAAGAACGCATTATTGTGACCGAGCTTCCTTACCAAGTGAATAAAGCGAGATTAATTGAGCGTATAGCGGAATTAGTCAAAGAAAAGAAAATTGAAGGTATTACTAATTTACGCGATGAATCTGATAAAGATGGCATGCGTATGGTGATTGAGTTACGTCGTGGTGAAAACAACGAAGTCATGCTCAATAATCTTTATGTGCATACCCAATTACAAAACGTATTTGGTATCAATATGGTGGCTTTAGTTGATGGCCAACCTAAAGTTTTAAATATCCGAGAGATGATTGATGCGTTTATTCGTCATCGTCGCGAAGTAGTTACCCGCCGCACTATTTTTGATTTAAGAAAAGCAAAAGAAAGAGCGCATATTTTAGAAGGTTTAGCGGTTGCTCTAGCTAACATTGATGAAATGATCGTTTTAATTAAGAAAGCCAAAGATCCTCATGAGGCAAAAGCGGCTTTGATGAAACAAGTTTGGCAGCCTACAAAAGTGATAGCGATGCTTTCCCGTGTGGGAGTTGAACGAGAAGGCGAGCTTATGGTTCAAGTTCGTTATGGATTGGCGGATGATGGTTATTATTTATCGCCTGAGCAAGCTCAATCTATTTTAGAAATGCGTTTGCATCGTTTAACAGGGCTAGAGCAAGATAAAATTACTAGTGAACACAAAGACTTACAGGCTTTAATTCAAGATTTAAATGAGATATTGGCAAGCCCGACCCGCTTGATGCAAGTGATTCGTGATGAATTATTAGCAATCAGAGAAGAGTTTGGCGATGCAAGACGCACCGAAATTATTGAAGATGCGGGCGACTTCAATATGGAAGATTTAGTTCCTAAAGAAGAAATGGTCGTGACCATGTCACATGAAGGCTATATCAAGACTCAGCCACTTTCTTTATATCAAGCACAACACAGAGGCGGCAGAGGAAAATCTGCCACTCACGTCAAAGAAGAAGATTTTGTGGATTATTTATTAGTCGCACAAAGTCACGATACGATTTTATGTTTCTCTAATATCGGTAAAGTTTATTGGCTTAAAGTCTATCAACTTCCACAAGCTGGACGTAATTCTCGTGGCAGACCGATTATTAATTTATTGCCACTCTCTGAAAATGAAAAAATTAATGCTATTTTGCCGGTTCGTGAATACCAAGAAAATCAATTTGTGTTCATGGTCACAGCGCAAGGTATTGTGAAGAAAGTGGCTTTAACTGATTTTTCTCGTCCTCGTAGCAATGGCATCATTGCGGTTGAGTTAGCTGATGGGGATCGATTAATTGGTGTTGCCATTACCGATGGCAAACAAGAAGTGATGTTATTTACTAATGCAGGGAAAGTTATACGCTTCTCTGAAGATGAAGTACGCTGCATGGGTCGAACGGCTCGTGGGGTGCGTGGTATTAAGTTGCAAGAAGGACAGCGTGTTATTTCTTTAATCGTTGCATCCGAACAAGGGGATATCTTAACCGCTACTGAACAGGGCTATGGTAAACGTTCTCCTATGGATGACCATCGATTAACCGGACGATCAGCACAAGGCGTTATTGCTATTCAAGTGAGTGAGCGCAATGGCCAAGTGGTCGGTGCTATACAAGTTAATCCAGAAGATGAAGTCATGTTGATTACTAATAAGGGCACTTTAGTTAGAACCCACGTGAAAGAAATTTCACTGGTAGGCCGTAATGCGCAAGGGGTGCGTTTAATTAGTTTAACCAATGGCGAATTGCTAGTGGGCATAGAAAGAATTGCGACGCTTAAAGGGGAAGGCGAGGAATGAGTCAAAAACAGCCCGTCATAACCATTGATGGGGCGAGTGGAACAGGTAAAGGAGTCGTCAGTCAGTTAGTAGCAAAGCAATTGGGATGGCAATTATTAGATAGCGGAGCGCTTTATAGAGTGCTCGCTTTAGCGGCTCAGAAACATGGGGTGGCTCTGGATAATGAACCTTCTTTAGCTATATTGGCTGAACACTTAGACGTACAATTCGTTGCAACTGAAACCGGCATGCCGCCTGAAGTTTTGCTGGAAAGTGAAGATGTTACGGATGTTATTCGTACTGAAAAAATGGGCAATGCCGCCTCAAAAGTCAGTGTTTTCCCCTCAGTAAGACAAGCCTTATTAAGCCGCCAACGGACTTTTCAAGAGCCTCCGGGTCTCGTTGCCGATGGGCGCGATATGGGCACGGTGGTGTTCCCTGATGCTGAGTTAAAAATCTTCTTAATAGCGAGCCCAGAAGAGCGGGCAGAGCGCCGTTATAATCAGTTGAAGGAAAAAGGTATTAATGTTAACCTAAGCGACCTTATTCAGGAGCTATATGAGCGCGATAAAAGAGATCAAGAGCGCCCAGTAGCCCCTTTAAAGCCGGCAGATGATGCGATTTGTATTGATACGGATCATCTCACTATAGAAGAAGTAGTGGGGGCTATTTTGTCGGAATGGCGACGATACGGGGCAACCTAGTATCGTTTTTTTATTAACTAACCTGTTCTTAGAGAGTAATATGGCTGATAGTTTTCAAAAGTTGTTTGAGCAAAGTCTAAAAGAAACCCCCATGGTCCCAGGGACCGTCATCACCGCAGTAATCGAACGTATTGAATCTGATTTTGTGGTTGTAAACTCTGGATTGAAATCCGAATCTTATATTCCAATTGATCAATTTTATAATGAAAATCGTCAAATTGAAGTATCAGTTGGAGACGAAGTTAAAGTTGCTCTAGAAACCCTAGAAGATGGATTTGGCGCTACACGTCTTTCCCGTGAACGTGCGAAGCGTTTAGAATCCTGGCTTGACTTAGAACAAGCTTATTTAAATAAAGAAACCGTACGTGGTGTAATCCAAGGCCGTGTTAAAGGCGGATTCACCGTTGAAGTTAATAAAATCCGCGCATTCTTACCAGGCTCCTTGGTTGATGTTAAACCTGTCAGAGACCCTGAATCTCTAGAAGGCAAAGAATTTGATTTCAAAGTTATTAAAATTGATGCTAAACGTAATAATATTGTTGTTTCCAGACGCTCTGCGATGGAAGCTGAAAATAGCGTTGAGCGCCAAACATTATTAGAAAACTTAAATGAAGGCGATGAAGTCAAAGGCATAGTCAAAAACCTTACCGATTACGGCGCATTTATTGATTTAGGTAGCGTTGATGGTTTGTTACATATTACTGACATGTCCTGGAAACGTATCAAACACCCAAGCGAAATTCTCGCGATTGGTGATGAAATCAAAGTTAAAATTCTTAAAATTGACCGCGATAATGCACGGGTATCTTTAGGCTTAAAGCAAATGGGTAATGATCCATGGGCTTATATTGCTGAGCGTTTCCCAGTTGGCAAACGATTATCTGGCAAAGTCACTAATATTACCGATTACGGTTGCTTCGTTGAACTTGAAGAAGGCATCGAAGGTTTAGTCCACGTTTCAGAAATGGATTGGACTAATAAGAACGTTAATCCAAATAAAGTCGTTCACTTAGGTCAAGAAGTCGATGTTATTGTATTAGACATAGACGGCGATCGCAGACGTATTTCCCTAGGCATGAAACAATGCCAAGCAAATCCATGGGAAGAGTTTGCTAAAGGCCACCAAAAAGGTGAAAAAATCGTTGGTAAAATTAAATCGATTACCGATTTCGGTGTATTCATTGGCTTGGATGGCGGTATCGATGGCTTAATCCATCTTTCCGATATCTCTTGGAATGAAGCCGAAGCTCAAGAAAAAATCCGTCAGTTCCAAAAGAATGATGAGTTGGAAACTATCATCATTACGATTGATGCTGAACGTGAACGTATTTCTTTAGGCTTAAAACAATTAGCGGATGATCCAGTCACTCGTTATTTAAACGAAAATGAAAAAGGATCACAAGTATCAGGCACAGTAGTTGAAGCAGATGCAAAAGCTTATGTGATTGAGCTTGCTGAAAATGTTCGCGGTGTTCTACGTGCAACAGATGTAGTGCAAGACAAAACGTTTAATGTCGGTGATACAGTTGAAGCTAAATTAACAGGCACGGATCGTAAGACTCATCAAATTACGCTTTCAATGAAAACGAAAGAAACCGCCGCTTCTAAAAAAGCAGCAGCTGGTGCTGAAGCAACACCGAAAGCAGCGAAAAAGAAAAAATCAGCTGATAGTCCGTTAAAGACTACGTTGGGAGATATATTGAAAGAACAAATGAATGGTAATAACACGGAAGACGGAGAAGATAAATAATCTCTGTACCCTGAAATTCCAGGCATTTATATCTGCCAGTGATCTGTAGAGAAAACGGTATCAGCTTGAATAAGGCTATACCGTTTTTTTATTTGTAATTCGCCATAAGGAGAGTTTTGGCATGCGGATGTTAAGTTATATTTTTCTTTTCTTGCTGATCTTAATCGGCATTTCTTTCGCCACTTTAAATTCTAATCTCGTCACCGTAAATTATTATGTTGGGCAGCATGATTATCCTTTATCTCTGGTTGTGATTTGTTCTTTTATAGCCGGGGGATTGGCTGGCATGATCGTCGGTTTTTGGATGGTGCTGAATGCCAAGCTTAAAGTATATCGTTTAAAACAACGGCTTAAATTAGCCAATAAAGAAATAGAAAATTTACGTGCAATTCCGCTACAGGATAAACACTGAATGTCATTGGAATGGGTACTTTTAGTTTTTTCAGCAGCCGTCTGCGCTTGGTACGTGGGTTTTCGTTCACGTCATAGCGGTGATGACTTCGGTGTCAAAAAAATTAATTTACCCCGTGATTACTTAGTCGGCTTAAATTTCTTATTAAACGAAGAACAAGACAAAGCGGTCGATGTTTTCATCAAAATGCTAGAAGTCGATAGCGATACGGTTGAAACTCATTTAGCCGTTGCAAAATTATTTCGTAAACGCGGTGAAGTAGACAGGGCCATTCGTATTCATCAAAATCTTATCGCAAGACCGCAACTCGAAAAAATTTATCGCGAACAGTCTTTATATGAACTGGGTCAAGATTATTTAAGCGCGGGGGTGTTAGATCGCGCTGAAAGAATTTTTATAGAATTAGCAGACACCAAAGAATTTTCCATACGTGCCTTAAAAGCCTTATTAGATATTTATCAACAAGAAAAATCTTGGGAAAATGCGATCAAAGCTGCCCAACGATTAGCGTCATTAACCAAACAAAACATGGATGCCATGATCGCAAATCAATATTGCGAGTTAGCAGAAAATCTTTTCAGTGAGGGTCAAATCGATGCCGCTCACCGAGCCTTAAAAGATGCCTTAAGCTCCAATCGTAATTGCGCACGCGCCAGTATCTTACAAGCCAAAATTGAAATGCATCAAGAAAATTATCGCGCCGCCTTAAGAAGTTTAAAACGCATTCGTTATCAAAATATTGCCTATTTTTCTGAAGCCATTGAGCCACTCGCGGTTTGTTATGAAAAACTGGGTGAAGAAGAAAAAATGGTGCGTTATTTACGGAAAATTCTAGAAGAATTCCCAAGAATCCCCATTGTGCTCATTCTTTCTGAGCGTATTCGTCAATGGAAAGGCGATAAAGTCGCTGCAAACTTTGTCGCCGATTACGTACGCCGTTATCCTTCTTTAGATGGCTTGCATTTATTTTTAAATATTTATTTAAACAACCTTGAAGTACGCGCTAAAAATGATTTATTGATTGTTCACGGGTTAATTAAAAAATTACTCGCTGAAAAACCCAATTACCAATGCGTGTCTTGTGGTTATTCGGGTAATACCTTGCTTTGGCAGTGCCCGGGGTGTAGGCAGTGGGAATCGGTAAAGCCGGTGCATAGTTTGGATACATAAATCTGCGTTTTTAATAGTTTTATCAAATATTTACATAATTTTTTAATCTTTGACACGAATCTCCCTTTTATGCCATAATTGTGCAATTAATAACCAAGATGGGTTAGGTGTTAAGAATGTTTCGAGCAATCATAACAAATGAAATTGAAGAGGTCCGTCGTCTATTAGACAAAGGAGCCGATGCGAGTTCTTGTATTGATGAAGAAGACGGTCAATCCGTAGGCACATTGATTTGCTGTATCCATGCTTGGGACCCAAGGCCTGAGATAGCTGAATTGTTATTACAAAAAGGTGCTCGTTTGGCTTCGGAGGAGAGTAAAGCAAAATTTGTAAAACGCCTTAAGTGGCAGATTGACTATGGCTTGGATCATGAAACTTTCTCTTTCCAATATTATATGCCGCTTTTAAGAGTTTTTGCCAAATATGGTTTGTTACCTCCGCCGTTGATTGACGAAATCATTTTATTGGCTCCAGAGGAAGATAGGGAAGGAATTAAAAAAGAATTAATAGAATTATCATTATTATTAGCGAAGAAAGAAAGTCGCGGTGAAGTTATTAAAAATGCCTATATGCTTTGCCAAGCAAAAAGAAAAGACGCACCTCATATAGGAGCTCTTCCAAATGATGTTCTTATTAAAATTGCAGCCCTTACTGGCAATCCCTCTGTGCATGATGAAAAAAAAGCGCTTTCTATTAGTAAATCTTATTTTCGTAAGCCAATACCTCCGCATCGATTACCTGAGTTAAAACGCATGATCAAAGGTCATATTAACGATTACCTTGGATGGACTGGGTTTCACTTTTTTAAAAACAACGTTGCCATTGCTAAAGAAACTCTAAAAGCTATTGCGGATGCGAAAGATGCAGAGACGATGAAATTAGCTTTGACGCAAAGTAAAAATAAGCTAAGCGTCAAGTCTAATCAGTCGGGATATCTTCAGGCAGTCGATAGAGCCTTATATGAGCTTGAGTATTTTGCAGCTCATCCTAAAATTCTCGATGCACTTCAAAGAAATAGATCCCAATTTTTGCAATTTAATTAAAATAAGAGAAATAATCCTATGGCGCAAAACCGAAGTTTATTGCTTTCCCAGAAGCCTTTTGATTGTTTTTCAGAAGACAATCTTGATCTTCGAATTAAGGGATTAAGGCATTTACATCGAGCTTCAGTTGATGGAGAAACAAAAGCAGATTCTCTTCTTCATGATGAGATCTATTTTGTTCTAGAAGATGAAAAGAAAGACCAATACGAAGAAGGCTCAGAACTTAGTCAGCTGGATTATGAAGCTGCCATTATGAAACTCTATTTACAAAAATTAGAAAGCGCTATAGAAAACCCTAAAGAGGGGTTTAAGAGAGCCTATACTTTTATCCATAAGCCCGAATTAAAACTGGCCCGAGAAACGGTGAAACGCGATCTTCAAAATGCAGGGACCCAGGATGATAAAAAAAGAGTCATCGCAACCGCATTGCAAAATCCTCACATTATAGGAGGAAAAACACAACGTTTTGCTAATATATTAAGAGAAATAGAAGCGTATCTTTGTGAGAGTGATAAATATCCCAAACTTTCTATAAAAAAATTGACTGCTATCAATGCGATGAGTATGATTCCGAGGCAGTGTTGAAATGAGACGGGGTATAGCGCAGTCTGGTAGCGCGCCTGCTTTGGGAGCAGGATGTCGGGGGTTCAAATCCCTCTACCCCGACCATAATGGTGGTCCTCTCGTCTGCGCCTGTAGCTCATTTGGATAGAGCACCGGCCTTCTAAGCCGGGGGTAGCTGGTTCGAGTCCTGCCAGGCGCGCCAGTTTAAAAATTTTAAGTGTATGGTGGACGTAGCTCAGCTGGTAGAGCCCCGGATTGTGATTCCGGCCGTCGTGGGTTCGAACCCCATCGTTCACCCCAAGTTATACGGGCTGTTAGCTCAGTTGGTAGAGCAGTTGACTCTTAATCAATTGGTCGTAGGTTCGATCCCTACACGGCCCATCATTCATGTAATCTCTGAACGTCTTTTTACCCATCGGTAATTTCTCTAAACTCACTTCATGATTAAACAGTTTTTATTTAGCGTAATTTATTGTAGTATTTCCGACACTTGCGAATGTGGCGGAATTGGTAGACGCGCTGGATTTAGGTTCCAGTGGGGCAACCCGTGAGAGTTCGAGTCTCTCCTTTCGCACGTTTTAAGGATAAACAGGTTTAATTATGATCAAATTTTAGATATAATAGCCGAAAATGATTTTTTCCCTATCTGGAATAAACGCCATTTTTTTCAATAACTTATAAACTAGAGAAGAGGTTGTAACTTCACTATGCAAGTATCCGTAGAGTCCATTAGTAATATAGAACGCCGTTTAACGATTTCTGTGCCCATTGAACAAGTTGATCAAGCTTTTGATAAGCGCATTGTTAACATTGCCAAAACCGCAAAAGTGAATGGTTTTAGACCAGGCAAGGTTCCTTTGGACCGAGTTAAACAAATGTATGGTGATAGAGCGAGACAAGAGGCTTTAAGCGAAGTGATTCAATCTTCTTTATATACTGCGCTCCAACAAGAGAATATTAACCCCGTGAGTACCCCTATGGTTGAGCCTAAGGCGTTTATGCCAGGACAACCCTTAGAGTACATCGCGCGCGTAGAAGTCCTGCCTACGATTGAAACTGTGAATTTTAAAGTGGATAAATTTGAAAAAGAAGTGACAGAGCCAAACGATCAAGATGTTCAAACGGTACTAGATAAACTGCTAGAACAACATATTCAATGGAAAATAGTGAATAGAGCGGCACAAATGAAAGATCAGGTGCTGATGAATTTTGTAGGTAAAATTGACGGTGTGCCTTTTGCAGGCGGTACTGCTGAGAATTATCCTATTGTTTTAGGTAGCAATATGATGATTGCTGGCTTTGAAGATGGTTTAGTAGGCGTTAAAGCAGGCGAAGAGCGTGTGATTAATATTTCTTTCCCTGAAGAATATTTCGCCAAAGAAGTGGCTGGAAAAGCGGCTGAATTTACCGTTCAAGTAAAACATGTCTCAGCGCCCGAATTACCTCCAATGGATGAAGCTTTTATCAAAAGATTAGGGATTAAATCCGGTCTTATGAGTGAATTACAAAGTGAAGTCAAAAAAAATCTAGGGATGGAAGTTAAACGCTTAATCAAAGCTAAATTTAAATCTAAAGTCTTTAATCAATTGTTAGAACAAAATGCGATTGAAATTCCTAAAGGCATGATTGAGCGTGAAGCGAGCCGTTTACATGATCAAATGCACCCCCATCACAAGGGTGAGGATCATGGGCATTCTGAGCAGGAAATGGCCATGTTTAATGATGGTGCTAAACAAAATGTTACTTTAGGTTTGTTAGTCGGTGAAATTATTAAAAAACACTCATTAACAGTTGATATTGCTCGCGTAGATACCCATATTAGAGAGATGGCAGCAGCGTATGAGAAGCCTGAGGAAATTGTGAACATTCTTCTCAAAGATAAAAAACGCCGGGCGGAAATTGAAATGCAGGTATTGGAAGAGCAAGTATTAGAGAAGTTATTGGAAGGTGTGCAGGTTACGGAAAAATCGGTACCGTATGCTGATTTTGTTATGAACCAAGGGTAATTATTTAAAGTAAGGGATGAAAAAACTATGTCAAATAACCTATCAGGTAGTTTAAGCGCAAACTTAGTGCCTATGGTAGTTGAACAATCAGCGCGTGGTGAACGCGCTTATGATATTTATTCTCGGTTATTAAAAGACCGAGTGATTTTTATTGTAGGTCCTATTGATGATTTTGCAGCAAATTTAGTAGTTGCCCAGTTATTATTTTTAGAGTCAGAAAACCCTGATAAAGATATTTCTATTTATATTAATTCTCCAGGGGGTGTCGTGACAGCAGGACTTGCGATTTATGACACTATGCAATTTATTAAACCTGATGTCAGCACTATGTGTATAGGCCAGGCCGCTAGTATGGGTGCATTTTTATTAGCAGCGGGTACTGATGGCAAACGTTTTTGTCTTCCTAATGCGCGCGTGATGATTCACCAACCCTTAGGTGGCGTACAAGGTCAAGCTTCTGATATTGCGATTCATGCTGAAGAAACTTTAAAAATTAAAGCGCGTTTAAATAAAATTTTAGCGCATCACACCGGACAAACCGAAGAAACCATTTCAAAAGATACGGACCGAGATAATTTCATGTCAGCTGAAAAAGCACTGAATTATCACATTATTGATAAAATTTTAGAGCATCGCACTAAAAAATGAAGCGAGGTGTAATTTATGGCAGATGATCAACGTAACAAGAGTGGAGAAAAAGTACTGCATTGTTCTTTTTGCGGTAAGAGCCAGCATGATGTGCGTAAACTCATTGCAGGCCCCTCAGTTTATGTTTGTGATGAATGCGTCTCTCTTTGTAATGAGATCATTCAAGAAGAAGTGAGTGAAGATGAAAAAACACTGTCTCATCCTGCTTTCAAACTTCCAACACCGCAAGAAATCCGAAAAACCTTGGATGAATATGTGGTGGGACAATCGTTTGCGAAAAAAATTCTTTCAGTGGCGGTTTATAATCATTATAAAAGACTACAGATACAAGTGGGTCAAAAAGATGATGGGATAGAAATTAGTAAAAGTAATATCTTAATGATAGGCCCAACGGGTAGCGGAAAAACTTTATTAGCTGAAACTTTAGCACGCTTATTAAACGTCCCGTTTGTGATTGCAGATGCAACGACATTAACCGAAGCAGGTTATGTGGGCGAAGACGTTGAAAATATTATTCAAAAGCTTTTACAAAAATGTTCTTATGATGTTAAAAAAGCTCAAACCGGTATTGTTTATATCGATGAAATCGACAAGATTTCACGAAAATCTGAAAACCCTTCTATTACCCGCGATGTGTCCGGTGAAGGCGTACAACAGGCTTTATTAAAATTAATTGAAGGAACTATTGCCTCCGTTCCTCCTCAAGGTGGACGTAAACATCCTCAGCAAGAATTTATACAAGTCGATACTAAAAATATCTTATTTATCTGCGGCGGTGCATTTGCTGGACTTGAAAAAGTCATCCGTGAACGCACAGAAAAATCGGGTATAGGTTTCTCGGCAGAAATTTATAGTAAAGACGACGCTAAAACAATTGACTATTTATTGCGCGATGTGGATCCGGCGGATCTGATGAAATATGGCTTAATTCCTGAATTAATTGGCCGATTGCCCGTCGTTGCGACTCTTGAAGAATTAGATAAAGATGCGCTGCTTAAAGTCTTACAAGAGCCTAAAAACTCTTTAATTAAGCAATATCGCAAGCTTTTTGGCATGGAAGGAGTAGAGCTTGAGTTCCGTGAAAAAGCTTTACAAATGATTGCTGAAAAAACGGTCTCTAAAAAGACCGGTGCTCGAGGCTTAAGGTCTATTGTTGAAAAGGCATTATTAGATATAATGTATAAGTTACCCTCATTGCAAAATGTTGCTAAGGTGATTATCGATGAAAAAAACATAACGGGTGAAACTGCTGAACCTATGATTATTTATGGAAATCAACCAGCGGCTGTTGGAACAGAACAATAGATTAAGTCAGTATGAGGAGACCCAGTTATGACCACAGCTACCACCGGTAGTGTGCAAGATAAGAATGTAGTGAGTGTACCTGTATTACCTTTACGTGATGTAGTCGTATTCCCCTTTATGGTTGTCCCATTATTTGTGGGGCGTGAGCGCTCTATTAAAGCGCTTGAAGTGGCGATGGCTGCTGATAAGCAAATTTTAGTCGTGACACAAAGAAACCCAACAGAAGATCATCCTGCCGAAGAGGGGGTCTATCAAATTGGTACCATGGCCAATGTGTTGCAATTATTAAAACTCCCCGATGGTACGGTGAAAGTATTAATCGAAGGCACTAAACGTGCTCGCATTGTGCGCTTTGTCAGCAATCAAACTTATTTTTTAGCTGATGCAGAATTTCTTGACGATACCAATATTAAAGCGCGTGAAGTGGAAATTTTAACGCGTTCGCTGAAATCTCAATTTGAACAATACGTCAAACTGAATCGAAAAATTCCTACTGAAATTTTAGCTTCAGTACTTGCGATTGAAGATGGTTCGCGTCTTGCGGATACTATTTCTGCTCATTTATCTATTAAATTAGATGAAAAGCAAAAGTTGTTAGAAGTAATGGATTTACGCAAGAGATTAGAAAAATTAGTCACTGTCATGGAAGCTGAAATTGATTTATTACAAGTCGAGAAAAAAATTCGTGGCCGCGTCAAACGCCAAATGGAAAAGACGCAACGCGAATATTATTTAAACGAACAAATGAAAGCGATTCAAAAAGAATTAGGTGAGTTGGAAGAAGTGCCCAATGAGCTTGAATCCCTCGCTAAACGCATTGAAAAAGCGGGCATGCCTAAAGAAGCAAAAGATAAATGCTTAGCTGAATTAAATAAACTAAAAATGATGTCACCGATGGCAGCTGAAGCTACTGTTTCTCGCAATTATCTGGATTGGATGTTGTCCATGCCGTGGGTTGCGCGATCCAAAGTTCAGATTAATTTGGTCGAAGCAGAAAAAATTCTTGAGCGTGAGCATTACGGCTTAAAAGAAGTTAAAGAACGCATTTTAGAATATCTTGCTGTGCAAAAACGCGTAAAACAATTAAAAGGTCCTATTTTATGTTTAGTAGGCCCCCCAGGTGTTGGTAAAACTTCACTGGGGCAGTCGATTGCACATGCTACAGGTCGAAATTTTATCCGTATGTCTTTAGGTGGAATACGAGATGAAGCTGAAATTAGAGGCCATAGACGTACTTATATTGGCGCTATGCCAGGAAAGATCGCACAAAAGATCGCTAAAAGCGGCGTGCGTAATCCATTCTTTTTGTTAGATGAAGTCGATAAAATGTCGATGGATTTTCGCGGTGATCCTGCTTCTGCTTTATTAGAAGTCTTAGATCCGGAACAAAATCATGCTTTCAATGATCATTATCTGGAAGTGGATTATGATCTTTCGGATGTCATGTTTGTTGCAACTGCGAATACTTTAGATATTCCGGCTGCTTTACGTGATCGTTTAGAAATTATTCGTATTCCAGGTTATACGGAAGATGAAAAAGTTCATATCGCACTACGTCACTTGATTCCTAAACAAGTCGAAGCGAATGGTTTGAAAAAAGATGAAATTGAAATACCGCTTGAGGTGGTTCAAAATATTGTTCGCTATTACACGCGCGAAGCAGGTGTGCGAAACCTAGAGCGCGAAATTGCAAAAATTATGCGTAAATTTGTTAAAGATGTTTTCTTAAAATCTAAAGCAAAAACGAAAAAGAAAAAACGTATTGAAGTGGCTGACCTGGAGAAATATTTAGGCGTACGTCGCTTCCGTTTTGATATGGCGCATGAAGTCGATCAAATTGGACAAGTCAAAGGTCTGGCATGGACTGAAGTCGGCGGTGAATTACTGACTATAGAAGCTGTGACTGTGCCTGGAAAAGGTAAGACTATCTATACTGGCCAATTAGGCGAAGTCATGCAGGAATCTATCCAAGCGGCTTTAACAATCGTACGGTCAAGAGCCCCATTTTTGGGAATCCCAAAGAATTTCTTTGATAAGCATGATATTCATATCCATGTGCCTGAAGGGGCAACACCTAAAGATGGCCCTAGCGCAGGTATCAGCATGTGTACGGCTTTGGTGTCTGTGATGACACAAATTCCGGTTCGGGCTGATTTCGCGATGACGGGTGAAATTACTTTACGGGGTGAAGTTTTACCCGTAGGTGGCATTAAAGAAAAATTATTGGCGGCTCACCGAAGCAATATTAAGAATATTTTGATTCCTGAAGAAAATCTAAAAGATTTGAAGGAAATTCCAGATAATATTAAGAAAGACTTGAATATTAGGACAGTTCGATGGATTGATCAGGTTTTATCTTATGCTCTTAATGGCTATCCTGAGCGATTACCAGCGAAGAGCAGGAAACTACGGGCAGCGATGTTGCCTGCAGCAGCTCGTCTCATTACGCCGAATAAAAAATTGCGCAAAGGAGACAGAGATAGGGCTCATTAAGCAGGCTAGTTATAAAAATATTTATATTTTTTATAACATTGCTTGACCCAGTTACCCTCTATTGGTATAAATCACAGTTCGTTTTCTAATGGACAGAAAAACATTGAGGACACTATGAATAGAGCAGAATTGATTGACTTGATTTCTGGGCAAGCGGAAGTCACTAAGGCTATAGCGGAAAAGGTTTTAAATAGTATTTTGGAATCTATCGCATTATCGCTGAAGAAAGATGAGCCCGTAGTATTAGTTAATTTTGGTACCTTTGTGGTTAAACTACGAGCTGCTCGTAGGGGTCGTAACCCACAAACAGGGGAAGAAATTAAGATTAAAGCTTCAAAAGCTGTTAGTTTCAAAGCCGGGAAAGCATTGAAAGATGCTATCAAGGAAAAGGGAGTTGTTGAGGAATCGTAGAGTGGATCTACTAGGTCGGGTGCTTAGCTCAGCTGGGAGAGCATCGCCCTTACAAGGCGAGGGTCGTGGGTTCAAACCCCTCAGCACCCACCATTATATAAAACACATAAAGGAGTGGTAGTTCAGTTGGTTAGAATACCGGCCTGTCACGCCGGGGGTCGCGGGTTCGAGCCCCGTCCACTCCGCCAACTTTTGACTATAGAAAATATAGACTATGCTTCAAGAAATTCGCGATAAGACCCATGGCTGGATTGCAGGAATTATTATTTCATTCCTGATCATGTCTTTTGCATTGTGGGGGATTCATAGCTATTTTGGTGGCGGTGGCAATACTGATGTCATCGCTAAAGTGAATGGCGTTGAAATTACCAAAGAACAATTTGCAGAAGCCTATAATCATCTAAATCGTCAGCAATATAATGCCAATCCTGAATTGGAAGCCAATTTAAAGAAACAAGCTTTAACGTCGTTAATCAATGTTCAAGTGATGCGACAAGCTTCATTAGATCAACACTATCTGGTCTCTTCAGAGCAGATTGGAAGTTATTTAGAAAACATTCCTGATTTCCAAATCAATGGACAGTTTTCTAATACACGTTTTCAGCAAGTGTTAGCTAACAATAGACTTTCAGTCCCCGGTTTTCTAGATTTAGTTCAAACGAGTTTATTGATTGATCAACCTAGATTAGGTCTTATTTTTACTTCGTTTTCGCTACCGAGTGAGGCGACCAATACTTATTCTTTAGTCGAGCAAAAACGTGATTTTGACTACACTGTATTAGCTTTTGATAGTTTTGCAAAACAACCTATTTCAATTTCTAAAGAAAGCATTCAATCTTATTATCAAACCCATCAAGAAGAGTTTAAAACTCCAGAACAAGTAAGTATTGAATATATAGCCTTATCCATTAACGATGTCATCGCGAAAATTTCAGCCAATGATGAAGTCTTAAAACGTTTTTATAAAGAAAATTCTGCTTCCTATAATTCACCTATGCAATGGAAATTAGAAGCTGTTGCCATGCCTAAAGGCATGGGAGAAAAATTTCTAAATCATTGGATCACTTTGACGCAAGTTCCTGAAGAGTGGCAAGAGGCTGTTTTAAAGTTAAAAAAACCCGGACAAGTTTCTGAGATGATTAAAACCCATCAAGGCAATGTCATCCTAAAACTCGCTGCTTTCCAAGATGCTGCTCAGCAATCTTATGAGGCTGTTAAAACTAAAGTGAAAGAAACTTATGTGCGCCAACAAGCCGAAGAACAATTTGCCAACTTAAAAGAAAAATTAGCTAACGCGACTTATGAACATCCTGAAAGTTTAGAGCCTGCTGCAAAAGCTTTAGGCTTTAGCATTAAAAAAACTGAATTATTCTCAAGAGAAAAAGGCGGCTCTGACAATATCAGCAGCAACCCAAAAATCAGAGAAGTCGCTTTCAGTAGCGAAGTACTTGATAAGCAAAATAATAGCGATGTAGTGCCAGTATCTCAAGATACACTGGCAGTGATCCGTATTAGCAAACATTTACCCGCTGCTGTATTGCCCTTAAACGAAGTTCAAAACAAGATAGAAGCAGTACTACGCAAACAAGAGATAGAAAAGAAAGCTTATGCTGCAGCAGAACTCATCAAAACCGAATTACAAAAAGGCGAGTCTATTACTAAATTATCCGAACAAAATCATTTGATCTGGAATTCTATAGGCCTAACAGGCAGACATGCCAACAAAGTCGATTCTTCTATTTTAAATGAAGTGTTCCAAATGCCTAAACCTGAAACTGGAACTGGAACCTCTTCATTTGATATCGCAAAAACACCCCAAGGTTACGCTATTATTGGATTAAAGTCCGTGCAAGATGGAAAATTAATGGATAATGCGCCAAACCAACAATACAAAGTCTATTCTGAGCAAATCCAGAATACGCAAGGCTTGTTGGAATATGAGCTATTCAAACAATCCCAGCTACAACAAGCTAAGATTGTTATCGAAAGTTAATTTTTTATCCTAGAAAATTCTCACTTTTTCCACATAAATTCCCATTTCTGTCAGCCCCGCATAAACGCCGCTCTGCTTACCTCACATAAACCCCAATCCTGTCATACCTCGCACTAATCCCCCCCAGCCCTGTCACCCCGCACTTGTTGCGGGGTCCGGTGTATAAAAAAACAAAGGAGAAATATGAAAGAATTCACTTATTACGTTTATATCTTAACAAAAGAAAGAATCAGCATATTTTATGTGGGCGTTACCAACAATCTAATTAGAAGAGTATACGAGGACCCCGCAACAAGTGCGGGGTGACAAAGTCAAGTGTAGGGTGACAAAGGCCAGTGCGGGGTGCCAAAGACTCAATTAAACAATAATCGCGCCAGCTGATTTTGATAAAGAATTTTTATCTTCATTAGCAATATCATGCTTAGTAAAATTGCGGCCGCCATAAATCATAGTAGAAGAGGGGCTATTGGTTGCTAAAACCATGTGTTTTTTCTGTAAGTGATTAGCAATTTTTGAACTTAGATTATTGTTAGCGATGGATTCTGCGTGACTCATTTGGCTCATTAATAAAGCAGCAGTTAAGATTAAATGCTTTCTCATTCTTCTTCTCCTGGTGTTATTGACTGACTAGATAAAACACATTATACCAAATTTTTTTTGTACAAAGTAGCGCTAGTTGAACTATTTTTTTATTATAAATCAATCAGTTAGGGCCTCTACCTTTTCAATCTGAATAAAACGATCGGTAATTTTTTTAGCCGAGGTGTGGACGAGCTCAACATCTTCATTGGCTTGCTTAATATGCTGCGAGAGCTTATCCATGCGGGTTTGGAAGCGTTTAAAATCCTCCGCCAATAGCATTAAGTGCTTTTGAATAATATCAATTTGCTCACGAGTAGCCGCGTCTTTTAACACAGCACGAGCAGTAGTCAGTACCGCCATCATGGTGGTGGGGGAGACCATCCACACGCGTGCGCGATGCGCAATTTCAACTAATTCAGGGAATCTTGAGTGAATCTCCGCAAAAATAGCTTCTGCTGGAATAAACATCATGGCACCATCAGCCGTTTCATTCGGGATAATATATTTCTCTGAAATATCTTGAATATGCTTTTTGATATCCATTTTAAATTGTTGTTCAACCGCTCGTTGATCAGGACTTGTCGCTAATAAACGATAGTTTTCTAAGGGAAATTTAGCATCGATTGCAATATTGCCAGAAGGATCGGGTAATAATAAAAGACAATCTGGGCGTTTGCCATTACTTAGCGTATGTTGAAATGAAAAATGCTGTTCGGGCAATACATTACGGATTAAAGCTGATAATTGCACTTCACCAAAAGTTCCGCGGGATCTTTTGTCTGTTAAAACATCTTGCAAACTAGTGACATTCGTTGAAAGTTCCGAAATTTGTTTTTGCGCAGCATCAATCAATGCTAAACGCTTAATTACATCGGTAAAAGTTTCCGTCGTTTTTTCAAAACCTGCCGCTAAACGCGTTTCGACTTGCTGGTTAATTTCTTTAAGCCGTAAATCAGTCGTTTGGTTTAAAGCTTCAATGCGTTTTCCTAATTCTGTTGAATAGTCTACTAATGATTCTTTTACGCCGCGTCTGGTTTCTTGAACGCCTGTTTGTAGAGTATCTTGCAGCATTTTTAATGAATTAAAAAGGGATTGAGATTGTTGTAGTGAAGATTCATTCAGTTTAGTCAGAACATTTTCTTTTAATCGCCAAAGAAATGCTGCAATCCCAAGAGTTAACAAAATCATCATAAACGCGGCTAAAAAAATCATCGTATATCCTTATTTAAAATAGGGCAGAGTGGCCATCCAAGATCTATGGTTGATTTCATTATTTTGTTCTGGGTAGGTTTTTACAAATTCCAACCAACTCGCTTCTGGATGTTTCTTTAAGTAATCCGAACCTTTTTTAACGGCTTTCATAAAATTTGCCCACCTCGGGTCTTTAATAGAGTTTTTTTGCACGACAAAAATCAGCTCACTATAAGAGTGTACACCATGTTCTTCCGGATAAAAAACTCTAGCGGGTTGCCCTAGAAGTTCCATTTGTATAGGTTCTACCGTTCGCATCATGCCCGTTACGGCGTCTATTTTTTTAGAAAGCAGAGCTTGGGTTAAATCATAATGCACATTAATTAACTCTATATCGTTTAATGTTAAACCAACCGTTTTTAACATGATTGCAAGCAGGGTGGTATTAAAACCACTTCCACAATAACCTACCCGTTTGCCTTTTAAATCTTTAAGCGTTTTTATGGGGCCATTTTTTAACACAACCAAACTGGTTAAAGGATGATTAATAAGATCACCTATTTTCTCTAAAGGCAAACCTCGCGCTACATCTTCCCGATATTGAGGTTCATAGGTGATCGCAATATCAGCTTTACCTGCCGCCACTAATTTGGGGGGATCTGTGGGGTCAGCAGGCCCAATTAAATCTACCTCCAAATTTTCAGCTTTAAAATAACCTTGTTGTTTGGCAACAAATAAAGGCGCATGGCAGGGGTTCGGAAACCAGTCTAATAAGACGGTAATTTTTTCAGCGTCAGCTGTTATTGCAAAAAATAATAAACTTAAAAATAAAATTATGCGCATAGTATAACATCACCAGTAAATAATTTTCTTTAATAAATAATCCACAATAAAATATAATGATAAAGAAAAAGTAATTAACACAAATAAAGCCGCAAACATTAAGTCAATTTGCATATGACCATTGGCATTTAGCATGAGAAACCCAAGGCCGCGGCTAGAACCTACCCATTCGCCAATCACAGCGCCAATAGGGGCAATAGCTGTTGCGATACGAATTCCGGATGCAAGATGGGGGAGAGCAGCTGGAATTCGAATATGCCAAAAAGTTTTAAAACGCGAGGCATTCATGGTTTTTGCCAAATCCAACCACCCTTGTTCAGTGCGATGTAAGCCATCATAGAAAGCATTAGTAATCGGGAAAAATAACATAATAATAGTTGTCATAACTTTAGAAGCTAATCCATAGCCTAACCAGATTACTAATAAAGGCGCGATCGCAAAAGTAGGAATAGCCTGGCTTACTAATAAAATGGGCGAAAGTCCCCAGGCTAAAGGCTTAAAAAATGCCATGCCGAAAGCGGCAAGACAGCCTAATAATATTCCTAATAATAATCCCAAAAAAGTTTCAATGACGGTAGGAATGGATTCATGTCCAATTAAATCGGCTTGTATATAAAGAGTATTAAAAACCTGTAAGGGACCTGGCAAAATATAAGAGGGCAGGCGGAAGAAACTCACAATAGCTTGCCAAATTAACAGCAAGAAAATAAAAACAATAATACCGCGCAGCAAGAGTTTCATAAGAATTTATCCTTAGCGAGCGCATGAAAAATTTCAGCTTGATGATGTATCACTTCAGGATCTGCTAAATCACGTGGAATGGGTGAGTCTAAAATTAATCGATAGGTTATTTTTGCAGGATGACCTGAAAGAATATAAATTTCCTGGCCTAAACGTAACGCTTCAAATAAATCATGGGTGACTAATAATACGGTACGATCTTTTAATAATTTAGCGGAAAGTGTTTGCATTTCTAATCTGGTTAGCGCATCTAAACCTGAGAAAGGCTCATCCATTAAAATAATAGATCGATCAGTCAATAAAGTACGCGCAAGCGCAACTCTTTGCCGCATACCGCCGGATAATTGTTTAGGTAATTTATTTTCACTGCCTCTTAATCCCATTTTAGAAAATAAGTCTTTCGCATTTCGAACTAAATTTTTTAAATCACATTGCGCAGGGTTTAATTCTGCAATTAAAAGCGCATTGTCCATCGCTGATAACCAAGGCAACAATAAATCATCTTGGGCCATGTAAGTAATTTGGCTAGTATCCGTATGGACTATGCCTGATGATTTTTCTTCTTTTCCAACTGGCGCAAGCTTAGCAATCAATCTTAAAAGACTGCTTTTTCCCACACCACTAGGGCCCAATAAACACGTTATTTTATTAGGGGTTAAAGTAAAATTTAAATGATCAAATAATAATGTTTCGTGATAAGAAAATGAGACGTTTTCTAGTTGTATCGGAGTGTAATTCATGACCAAAGATGCTATATTAGTTACCTTTTTTAGTCAACGAGAATGCGATGTTAGACCGAAGAATTTCAGTGGCGCCCATGATGGATTGTACCGATAGGCATGATAGGTACTTTTTGCGTCTCATTGCGCCTAATATTTTGCTTTATTCTGAAATGATCACGACCCATGCGTTGATTCATGGGGACGTTCATAAACACTTAATTTTTAATGCCCTAGAACATCCGCTGGCTTTGCAGCTAGGGGGTAGCAACCCTAAGGATTTAGCTCATTGTGCGAAATTGGGGGAGTCTTTCGGCTATGATGAAATTAACTTGAATGTAGGCTGTCCCAGCGACAGGGTAAAATCCGGGCGATTTGGGGCCTGTTTAATGCTAGAACCTGATCTGGTCGCAGAATGTATTGCTGCTATGATTGCGGCCGTTAAAATTCCTGTGACAGTAAAATGCCGCATTGGTGTTGATAACCAAGACTCTTATGGATCCTTAAAAAATTTTATTGAAAAAGTATCAGCAACTGGCTGTAATGTTTTTATTATTCATGCGCGCAAAGCTTGGTTAAATGGTTTAAGTCCAAAAGAAAATCGCGAAATTCCACCCTTACAATATGCTGTAGTGCGACAAATTAAACAGGATTACCCTGATTTAACTATTGTTATAAATGGTGGAATTAAAACGCTCGAGCAAGTAGATGAACATTTGCAATTTCTAGATGGCGTGATGATGGGAAGAGAAGCATATGCAAATCCCTATTTATTAGCGGCGATTAATGAAAAATATTTTGCGACCAAGAGTCAGTCGCGAGAAGCTATTATCGAAGCGTTAATTCCTTATGTGGAAGAACAATTACAAAAAGGCGTGCGTTTGCCTAGCATTGTACGACATATTTTGGGCTTGTATCATGGCGAGCCTAATGCGAGACAATGGAGAAGGTTTTTGACGGAGCAGGGGCGTGCTAAAGATGTAGATGCAACCCTATTGCATGAATCATTAAGGGTTTTTTAAAGCGTAAATAAAATCTCCCGCGCCACTTTAATAATTTTACTATTCTGCACATATCGATTGGTTAAAATAATAATACCTGATTTTTTATTAGGAATGATAGCAATATAAGCTCTAAATCCTTTAGCGGTGCCCGTTTTATCCATTAAGCTATTGCCATCAAATTTTTGTTGATCTTTGTCTATAGGTTTTGCAGTTAACTCCACCATTTTATCTGAAGGATTTAATAGTTTGTCTTTGTTTTTATAAGGCTCTGGATAAATAACCCAACCCATGCCTTGATTAAACTCTGATGTGGATACAAAAGGGGTTTCTGTTAAATGTACGGCGTCAATTATATTAGTAGGGGTACCTGGCAAAGCCAAAGTGGTTTTTAAAAATATCAGCATATCAGCGCCTGTGGCTTTAAGTGCAGCAGCGGCTGGGAAAAATCCAACGCGCGAATGGGGGACTGCCTTATCATCACTATAACCCTGCGCATAATTTTTAAGGTTTTTAACTTCTAAACCAATATCTTTCATGCCTAACGGACTAAACAATTGTGCTTGATAAAGTTGTGCTATGGGTTTATTAGTTACTTTTTCTAAAGCAAAACCAATTAATCCAAAATTAATATTAGAATATTGCCATTTTGTACCGACGGTAAATTCAGGGCGCCATTGATCAAAATAATTTTTTAATTCATCATTGGTTCTAAGTTCATTAGGGACGTTCAATGCAAAACCTGAAGTGTGAGTTGCTAAATCAATGAGCGTAATATCCTTCATTTTATCGTTTAACAAATTAGGTAAATATTTTTCGATAGAATCATCTAAATGCATTTTTCGGGCATTAATTTCTTCTGCTAAAAGAATACTAGTAAAAATTTTTGTGAACGAAGCGATTTCAAAAATAGTGTTTTTGTTAACAGGAATTTTATGTTTTTTTTCCGCATACCCAAAATAATAAGAATGCGGTTTGCCGTGGTCATAGATTAACACTGCAGCGCCTGGAATTTGATTTTTAGCCATCCAAGAGGTGATGGTTTTATCTACACTTGCGTAAGTAGTTGAAGTTAATAGCAGTAAAAGGGCACATTGACAAAATTTTGCTAAGCGATATAATTTTAGCACAAAATTAATCCTCTTATAAGGGTCTTTATTAATGAAATTTCTATCTCTTATTTTTATTCTATTATTTTCAGTTTCTAGTGTTTTTGCTAAAGAACCCGAGAACTTACAGGTTCTTATCCAACAATTAATTCATTATCATGATTCTAAAGAATACGATCAAGATATCAAACAAGTCATAGATCAAGCCAGTGATTATTTGCACCATCGATTAGAAAGCCCTACGGATAAAAATAAGCCTTTGGCTATGATATTAGATATCGATGAAACTTCTCTTTCTAATTATCCTGATTTATATAAAATGCATTTTGGTGGCTCTTTTAGAGAAGTGCAGGATCTTGAAGGGAAAGGGACTGATCCTCTCATTTCTCCTACTTTAGCACTGTATAATTATGCTAAAGCCAATAAAGTCGCTGTATTTTTTGTAACAGGACGCACAGAAAGATATAAAGAAGCGACAGCAAAAAATCTAGAGCGCGCAGGATATAAAAATTGGGATGGGTTATATTTAAAACCTGAAAATTATAATTTAAATTCTGCTTCGTTTTACAAAGCTAACATTCGAAAAGAAATTGAAAATCAAGGTTTCGATATTGTGTTAAATATTGGTGACCAAGAAAGTGATTTAGTGGGTGGGTATGCGGATAAAACGTTTAAGCTGCCTAATCCGTATTATTTTGTGCCTTAACAGCGGAGGACATATGAAAGGTAAAAGCTTATTGGCATTTGTTTTTTTAACAGGGTGGGTGCAGACAGCTTTTTCAGCTTCAGAACCTTTTTTAAAAATTATTTATGCGCCACCTGCAAACGAAGAAGCATTCTATAGCAACCCTAATAGCGTGCCCATCCCATTTTTTTATTATGATGAATATAAACTTTATTTAGGAGTTTCTACGGAGAAACCCTGTAGTGATCTTACTCTTCAAACAGATGATAGGTTTGCCTACTATCCTAATAGACCCATCCCCTTCGGCGAGTCTAGCGAATCAGGAAGGGCGATATTTGCTGATCCGGAGTACACATGGATATATAGCAAGGCTCCGTGGAAGTTTTTTTCAGAAGAATTAAAAGAAATGTTACCACCTAATTTTTCTTTTACCTGTTTAAAACAGGATATTAAAAGAGATGGTAAAGTTTATTCGACCGGTGAAATAAAACTAAATTATGATAACGAGACCCAAACTTACAAAAAAATAAATGATGTAATAGTACATTTACCTTCGCAAACACTGCTTACGTATGTGGCGAAAGGAGATACTAGCAAGGTTCAATCATTGAAAGGGAGCCTTTATGTAGGTACTTCCTGTAATGATAATGACTTAAAGCTAATACTATCCGAGTTCACGATAGATTTAAATAAGTTTCCTTTTCTAGTGACGGCTACAGATTTTAAGCTGCAAATGAAAATTCCTTATTTTACAACTGCATGGACTTGTATGATTTATAAATACAATTATAGCATTCTTAATCCTCAATCCGGCGTTACCATTAAAAAAGAATCAACCACGGGTCCTATAAAGTTGATTTGGGATGAAGAAAGACAAACTTATACCAAAGCAGAGCCTAATCTTGTGACTTTTGATTTGTCTTGATTTTAATTAAATTTATCAAAATGTTTCCGCTTTCTTGCAAAAAACCCAAACTCTGTCACCCCGCACTTGTTGCGGGGTGACAGAGTTTGGGTTTATGCTGGAGGAGAGAGGAGATTAGAATAATGTGGGGAGCTTACTCATCCCAACTCAACGTCCCACCCGTTTGATATTCAATGACTCTGGTTTCAAAGAAATTCTTTTCTTTCTTTAAATCCATCATTTCACTCATCCACGGAAATGGATTAGTTGCGCCTGGATATTCCGCAGATAAACCAATTTGCGCTAAACGTCGATTCGCAATGAAATGTAAATACTCTTTAAACATTTCAGCATTCATGCCTAAAATTCCGCGCGGCATAGTATCGATTGCGTATTGATACTCTAACGCCACACCTTCTTTAACCATGTTTCGCACTTCTTGCTTAAATTGTTCAGTCCATAAACCAGGGTTTTCTAGTTTAATTTGATTGATCACATCAATACCAAAATTTAAGTGCATAGATTCATCACGTAAAATATATTGGAATTGTTCAGAAGTTCCGGTCATTTTATTGCGTCTACCCATAGATAATACTTGGGTAAATCCAACATAAAAGAAAATGCCTTCGAATACGACGTAGAATGCAATTAAATCACGTAATAATCGTTGGTCATTTTCAGGAGTTCCAGTATGGAAATGCGGATCGCCTAAGCTTTGAGTGTAGGGGAGACACCAAGCGGCTTTGGTAGCAACCGATGGGATTTCGCGATACATGTTAAAAACTTCAGCTTCATCCATGCCTAAGCTTTCAATCACGTGTTGATAAGCGTGAGTGTGTAGCGCTTCTTCAAACGCTTGACGTAATAAATATTGACGGCATTCGGGATTAGTAATGTGTTGGTAAACGGCTAATACTAAGTTATTCGCAACCAAAGAATCCGCTGTTGAGAAAAATCCTAAATTACGTTTAATAATCGTACGTTCATCTTCGGTTAATCCATTCGGATCTTTCCAAAGAGCAACGTCTGCTGCCATATTAATTTCATTCGGCATCCAGTGATTAGCGCACGCATCTAAATATTTTTGCCATGCCCATTTATATTTAAATGGCACTAATTGGTTTAAATCCGCGTGACAATTAATAATTTTTTTATCATCGACACGAATACGTGCTGCGCCCATTTCTAAAGCTTCTAGTCCTGTTGTACGTTGTGCTGTGCTCATATTCATCTCCTTATTGGCAAGCTTCGCAAGTTGGGTCCGTAATTAGACAAGCTTTGGGTTCTGAAGTGACTTGTACGGCATTTAATGCGCCATCCGTGACCGTCGATTTTTCAGCATTCGTTGCACCCATGCTCCGTAGATAATAATTGGTTTTTAATCCACGTATCCAAGTGTGTCTATACAGCGTATCCAATTTTTTGCCGGAAGGCTCTGCCATATATAAATTTAATGATTGCGCTTGATCGATCCATTTTTGACGTCTGGATCCTGCTTCTACTAACCATACCGGATCAATTTCAAACGCGGTTGCATAACGTTGTTTGATATTATCTGGAATACGATTAATTTTCGCAACGCTGCCATTATAATATTTTAAATCATTAACCATCACATCATCCCACAATCCTAGTTTTTTCAAGTCATTTACTAAGAAAGGATTAATGACAGTAAATTCGCCTGATAGATTCGATTTAACAAATAAGTTTTGGTAAGTCGGTTCAATGGATTGTGCAACACCGCAAATATTTGAAATCGTTGCCGTCGGCGCAATCGCGAGGACATTAGAATTACGCATGCCCACTTTTTTAACGCGTTCACGTAATGTTTTCCAATCCAGCGTCTGGCTTTGATCTTGCTCTAAATATTGCGCGCCACGATGTTCTTGTAAGATCTTGATAGAATCAATCGGTAATATGCCCTGACTCCAAAGTGATCCTTCATAAGTCGCATATTTACCGCGTTCTTCGGCTAAATTAGTTGATGCTTCAATCGCATAATAACTAATTAATTCCATCGAACGATCCGCAAATTCTACGGCTTCATTAGAAGTGTATGAGATTCCTAATGAATAAAGCGCATCTTGGAAGCCCATAAGACCCATGCCTACAGGTCTATGTTTTAAGTTTGAATTACGCGCTTGCGGAACTGAATAGTAATTAATATCAATGACGTTATCTAACATACGAACTGCAGTTTGGATAGTGCGACGTAGTTTTGCCTCATCTAAACCGGTTGCAGTTAGATGCGCAATCATATTAATACTGCCTAAGTTACACACCGCAATTTCATCTTGTGAAGTATTAAGTGTAATCTCAGTGCAAAGATTTGAGCTATGTACAACACCCGTATGTTGTTGCGGTGAACGTAAGTTACAAGGATCTTTGAAAGTAATCCATGGATGACCCGTTTCAAACAACATGGTTAACATTCTGCGCCAGAGTGAAATCGCCGGTAAGGTTTTGTAATTGGTAATTTGACCTTTAGCTGCTTTTTCTTCATAAGAAGTATAAAGCTCTTCAAATTTCTTGCCGTAAGTATCATGTAAACCAGGAACGTCATTGGGTGAGAATAAAGTCCAATCTTTATTTTCAAATACGCGCTTCATTAATAAATCTGGAATCCAGTTCGCGGTATTCATATCGTGCGTACGACGACGTTCATCGCCAGTGTTTTTACGTAATTCTAAAAATTCTTCAATGTCGATATGCCAGGATTCTAAATAACCACACACAGCCCCTTTGCGTTTACCGCCTTGGTTGACGGCAACTGCAGTCGCATTAGCGACACTTAAGAAGGGCACTACGCCCGATGATTTACCATTCGTGCCTTTAATACGTGCACCCATACCACGAACATTGGTCCAGTCATTACCTAAACCGCCTGCATATTTAGAAAGCAGCGCATTATCTTTAATAGCCGCAAAAATACCGTCTAAATCATCTGGCACTGTCGTTAAATAACAGCTAGATAATTGCGGACGTAAAGTGCCTGAATTAAAGAGCGTAGGGGTTGAACTCATGAAATCAAAAGAAGAGAGCAAGTTATAAAATTCAATTGCACGATCTTCTTTATTTTTTTCATCAATCGCAAGACCCATCGCAACGCGCATAAAGAAAGCCTGTGGCAATTCAAAACGCACGCCTTTGCTATGAATAAAATAGCGATCATAAAGTGTTTGTAAACCTAAATAAGTAAACTGTAAATCGCGATCCGGTTTAATAGCCGCGCCAATCTTTTTAAGATCATACGTTTTTAAGCGGGGTTCTAATAATTCTAATTCAATCCCGCGTTGAAGATAAGCTTCAAGATATTTAGGATAAAGCCCGCGCATTTCTTCATGAGTCGCTTTATCTGTCACACTTAAAAAGCTTAAAGCTTCACTACGCAGAGCATCTAATAATAAACGCGCTGCTACATAACTATAATTCGGTTCTTTTTCAATAAGTACGCGAGTAGACATAATGAGCGCTTTGCTCACTTCAGCAACAGGCACTTTGTCGAATAAATTTCGTTTAACATCATCAATAATTAAATTAGGGGAGACATCTTCTAAACCAAGACACGCGCTATTCACTAAATTTGTAAAACGCTTCGCATCAAAAGGGACTACTTTGCCGTCAGTGGAAGTCACATGTAATACAAACTGGGTTTTAGTCTCTTCTTGAACTTGTTGCTCACGAACTTTTCTACGTTCTTCTCGATAAAGCACATAAGCCCGCGCAACTTTATGTTCGCCGCTGCGCATTAATTCTAATTCGACTAAATCTTGAATATCTTCAATATGAATCGTTCCACCGCCTGATAACCGTCTGCGATAAGTCTCTGAAATTTTATCCACAAGACGCATAACGGTTTCATTAATACGCGGTGAGCCCGCAGCGGTCGCACCTTCAACGGCTAAAAACGCTTTAGTGACAGCGCTTGCAATTTTAGTACTGCTATAAGGGGTCACGGTTCCATTTCGGCGTATCACTTTAAGATGACCTGGGGCTGTTGATGTAATTTCGGTAATATTGATCGTCGTCCGTGTTTTTTCTGTTGTTATATCCATTTGGCTCCTCCACAACTTGTTGATTACAATAAGTCTTTTTGCTTCCTGAGTCGAAAAAACACAATATGTTGATGTTTTTTACTCTTAAACCACAAGATAATGTATCTCGTGGTTTATTGCAATAGAACAAGCTGTGTGTCTGCTGTGGATAAGTTGTGGGAAACTAAAAAGTTAAGCTGGAGCCAAAGATTGTCTACAATAAGCGCCAGGATCTGGGGCAGCAGTGGGCGTTTTAGGTGCGGGTTTAAATAATCTAGAAGAAAATTTCCCTGCTTGATCGCGATGTTCAGGATTTAAGTTTTTAGTAGCTAACCAGCCTGCCGCTTTTTCGGCTATGTTTTGTTCTTTAGGGGCAGGTGCGGGGAAGGAATTTGAGAAGCAAAACTTAAGATTTACAAGAGCTGCAGCCCATTCTGCGGCATGGATAAAATATTGCCCAACGGTTGAGCTGGCCGGCGCATCTCCTACTAAGGATTTAAAAATAAAATGATGGTCGTTAAAAGTGGAGAGAGTGAGGGCGAATAAGCTTGCTCCAGAAAAATAACAAATAGCTGCGAGTACTAATAATTTGAATATCTCAAAAGAGGTATCTTTCCAGTTCGTATGGTTGTTATAAATATTTTTAACCGCACTAATACCCAAATCGAGTAAAGCAATTAATGATCCTAAATAAAGAATAGGGTTAGCGATGGATAAGCCCACGCAGAGCAACATAGTAAGATTAGGATTAGCAGCTAGCAAAGGAAGACTTCCAAAAATAAGAGTGAGGCCATTAAAAAATTTTTGTGCAAATGCTGGAATAATAGCAATAGCGCCGACTATTGCTATGAGAATTGAAGCTCCAAAAACGGCTTTATTAATATAATCTGACCAGCCAGTAGGCGTAAGCGCTTGGTCTCCATCATTTTCCCAAATGTGATGTAATTCCTTTAAGAGACAATCCATAGCTGCCGAATCTAGATTATCAAGTTTATGACCTCCACTTGTTAAGGCTTGTTCTAGCCTTGCATTATAATTTGAGTCTAGACGGGAAAGATAATAACGAGCATTCTCTTGATTCCACCAACGCTGAAAGCGTTCAATACCATTGATTAAGCCATAGACGCGGGTTGCAAATAAAATAAGACCAGTGCCAATGGCAGCAACGATAGCCCAAATGGTCGAAAGTGCAGCAACCCAACCTGCTGAAAATGCAAGAGCAGTAGTCACAGCAGTTCCTAAAGCAAGAGCGCTGGGAAATGCTACCGCGCCTCCAACAACAGCAGCACAGATGGCTAAAATGAAAATCGCAATGTTTCGCCCAAAATTTTCGCGAAAGTTGTCTTTGAGCCATTTAACAGCTTTAGGGATGGTCTGTAGTGCCTGAATGTAGTTCACATAAAAGGAAGAAAAGAAGTAAACCAGTGACCATTCTCTGGTTTCAGCCGATAAGGTCCACCATTCATGCCAAGTAAAGTTCTGTAATTCAATGCCTGTGTGAGAGATAAAAGCAGAGATCCCAAAAAAGAACAATGAAGGCAAGCCAGCAGCAATAAGAGTGCTCCAACCCGGTTGATCTGGGTTGGTTTGCATTGCCTCTTTAGTTTCCGCGTGCGTAGCATCCCTGGGCGTTCCAAGCCCTTGAATAGCTGTATTTGGCGATGGGGCACCAGTCATGTTGCTTTTTCCTTGTTCATTTCGATGCCGCATTATGTAACCACCAACCTTAAGGAAACCTTAAGAAAACCAGTAAGTTACAAAATATTTTTAAATTTAATTCTTGACTTCATGAAAAACGAATTAAAATATGTTATCTTGTAAGTCCTTAAAATAATGGGATTATTTATGACAGAATTACAAAATGAGCCTATCAAGCCGAGTCGCGGTATTTATCTTTTGCCTAACTTATTTACCACGGCGGCCTTATTTTCGGGGTTCTATTCTATAGTCGCTGCTTTAAAAGGGTCTTTTGATGTTGCAGCGATCGCTATATTTTTTGCGATGATCGCAGATACTTTAGATGGACGTATTGCTCGTCTAACCAATACCCAAACTGCTTTTGGTGCGCAATACGATAGTTTGTCGGATATGGTCGCTTTTGGCGTTGCGCCAGCTTTAGTGATGTATAACTGGTCATTATTGCGCCTAGGAAAAATTGGTTGGTTAATTGCTTTTATTTATACTGCTGCAACCGCTTTAAGATTAGCGCGTTTTAATACTCAAGTAGGACATGAAGATAAAAGATATTTTCAAGGATTACCTTGTCCTGCAGCCGCGGCCTTAATAGCCGGTTTAGTTTGGTTAGGTTATGTGTACGACATCGAGGGCTATTTAATCGTTATTCCCGGCGGTTTGTTAACCTTATTAGCCGCTGCTTTCATGGTGAGCAGTATTCGTTTTAATAGTTTCAAACAAATCGATCTAAAAGGCAAAGTTCCTTTTATGGTTCCTGTGTTAGTGGTTTTAATTCTAGCAGCCATTGCAATCGAACCACCCGAAATGTTATTCGCACTATTTTTATGTTATGCACTTTCCGGCCCTATTTTAACGCTCTGGCAATTAAGAAAAATGCGAAAAAGTTCAAAAAATACACGAAAACAAAAATTATCTTGACGCCTACTAAACTCTTTGTTACATATCACCGCGATTAAAATCAAAGTGTAGAAGTTTGTTACAAAAAAACTGGGATTCCCCCCCAACAAAAAATTAAAGACGCAAAAAAAACGAGATGGATTTAAAAGGATTAGTAATATTTTTTTAATTTTTGAGAAAGAGGGATAAATTTATGGCAGGTTCAGGTTCACATCCACATCAACATCAAGAACAAGCAGCACCACCAGCACCACCACTAGCATCATCAGTATTGTCGTCAGTACCACAACCACCGCAAGGGCCACGACCAACAGAACAACACGAGGCACCGCTTACACCGGCATTCCACGCAGAAGAGCAACAACAAGACTCTCAGCAGTCACCACATTTTGGGGGCAATGAATATTATGCAGATGACGAGTCAGTTTCTCACCAACATCATGGGCAGACAGGCGTGGCATATACGAATGGCGTTTCACATCAACACATCCAGCATTTGGCAATGCCTAATCCCGCTGAAATTGATTTTCAAAGAGTGGAACGTAATAAAGACCACAGAGTAAAAGAACTCAAAGAAACTTTGAAAATGCTTAGAATTTTAATTAACTTAGCGGAAGAGGAAGAAGAGCGTATCAAAGCCAAAACCGTTATTGATAATACAAAGCTTGATCATATTTACGATGTAAAAGATAGATTAAAAAACATAGAATCACAAATTGTAATTGATTCTGAAGCGGTTGATATCGATAAATTAGATCAAGATCTTGATGCTGCAATCCTCCGGTATGGATGGGCTGCAGAAATAACACGCAGGGGTTATTTCTCAGCGAATGCTATTCAAAATTTAGTAAAATTGGGCAAAGCCTTAGATAAAGTAACGACAATTGCTGAACCTGAAGATGAGTTAAAGCAAGTTCTTAAGGCAATTGAGGCTTATGCTGATGCAGAACACAAACGTGTTGGAGCAACCAAAGATTATATGCCGTGGACAACAACTAATAAGACCAATAAACAAAACGATTTGGAGGATGCGAAAAATATTGCTACAAGCTTGTATGCGGCACTTAGCACAAACAAGCTTACGAACTCTGATGGAGCCTCTGAGGATATCTCAAGAGATGGCATTAGAAAGAAAACTCAAGAATTGTTAAGTCAAATGCAACAAGATCTTCAAGCAAAGCGCCATGCTTGGTTTGATTTTTGTATTAGAATTTTAACCTTAGGTTTTTTCCGAAGCGAATCTACCACGCTGCAAAATTTGAAAAAGATGGAAGAGAGTTTAAGAAAAGATATGCTTCTATCATCTAAAAGCACGCGTTTAAATATTGCATCAGAAATAAATCTAGCTGAGACCCAGAAAACCATGGAGCATGTAAAACAATCGTTAGGGGTGCCGCCTGATATCGAAGCATCATCGGCCCAGAGTTCTCCGCATGCACAGCATCCCCGTTCAGTGAGTTTCGCACCGGGATCGGAATCTAAACATGGTGGTCTAGCTAATGGGACAAGTTCTAGCGCTACGCTTGTAGCTCTTTCTGCTGCAAGTCCTCGTGGACCATCAAGCGCGCTAAAGAAAAAAGCAGAGCCAGCCGCGACTGACCCTGTTGCGACTGCCCCACGCGAGCTTAGCGGCGCTTGGAATAAGTTAACTAAAAAGGTAAATTTAGCTTCCTCTGCGCACACGCGTCATTTTGTTGTACTCGAACTACTAAAGATGCTATTGGATCAAGGGATAATATCGGTATAGAACAAACAATAGTCATTAATTCTACCGAGAGTTTCATTAATAATGTCCCGGTTCGTAAAAGACCTTAATAATCACCAGGGCCCAGCTTGCTGGGCCTTTTTATATACTAGGAGATTTTAATTATGCCTTTTAAAATGAGAATTGCACCAGAGGGTGATGAAAAAAACCGTACGGAAAAAGAAGATTGCAGATATTGGATTAATGCTTATCGAAAATATATTGCAGGACAGATGGAACGTCTTAAGACGGTAAGAGCAACAAAAGGTGCGGATGATAAATATGAGCTTTTTGCTAGAGTTAACCATAAGTTTTCAAATTTATTTGATAATTTGGGCGGCCCGGATAAACCCTTATCAGTAGATTTTTTAACGAGTTTTGCTGAGCTTCAAGAAGAAACCGCACGTGTGGCGCATCATGCGAGATATTCTAAAACTAATGCTGTTGCTAATACTATTTTTACCTTAGGGACGGGTTTATTTAGAAAGCCCGGGGGACGCTTAAACTTTTACAGTGAACCCGAATCTTTGAAAGCTTATAAAATGTTAGAAGCGCGATTTTTAAAACGTGATGATTCAGAAGCTAAATCAGAACATACCGTGGTGAGCCATCTTTGGTTGCAATTTTTGGCAACTTATAGAAGTTTATTTAATAAATCCAATATTCAGGCTTGGGTCAAAGATAAGGTTGAGCAAACTGTGAAGCCTGCTGCTAGTTATAATGAATATCGAGCGGTGAGTTTTGATGAACACTTGCCACCTCAGCAACCAAGAAGGAGAGTTTAATGTCTGCGAATAGAAATATTATTAAAAATGTTATCGCTCGTATTAATAATTTTATTACTGAAGAAGAGGATCGTCTTTTTGGCAAGGAGGGAAAAATATCGTTTTGGGACAAATGGACTCAAAAGGGCCGTCTGGAAAAAAAGCAACGATTGACTGATATAAGAGACAAATTAGTGAAGTTATCAGGGACAGACGAGGACGTGCTTCAGTTAGAGCATTTAATGGCTGAAATAGCGATTGTGGCCAATCATAAGCGTTATTCTAAAATTAATGCTTTTATTAATTGGAGTTTGGGATGGGTACCTTGGTTTTTATCGGGGACTTATGTTAATCCCTATAAAAATGCGACTACCTGGAAAGGTTGGTTGAAATTAGAAAAAGAAGTATTTACTGATCTTGCTAAAATTAAAGATGAATCTTCTTATCCGCTTGCAAGTGAATTACATGCAAGGAGAGAAGATAAACTTAGTGTTTCGATTAAGGCATCAGATAGAACAGTTTGGGAAGCATTGAGCAGAGCTTATAAAGCTACTTTAAATCCTTCTTCTCGATTTATTTTTATACCAGGTGAAGAAGATAAGTCTGACCTGCCAAAGATTAGTACCTACGCTCAATTAAGACTACACAAACCGTATATTCCAAAACCTGTTCCATCTACACTCGAAGAGTCGCCAATTCATGCACCAAGGCATTAGGAGAAAAATATGTCATTAACATCAGAGCAAAAGAAAACCGCAACAGATACTTTAGATATTTTAATAACTTTTATTGAAATGCAGAATCAGCGTTTAGATAGAAAAATTATGTCTAAAGGTAAGGCAGACAAAACGCAGCTTTTTACTGACCTTAAAGATAAATTAATTACTTTAAAACAAAAGCTTTTACGAGACGAGAATGTACCAGCTTATGAACAAGATATTAAAGAAGCTATACATGAAACCGCTCTTATAGCTCATCATCGACGTTATTCTAAAACTAATAATATTGCCACAGGTTTGGGCTATGTAATAAGTGCAGGCTATTGGAAACCCGCTGCAAAATCTGAAAGTTGGGTGGATTGGGAAAAATTGGCACAAAATAAGTTTTCAAATGCTCAGGTGACACCCGAGGAAGATTCTGCTCTAAAACAAGGATTTTTGGCTGAATATCAGAGAACTTTGGAAAATAATAACAGATTTATTAAGAAAGACGATCAATTTATTGCTTCATACAATACTCTGAGATCAGTAAAGCTAGGAAAATAGGAAACAATATGCAAAGACCACCAGTACCTGAACATGACAAAATAACCATGCATGAGACTATTGATACTCTAATTCAATATATTGATGCTCAAAGAAACCGCATGAGTGAAAAGCGATTAGCTCGAGGTGTTGCGGATAAAGATTTGCTTTTTGGGCAAATAAAAATTGAGCTTGAAAGATTGAAGGGCGTGCTCGAATTGAACAAAGAGGTACTGGATAATAAGCATCCTTATCAAGATCAAATTAAGGAAGCTATAATCCGAACCGCTATCGTTGCGCATCACCGACGCTTTTCTAAAACCAATACTATTGCTACGGGTTTGGGTTATGTGATAAGCGCAGGCTATTGGAAACCCGCAGCGGAATCTGAAAGTTGGACTGCTTGGAAAAATTTAAAGGATAAATTTGAGCTAATCCAAGCAGAGCAAAATGATCGAGTAAAAAATAATTTTAGTGGTGAATATTATCGTACAGTGCACGAATTTAGGCACTTGATAGCGGGTGGAGCTAATATAGATAGTTATAATGATTATCGAAAAATTTTTAAACCTTGAATTGGAGGAAATATGCCATTAATGAAATTGCAAATACTTTCGCACGGACAAGAGCAAACACAAGCCAAGAAAGATTTGTTGTATTGGATTGCGGTTTATAGGAAATTTCTTGAGCAACAAAATGCTCGACTTTTCGACGTTAAATATACAACCAAAGGCAGAAATGACAAAACTGATTTATTTGGTGTTGTTGACTCCAAACTTGCAGCATTGGCAAAGGCTTTGGATCAAAGAAGCGTGACAGAAGATCATTTTCTGGAATTCCAAAGACTACAACGCATGACTGCTCGTATTGCTCATCATGGTAGACATTCAACTCGGACTAGCCTTTTTGTTAAGTTAGGTTTTTTGGATTCCAGAATCAGCAAAAGCGTATAGAAAATTAGAAGAAAAATTTTTACGGCGTGATCCATCAGGCTTGGTATATTCTGGAATGGAGGACTCAATGCCCGAAGCTAAAGGTGATACATTAGTGGCAAGTAAATGGTGGGAAAGTCTGTATGCAACTTATATTAGCACCTTACAAAAAGTGAGTAATATAGTCGCCATAGAAAAAAACCCTGCTGCCGCCGCTCAAGTATCACTTTCTGCTTCTGCAGCCGGAGCTTATCCCGTGGTATCTCCTGATTATGTTAAGAAAAATACTTCCATTATCTTTGCTAAAAGCTACAACGAATTACGCAAAGAAGAATTGGAAGTCCCTAGAATAACTCATCGTTAGGAGAATAATATGTTCCGATCACCACGCATGTTAACGATTTGGTTATTGGGATTTTCATCCGGATTGCCGTTGGTCTTAACAGGATCAACATTACAAGCGTGGTTTACGGAAGCGGGTGTTGGCATTATGACGATAGGGTTATTATCGTTAGTAGGGATGCCTTATGTTTGGAAATTTTTATGGGCGCCAGTTCTCGATCGTTTTGTGCCGCCTTGGGGTGGTAGACGGCGGGGATGGGTTGCCTTAACGCAGCTTGCTTTGTGTGTAGCGCTATTTATTTTAGCGAATTTAAGTCCACAAAATAATGCAGGTTTAATGGGTTTAATGGCGCTTGTTATTGCGTTCTTTTCAGCCTCACAAGATGTTGCCATTGATGCTTATCGAACCGAAGTATTATCTCCCTCTGAGCGGGGTTTGGGAGCGGCGAATTATATTTTTGCTTATCGTATTGCCATGTTATTTGCCGGCGGACTAGCCTTAGTATTTGCAGATTATATAGGTTGGCGCATGACTTATGAGTGGATGGCGGTATTAATGGGATTATCTGTTATTACAACTTATAAAGCCAAAGAGCCTTCACAATTTATTATAGCTCCTAAAACATTTACTGCTGCGGTAGTTGAGCCTTTTCGTAATTTATGGCGAAGAGAAAATATTATTCTGATTTTATTATTTATTGTTCTCTATAAAATTGGCGATGCGTTAGCTTTATCATTGATGAGTAATTTTTTACTTAAAAATTTAGGCTTTACTTTATCAACCGTTGGTATCACCTATAAAACTTTTGGTTTAGTGGCGACTATTTTTGGCGCATTTTGTGGTGGGCTTTTGCTGTCTAATCTGAATATTTATCGCGCATTGTTTTTGTTTGGTTTAGCGCAAGCGATTTCCAATTTAATGTTTGTCATTTTGGCGATGGTCGGTAAAAATTATTTATTGATGGCAAGCTCTATTGGGATTGAAAGTTTTTGTAGTGGAATGAGTACGGCGGCTTTAGTTGCTTTTCTAATGTCGCTGTGTGAATTACGCTATACCGCTACTCAATTTGCTTTATTATCAGCCCTGTCTTCCATTGGGCGGGTGATATTGGGACCTGTTGCTGCTATTATGGTCAAAAAAATGGGCTGGGTGGATTATTTTACTTGGGCATTTCTTATGTCGTTTCCAGGACTTTTTCTGATAGGATTCTTGCGTAAACAGGTGCTAAGCAATGAAACTGTGGTTACAGAAAGCGATTAGTATTGTTTTATTTTTTTCTATAGGCTTAGCTTTTGCTGAACCTATAGAAATATCAGCAGCTAAATCAACTTTAAATAATATTAATCTTGAGTTATTTGAAGCGCAACAAGATCTTTCAGATACAGGAAAAGAACGCGTTGAGCATTTAAAGCAATTAAAACGCGCCGCTGAAAGAACATTAGTGGTTTACCAATCGGAAGCGACCAAACAACAAAATTTACTAAGATCGCAAGCGATTGCAGATTTACAAAAACAACAAGCTAAAACAGAAGCTCTTTTTCAAGTTAAACATAAAGACTCTCAGCAGCAATTAAATAAATTAAATCAACAATTAAATAGTACTCAAGATAAAGCTGAACGTGAGCAGCTAGCACACCAAATTTATACAATTAATGAGCAAATAAATTCCAGTTATTTAAAAATGCTCACGGGGCGTTATAAAAATCAAATTCAGCAATTAAAAATTTCTATTGTGCCGGGTACTTCTATTACTTTATTAAATAATTATAAAGATCAAGTACAGGTGTTAAATAAAGACTTAAAGCCTATAGAAAAATTAGCTGAATTTGCAACTTTAAATCAAGATCTTGCCGAGGTTCAAACATTATTAAATAAAACCTTGAAGCAAGAATTATCCAGAAGACAAACATTGCCCGGATTCGATGAAAGAGCTTGGTTAGATTTAAGTGCTGAAATTTTAGTACTGCCAGGTTTGGCCTATCATGAAGTCAAAACCTTAACTAACGATCTCATCACGAGTTTAGCCGATTTTGATTTTGAATGGTGGATGATTTTGGCAGGATTTGAAGTTTTATGGTGGGGAGCATTTTATCTTGCGCGCCGTTTCTTAAAACAACAAAATTTAGTGGTTCAATTATTTCAATTTCTACTGGTGGATATTGCAGTCATAGGTAATGCGCTATGGTTATTTTATTGGTTAGAAATTCCTCGGGAAGACTATTACTTTTTTATCAATCTGGCCGCAGTTTGGCTGGTATTTAAAGGCTGTCTTGCAACCGCCCGCATTTATTTAGTAGAAACTTTTCGTTTACGATGGATGTTAATTATAGGCGGTATTATCACAGGATTAGTGGTGTTGGTAAGCGGACTTGCTGTGAGTTATGAATTAAAAACTGTTTTTGCAAGACTCTTTTTGATATTTTTATTCATCATGTCTTTAGGTTTATTTAAATCCCCGTCATTCATAAGTCGTTTTGTTGCTTTATTACTGATTATTAATTCTATCATTGGATTAAGCGGTTATATTAACATGGTTTACACTATTTTTTGGTATGAAGGAATTTTATTGCTGGTGTTGATAGGCTATTTTATAGCGCGCGCCATTTTAGTAGAAATCATGGATGAGTTTTCTAAAATCTTAATTTCTCATGTCTCGAATGGCTGGTTATTAAGCGAAGCATTCTTAAAACCTTTAGATAGAGTTTTACGTATTGCCTTAATTTTATTAGCGTGCGCTGCATTATTTATTTTATATGGCTGGGATCGATTATCACCTATTGTTGAACGTTTGAATAAATTAATTCATTATCGATTGGGCAGTGTTTTTAATACCATTATTACGCCTTTAAGTATCGTCGAATTAGTGGTTATTATTTCTTTACTTTATTGGGCAGCTAAGTGGACGCGTGAATTTGTTTATCGTTTGCTTACCAAACGTACAGAAGATTTAGGTGTTAGAAATAGTCTGGCGATTTTAAGCCAATATTTAATGATCACTATAGGTATTATCATTGGCTTAGAAGTTTTAGGGGTGGATTTTAAAGCAGTCGCCGCAGTTGCCATCGGTTTTGGTGCGGTGATTGGATTTGGCGTGCGTGATTTAATTAATAATTTAGCCAGTGGATTTTTATTATTAATAGAGCGTCCTTTACGAGTAGGAGATACCGTGACGATTGATGGCCACGAAGGTGATGTCATTCATCTAGGCAGTCGCGCCGTTACTGTGCGCACCTGGGATCACATGGATATTGTGGTACCTAATGCTGATATTTGTAATAAAACTTTTATCAATTGGACCGCTAAAGATAATATTGTGAGAACGGTTGCAAGAGTGATTCTAAATCAAGCTGAATCGCCGTTTACGGTGCAGAAAATTATTTATGATGTGTTAGCGGCAAATCCTAAAGTATTAAAAGATCCGGCGCCTGAAGTATTTATGAAAGAGCTTGGCGAGGGGACCGTTGATTTAGAAGTGCGATATTTTATTAATTTACGTTTAGTGAAATCCCGTCCTAGTATGCGCTCTGAAGTGCTTTTGGCAATTTGGGAAGCTTTTGATAAGCAGGGGATTAAACCGGCTTATCCGATAAGGCGGTTAGCGCGTTGACGTCATGATTGTCTTTGGTTTTCCAAAATTCCCGCATTAGATAAGTCATCCTGCCATTTGCAAACAAAAGCGGGCAGCCACGAGGGCTGCCCCTACACTTCTTGCCTTGTTTACCCATCTCATACTTATTTTGAATAGGAGAAATAATGAAATATAATCCAGATATTCATCGTCGAAGATCGATTAGATTAAAAAAATATAATTATTCTCGAAGTAACGCTTATTTTGTTACCATTTGTGTTCAAAACAGAGAATGTTTGTTAGGGAATATTATAAATAATAAAGTAAGCTTAAGTGAGTTAGGTAAGCTCGTTGAGAAAAATTGGAATAAATTAATTCAGCGTTTTACGAATATTAATTTAGACAGCTATGTTGTAATGCCTAATCATTTTCATGGAATTATTATAATCAACCCACCTAACCAACCTACAATCAGTAGTATCATGGGCGCATTTAAATCTATTACTACAAAAGAATATATCCAAGGAATACAAGATCACCATTGGCCTGATTTTGAAGGAAGAATTTGGCAAAAAAATTATTACGAACATATTATACGCGATGAAAAATCTTTAGAAATTTTACGAAATTATATCCGTAATAATCCGAGCAATTGGAAAGAAGATAAATTGTTTATAGAACAACGAATAGGGCAAGAAGTGTAGGGGCAGCCCTCGTGGCTGCCCGCTTTTCCTTGCAAAGGGTAAGGCTTAGAAATTACTACCCCGTCGACTTATTAAACGAAACAACCGTCCCGCTCACCATGTGTTTATCATGCTTAATATCAATCACCGCATCACCACCTAAATAGGCCGCAAGTCTTCTTAACTTATCGCGTACATAGGCTTCTGCGCGTTTAACGCCGCCGTGATTGTATTGGGAAACGGTTTCTTCGCCTACAACCATATATGGCTTGTCGGGATGGCTGTGTTTAGGATAAATATTGACCGCTATGGGGTTTTTCTTTAGGGGCTCTTCTTTTAACTCATCTTCAGAATGTAGTGAAGACATTTTTAATAAAGGCGAAGATTGGCTTTGGTTAGAAGCTTGTTTAGTCAGGGTTTGTTGGGGTCTGTAAAGTTGGTGTTTAGGCGGATCTGACGGTGGAGTCATACAGCCTGATAAAAAAATGCTCAAGCTAGCTATCAAAAGAATTTGGTAATATTTCATTGCGTATTCCTTGCAAAAATAACTAACCATCCCAATCTCTATCGTATTGAAGGAAGCCAATAAAGGCAAGACCTGATTAGAACATCATGGTAAACTGGTGCCCAAAATAGAAAAGGAAAGGCCTGAGTCTCTATGATGCAACCCTTTGAAATAGCACGTAAAAATTTACTAGACCCCGCCGGATTGACTGATCTTCAATTACAAAATGTTTTAAGTCATGTGTTGGGGAATTCGATTGATAATGCGGATTTGTATTTCCAAGCTTCTTATACCGAATCTTGGGTCTTAGAAGACGGCATTATTAAAGGGGGTAGTTACAATATAGACCGCGGTGTGGGTGTGCGGGCTATGAGTGGGGAGAAAACGGGGTTTGCCTACTCTGATGACATTATTCTTCCTGCCCTAGAACAAGCCGCCAAAGCCGCAAGAAGTATTAGCAATAACGATGGCGCAACTCCCGTCAAAGCTTGGGAAATGTCTATCGAAAAACAATTATATCTACCAGTGAATCCTTTAACTTCAGCAACTGAAACTGAAAAAGTCGCGTTATTACAAAAAATAGATAAATACACTCGTGCTTTAGATTCGCGCGTGATTCAAGTCAATATTAGTTTAGCAGCAGAATTTGAAACGATTTTAGTCATGGCAAGTGACGGTCACTTAGCAGCAGATGTGAGACCCTTGGTTCGACTGAACGTAAGCGTTGTGATGGAACAAAACGGTAGACGTGAACAAGGTTATGCAGGTGGTGGCGGACGTTATGATTATCAATATTTTTTCGCCGATGATAAAGGGTTTGAATATGCGAAAGAAGCCGTGCGTCAAGCGGCTGTTAATTTAGAAGCAGTGGATGCTCCAGCGGGCGCTATGCCTGTAGTATTAGGCCCAGGTTGGCCCGGGGTTTTATTACACGAAGCCGTAGGTCACGGATTAGAAGGTGATTTTAACCGCAAAGGCACTTCACTTTATAGTGGTCAAATGGGTAAGCAAGTCGCCTCAACGCTTTGTACGGTAGTAGACAATGGATCACTTCCTAATCGTCGCGGTTCATTAACTATTGATGATGAAGGGACACCCACGCAGTGTACTGTGTTAATTGAAAATGGAATTTTACGTAATTATTTACAAGATAAACGCAATGCACGATTGATGGGAATGAAATCAACAGGCAATGGTCGACGCGAATCTTATGCCAGTATGCCTATGCCGCGCATGACTAATACTTATTTATTACCCGGAAAATCAAAACCAGAAGAAATTATTGCCTCCGTTAAAAAAGGGCTTTATGCAGTAAACTTTGGTGGCGGACAAGTCGATATCACCTCAGGCAAATTCGTATTTTCCGCCTGTGAAGCTTATTTGATTGAAGATGGAAAAATTACTAAACCCGTTAAAGGCGCAACCTTAATTGGTAATGGCCCTGAGGTATTATCTAAAGTCTCTATGGTGGGCGATGATTTACAACTCGATTCAGGCATTGGAATTTGTGGTAAAGACGGACAAAGTGTTCCCGTTGGTGTCGGCCAACCCACATTAAAAGTAGACTCTATGACTGTTGGGGGCACGCATCATGGATAATTTAAAAAATTTAGTTGAAAGTATTTTGGCTGAAGCAAAACGTCAAGGTGCAACAGACGCTGAAGTTGATGTTGGAACCAATAAAGGGTTTACGGTTAGTTCACGCAAAGCAGAAGTCGAATCGGTTGAATATCATCAAGACAAAGGCATTAGTCTTAATGTTTATTTTGGCAAACGTTTAGGTTCAGCCAGTCTCTCAGATTTTTCTCGTGAAGCCATAGAATCTGCTGTGAAAGCGGCTTGTAATATTGCGCGGTTTACCGATGAAGATCCTTGTTCGGGTCTTGCTGAAAAAGAGTTATTAGCTTTTAATTATCCTGAAATAGAATTATTTTTCCCTTGGAAAATATCGGTGGCTGAAGCGATTAAATTAGCTTGTGAGTGTGAAGCTATCGCACTTGCCAAAGATAAACGCATTTCAAATTCTGAAGGTGCCATGATTACCACTAGCGAGAGTTATCACGCTTATGGTAATTCACAAGGATTTATTGGGTTATCATCCGCCACTCGACATGAAATCAGCTGTGTCATGATTGCAAAAGAAAAAGAAGAAATGCAGCGTGATTTTAGTTACACCACCGCTTGCGATCCCGACATGTTAAGATCCATCAAAGACATTGCCAATGAAGCAGTCGATAGAACCATAAGACGTCTAGGCGCAAAATCCTTAAAAACCTGCAAAGTCCCCGTCATATTTCCAGCCGAAGAAGCCCGCGGTTTATTAGGCCATTTTGTATCGGCTATCCAAGGCGGCAGTTTATATAGAAAATCTTCTTTCTTAGTTGATCACTTAGGAAAAAAAGTTTTCCCCGAACACATTCAAATTCAAGAACATCCCCATTTAGCAAAAGCTTTAGGCAGCGCTCCTTTTGATGATGATGGTGTCAACACTACAGATAATATTTTTATCGAAAACGGTATTTTAAGAAATTATTGCTTAAGTGTTTATTCCGCCAGAAAATTAGGAATGAAATCTACAGGAAATGCTGGCGGCGTACATAATTTGTCGATTTCACACAGCGAAAAAGATTTAGAAGCTTTAATAAAAACCATGGATAAAGGATTATTAGTCACCGAAGTTATGGGGCAGGGTATTAATATTGTCACTGGTGATTATTCTCGCGGCGCGAGTGGTTTTTGGATTGAACACGGAAAAATTCAATATCCTGTCGATGAAATTACGATTGCGGGAAATTTACGTGATATTTATGCGCGTGTTATTGAAATCGGAAATGATATTGATCGTCGAGGAAATATTCATACGGGTTCTATTTTAATTGAAGAAATGACCGTAGCGGGTTGTTAAAACTACTATCGTATTTGTCGCATCTATCAAAAACCTTATTTTAGTATTACTTTATCAAGTGTGATTTAAATAATTAATTACTTAATAAGGAAAATTCTATGAATAACTTTAGCAATGATGTAATAAAGAGCGAGCGTTCAAGCTTAGATGAAGAAAATAAGGATGCTTTTAAAGAGAAAGAAAAATCTCAGAAAGCAAAGCCTGAGGTTCAAGACGAAGAAGATGCAGAACAATACGATCCTATTCAAAAAGTAATTGTCCAATACGTCAAAAAACGCCCCTTAGTTTCTGCAGGTGGAGCTTTATTGGCGGGATTATTAATCGCTCGCCTATTTTAAGAAATTTTCTAACCAAAAAAGGGAGAGTATTCTATGCAAGAAAAGACTTCAGGACTTAAAGAGAAGGCAGAAGAATGTGTGGATGATGCAAAAGACCAAGCTAATGATATCCAGCAAAGTGTTTCACAATTTGTTAGCGATAATCCTATTAAGGTGGTGAGTTATACGTTTTTAACCGGCATGTTAATGGGCTTGTTAATTAAAAGAGCCAGGAAAAACTAACCCTCATGGAATCAAACGCTAACACTAAAAAAATTAAAAACTTGGGTGAAGCCATTGTTGGCTTTATCCCAAGTTTTTTTAAATTATGCGTGGATATAAAAAATTTAGCCTACGCAAAAGCCCAGTTAACCTATTTTTCCAGCAAAAAAATATGGAAGTTAAACTACCGTATTTTTACATTCATAAAAAACTTATTTAGTATTGACCGCAAAAAACATTCAGAGTATTTTAAAAGGGTAGTTTAAATAAAAATACTAATGAGGATGTTACCATGACTGACTTTAATAAAAAAAATGCTGGTTCAGATCTAAAGGAAGATTTGGTAAAAGTAAAGGATGCGCTTGTAGAAAGTGGTTTGCACGCTAAAGATCAAATCGGCGAAGCACTTTCAAAATCAATAGATGATCTCACTGAACGTACTGATTCCATTCAAAAAACCTTAGAAAAATACGTCAAAACTCGGCCGTTTGCAGCAGCGGGAATTGCGTTATTGACCGGGTTAATTTTGGGTCGAATTATTTAAAAAAAATCGCTTTATCTTAAATAACATAACTTTTCAATGAGGAAAATATCTATGTCTACGACTATGAAATCCGCACAAGAAAAATTTAATAAAGTTGATACGTTTCAAAAATTTAAAGATAAAGCATCTGAAATGGGAGAAGAAATTTCTCAAAAAGCACATGATGTAAAAGATAAAGCTCTTGATATTCAAGAGAATATTGCTAGCTACGTCAACGAAAATCCTGTTAAAACAGCAGGTTTCGCTCTCCTAGCTGGGGTAGTGTTGGGCTTGATATTTAAAAAATCTAAAAAAGCCTAAAGTTAATGGAGCAGAATAATAATAAGAAAGTAAACTTGGGTGAGGCTATTTTAAGCCTCATCCCAAGCTCCTTTAAATGGCTTGATGACATTAAACAATTAATCAGCGCAGAAGCTCGCTTAGCTTTTGAGAGTATCAATATTTTATTTTTTATTTATATTTTCCTAGGAATTTTACTAATCAGTATCTGGATAGTAAGTTCCATTATGATAGTTATTGCAATAATGTCTTTAAAATTAAATCTCTTATCAGCTCTAGGGGTTTTAAGTATTATTTATTTAACCCTGATTTTGATAATGCTTAGATTGAAAAAGGTTATAGCTAAAAATATCTTTTTCCCCGCCACCCGACGACAATTGGCAATGAGTAATCTACCCGAGGAGAGTAACCATGAGCATGCTAAAAAAGAAAGTTGAAATGTTAGAATTAAAAGTGCAGGCAGACAGAGAACAGTTAATTCAACAAAAAAATATTATAGTGAATCATATTAAAAGCCCAGAATTTTTGCTGGCAACCTTATTGAGCTCTTTTATAATTGGGTTAGTATTACCTTCGAAAAAATTAAATAATTTTTTGACTAAAAATATTTCATTATTTTTTAGCTTATTAAAATTTCAGACCTTATTGAGATAGGGAGATCAGGAAGCGTTAGCTATTATCAACGGCCTACTTTCTTAATACGTTCATAAAGTTGTTCAAGCATTTTCTGCTGTTTTACTGGATCTTTGATTCTATCAACTTGGTTACGAGTTAAGGGATCTAAGCTCTTATAAAATCCCTGCGGGTATTTCGGTGCGTGTGAACCATTATGTTCTTTCACTACATTAGTAGCAGCTTCGCTCACCGATTTACCTAACCCAGCTTCTTGCTCTTTTTCTTCATTTTTTGGTGATGGTTCGCCCGAGAAAAGTCCAGGGGATGGATTTCTATCATGTTTCCAAGCAGAGACGAAGTCTTCAGGTAAAAGTGAAGGAGACTCAGAAATATTAGGGTGAGCGCTGCTTGCGCGTCCAGCTTGTGGAACTTTAATAGGAGCACTGCGAGGTAATTCTCCTGGTTTTGGAAGATGTCTTTGTACAGTATAAGCTTGTGGTTGTTCAGCAGCAACAACCGGTTCAGCGAGTTCTTGTTCCCTCCCTACAGCCGCTGTTGCTACAGCATTCGCAAGATACTCATCGGTGCCCCAGCATCCCTTTATAGATCTTAAAATAGCAATGGCTTTATCAAAGAAAGAAAATATAGACCAATTCTTTTGTTTATGGGCATCAATGACATATTTAGATTCAACTCTAGCGCAGAATTCTTTTTTATCTTTAGGAATTTGAAGATCCCAGCCATTCGCTTTGCCGTGACTTAGCGTGCGTCCTATTTCTTTTTCTTTTCCTTTGCAAGGAAAGATAAATTCATTTTCATTTAAATATTCAAGCGCACCTTGAATTTTGTGTTTGCCATTGGTATCCAGCGCAGTTCTGCCATGCCACAAATCCTTAGCTTTGTTATAGGCTACTTTTAAAGCGAGCAAAATAGCTGCTGCGCCTAATGCTATTACTAGTACCGCTCCTGCAGCAGCTAGTAAAGAAAGTGAGGGAATTGCAACCATAGCAAAATGTGCTAATCCAGTCCCAACAACGACTGCTGCTTGCCATGCCGCTGCTGAAGAAACTACTACCACATGGATGGCAATAGCTCCCACTGATGCGCCAACAGGCGCAGTCGCTACTATGTGCGCAATGCCAGTAACAGCACCAGCCATTAAAGCTAAGCCTGCAATTATTGCTAAAAATGCTGGTAAATAGGAAGGAGGTTTATGATTTTCGGATACTTTTAGTAATGTCTTAAGTTTTTCTCCGTTTTGTTTAAATGTAATAGCACCTACTACTTTTAAGTTTGCATCTTGAGTGGCTTTACCCTGATGAGCTTTTTCTAAGCTTTCAATAGTTTCATTAGTAATTTTATTGTTTCTTGTCATTTTGCTAGTTGTATATTGACTATAAAGATCTACAAGCTCTATCAGTGCCAAAGCATCAGGCCTTTCAAAATGCGTATTGGCTTTATAAAAGGCTAAAAAATTCGGTGTACTTAATAATTCTTCTAAAACACCTAAAGCTGCACCATTATTTAGAGATTTTTCTTCATAAAATTTGACTAACTCCAAAAAATCTCGTGGAGAGAAACCTTTTGTAACAGCCTTCTCAATTACTTTTTTGTAGTCCTCAGTCGTTAATGCTAAAACTATTTCTGGTCTATATAGTATAAATTTAAACGCATTAAGATTCGCTTTTTCTATAAATGAAACATTTTGGACTGCCATATCAACGGCCTGACCTGGAACTGAAATCATTCCACCCATAACGCCACCCAGTAAAGCAGCGTTATTGAAGATTCCAGAAGGAAGTCTTATGCACTTTGTAAGGAATGTTTTTATATCGTCGACAATGAGTGGGTTATCACCATATCTATTAGGGTCTAATTTTACATCATAAGAAGAATCTAGGTTGCAAATCCCAGCTAAGACTAGATTATGAATAGCCGTCTCTGTGTTACGTTTATTTTCTGTATCATTTTTAGTTTCTTCGATGAGTTGCTCTTTCGAAATAACTTCACGTTTATTTGCTTCAGCTAATAAAATACGAGCCGCTTGAGCATGTCTCATGTCCTTTTGGTTAATTATTCGGACTAACTCATTAGGGTTGCCTATCAGTGCTTCACGCATTGGAGGATTTAAATTTTCATTCCATTTTTTTGCAAGTAAAACTATTCTGCAAGAAGGGTCAAATAATTTAATATATCCCGGATCTAGCGTAGAAAGATCAAGCTCATCAAGATATCTATCAAGCACGCCTTTTTTTATGAGCTGGTGTACAGCTTCAGGATTGCCTAATCTAATTAATTTCAAAAATGCTTTAACGGCGGGATCTTGTGTGGCATCAATTTGATTAAAAAAATCCAGACGTGACCAATGGCTAAAGGCAGAAACTGCTTTTTTAGGCGAATGTTCTCTTGAATTGATTAATGCATCGCGAAATCTCGGAATACTCAGTAATTTCATCTGTAGATTGATAGCATGCTTTTTATCAATTATTTTGTTGGTTAATTGAGACGCATGATCAAAAACTTCAATAGCCGAGTTAATATCTAAAGTTTCAATTATTTTATCAAGGTCAGGGTGTGGAGAAGGGACGGTGTTATATAACCCTCTAACCATACGGGGGCTTGTTAGAATGGCTTTTGCTAGAATTTTAGAGTGGGGAGACTGCTTTGATAGATAACCATTAAAAAACTGAATAACCGTTTCTGGCTCTTTAATGGCTATAGTATTAACAATAAATGTTAAGCGATTAATAACGGCATCAAAATGATGATGCAAAAGATGATTTGCGGTAAAAACTCTTGCATGAGTCATTCTGTCGGGTTCTGGTTTTTCATGTTCGGGTACGCATAATAGGTGAGCGTTCTCTTTACCTATTATTCTAAATATTTTGTCTAGGTTTCTTGCAGCCGTGGCTTTTTTTTCTGCATCTTCAAGCTTTAATTCAGTTAATGAAAGACCTATTGTGTTTTGAATAGTCTTTATTAGGTTGCTTTTTTGTCGAGTTAAATCTGCGACGACATGCTTTCGATATTTTTTTCTATCAGGACTACTGGGTTGACGAGCAAGCATTCTTGATGTGAGAGGAAGTTCAAAATATTCAGCACTTCCTTCGACTCTTGCAGAGGCAATTCTTTCAACATGAGAGGGATCTTGAAGAGTGCGAATGGTATCAGCAAGTTCCCTTGCAGATTCGAGTGAAAACTCGTTATTATACGTATTTCCATAAAGAATGGCTTCATTCACGCGACTTTCTAAGGTGGTTTGATCGCTTAATCTTATACCTTTAACGACAGGCATATTGACGTTTCCAGTAAGATCAACCAAAGAACCCACAAACGTTTGTTTGTCTTGTTCCAGAATAGGTTGGTTAGCCGGTACTTTATCGAGTATGGCAATATTTTTTTCAACAAGTAAAAGTAACCCGGTTACATTTAATTGGTGCCGAGTATCGTCATTAATTCTTAGTCCTGCAGAATGAAGTACCTCTTCAAGTACACGCGACATATAGTCTTTCTTAGCCACTGTGGGTTGATCTAAACTTAAAGCGCAGAGGGCAGCAGTGCCGTGATCACCCGTTTCTTGCAAAAACTGTATTACGCTATCCGTGGTTGCTAATAAGGGAATTAAAGCATTTTTTAAAAAAAGTCTTTGATCATCGCTTATAGGTTCGAGCTGATCTTGATCTTTTTGTTCACCTTGAGGTAAAACTTTCTTGGCACAGTCAATCAGCAGAGCATTTCTTTGTTTGCGTATATCAAAATCAGACGCTTTTGATTCCAGAACTTCTTCCAGCATTTCCGTTCTTTTTAAAAATACCTCAAGCGCTTTGTTACGTTTTGTGATGTCAGAATCTTTAGAATCAAAATCAGCTTTAAAAATAAATTCTGACAGTAATTCTCTAATCTCTGGATGTTTAACTTGCTGAACGAATTTTTCAATGGCAAAGCGTCCGTATTTTGCTTGCATTAATTGAGCAAGTTTTATTTCATCGAATGGGTTAACTAATAAAGCGACAATTTTAACGAGTAATTTCTCATATTTTGGCTCCAAATCTTCGCTTTTTATAAGGGATGCTCGTTGGATTAAAATATCCTTGGCTTTTTGTACTTGTGCATTATCACGGGTGGATTCTTGTTTGTTTAATATATTGATATAAATGATCAGATCAGCATTTAAAACTTCTCCGTCGGAATTTATTTTTTTATTAAATTCATCAATAAATAAAGGTTCAATAATAGCGTTTAATTCAGCGATAGCTTCTCTTTCTTGAGGTGAGAGTATTGCTTTGTTAGTGCCAAGAAATTTATGGTTTGCTCTTAAAAATACCCCCCAGGATTTGTCCTCGGCAAGGTCTTTTATTTTATTTAATCCTCTTTTAATTATATTTTGAGCTTGTGCCTTTTCATCTGCGCTTAATTTATGCCCTAATTTTTTTGTGTAAAGTGCAAAGCTGCGAATATCTTGCAGCAGAATTCTTTCGTTTCGAATTCTTACTTGAATTTTTCTTAACTCATCGTAAAACTCAGCCATAGGTGGGAACCTCGTTTGGCATTACATTTTCCTTATGAATTCATCACACTTACATAATAAGTATAGTCCAGGTTTGACAAATATCCTGCCTTTAGCCTAAAAAGTTATCATCCATAAGTACTTGATTACACTTGAACAGATCCTATCAATATGTCTGTTTTTTGAACTATTTGCTATCCCTCTGTTATAAAAGATAGCACGCCAAACCTTAAGGAAATCTTAAGAGATGTAGGATTTTATAAGTTTTTTTGCATCCTTAGGTTTCATCAAACTTACGATTGATTAAATCTAATACGGCTGCTTTGGCTTCTAGTTCATCGGCGCCTTCTATATGTAGCTCTAAAGTGACGCCTTTTTTAGCGCCGAGTAAAATTAAGCTCATAATGCTTTTGCAATTGGCTAGCTGATCATTATTAGCCAGTTGAATTAAGCTTTCAAAAGTAGAGGAGAGCTCAACTAGTTTGGCGGCAGCCCTTGTGTGCAGCCCCATGACGTTTTGGATGGTGATCTTTTCATTGATCATAGTCCATTAGCCTTTGTGGTGATTGGTCATTTTCTCTTTGTGTTTTACAATTTGAGTTTGTAATTTATCAACTAAAGAATCGATTGCACTATATAAATCTTTATCTTCAGCGGTTGCGTGAATTTCTGCACCATAGGCATGTAATTTAGCTTCAGCAATATGGGTAATATGTTCTAGATGATAAACAATATTAACATGGGTTATTTGATGGAAATGATTTTCTAAGCGCTGAAATTTTTCTGTAGTGGAGTTTCTAATAGCAGCAGTAATTTCAAGGTTTCTACCTGTGATATTTAATTGCATAAGCTTTCTTTCCTTTTATTAATTATAAATTAAAATCTTCACCTAAATAAACAGCTCGCACTTGTGGGTTTTCTAAAATAGCTTGTGGGGTGCCTTCAAAAATAATTTGTCCTTCATTGACAATGTAAGCGCGCTGGCAAATATCCAGAGTTTCGCGCACGTTATGATCGGTAATAAGAATGCCTATCTCTTGTTTTTGTAGATGTGAAATAATGCGTTTTAAATCGACAACTGAAATAGGATCAATACCTGCAAAGGGTTCGTCTAATAAAATAAATTTTGGATTGATGGCTAAAGCACGGGCAATTTCTACGCGACGTCTTTCACCCCCAGATAAACTAATACCCATGACATCCCTCAAATGAGCAATATGAAATTCTTCTAATAATTGTTCTAAGATTTTTTGTCGTTGTTCCAAATTTAAATCATCGCGCAATTCAAGAATAGCCATAATATTATCCGCGACACTTAATTTACGAAAAATTGAGGCATCTTGGGGTAGATAACTTAAGCCGAGTTTGGCACGAGCATGGATTGGTAAACTGGTAATATCTTTATTATCCAATAAAATTTGACCTTGATCGCAAGTGATTAATCCAACGATCATATAAAAAGAAGTGGTTTTGCCGGCCCCATTGGGTCCCAACAAACCGACGACTTCTCCACGATTTACCGTGAGTGATACATCTTTCACCGCTTGGCGATGTCGGTATTCTTTTCTTATGTTACGAACACTTAAAGTCTTCATGGGCTTAGCCTGGTTTTATCATCATAGTGGCTCGTCCATTTTTAGAAGGGGGAGCGGTGACGATTTGATCTTTAGTATTATAAATCATTATGGGCCCTTGGAAACTGTTTTCGCCTTGTGTCACGCTAGTATCGCCTTCTAGAAAAATTAACGATTTTATAGGATAAAACCTGATTTCATGGGCTTTGGCGGTGAATAATTCATCCCCCGGGTTTGGGATGGTAGTATAAATAGCGGGATTTATTCCACCAAAAGCAATCACTTCTTGAATTTTATGCAGATCATTATTTTTAGTAGTGACTTTATCGGCGGTTAAATGGGTGGATCCTTGATTGACTACTACATTACCTTCGTAAATATTAATGCCTTTTTTGAAATCAAATTGAGTGGAGTCTGAACTGATGTGCATTAATTGTTTACTGTCTTCGGGTAAAGCAAAAGAAGTGGTTGTCAATAATACCAATAAAAAACTAAGAAGCAGTCGGTACATATTCTAAGTCAGCCTTTGAAAGCAATTTAATGGTTCCATCATCTAAGTGGGCTAACATACCAATCGCATGAATCTTGGTATCAGTATCAGTAATAAATACGGGATCATCTGTTTTGGCAATTTTTTTGTCGGTAAAAACCGTGAGTGAAGTCGTATATAAAGTCGTTACCGGTTTTTGTAAATCACTTTGGTGGCGAACTACGACATTATCTTTAAAAGTAATTTGATCAGTACCTGAAGTAGCGTGAGCTGTTTTGGAATTAATATGCCAGATAGTATTGGGCTCGCGAAATAAAGTGACTTCAGGAGAGATAATATCAGTCGATTCATCTGGATAATGCGTGATTTTAGGGGTGCTAATTTTAAATACTGGTTTACCGGTTTTATCAAAAGTAGTTGAAACCACATTTTCTACTATAGAATCCGGTTGATCGGAAACGGTTTTGCTCGGAATAAAATGTCCAGTAGTGGTTAAAATAATCGAGACTATGCTTAAGCTTATCGAAAGCAATATTAATACGCTTACTGCACTTGCTCGATTAATCAGTGTCATGATAAATACGGTTTAAGTAGGGATTGATAAAGATTTTGTGATTCTAATACAAAATCGCAAATTTCTCGTGCGGCGCCTTTGCCGCCTTTGGCAATGGTTGTGGCCATTGCATGTTTTTGCATGATAGCGGGTGCGTTTGCAACCGTAATGCTCAAACCTACGCGAGCCATGACGGGTAGATCAGGAAAATCATCACCTACATAAAGAATCTGTTCGTCAGTGAGATTTAATTTTTTCTTTAAATCTTCATAAGCCATTAATTTATCGGTTTGGTTTTGATAGACATGTTGAATACCTAAATCATGCATTCTTTTAGCAACAATGGTGGAGCGACAAGTAGTAATAATCGCGACTTCAATCCTTGCTTGTAATAACAATTTTATGCCTTGACCATCGTGCACATGAAATTCTTTTAATTCATGACCGTCTTTGTTATAAACCAATACGCCATTGGTTAATACTCCATCGACATCAAAAATAACTAATTTAATTTTTTTAGCTTGTGCGACTAAATTTTTCATTAAACCACTCCTGCACGCAAAATATCATGTAAATGCAAAACGCCGACCGGGTGCTGGTCTTCATTCGTCACAATCAGCGCGGTAATTTTGTAAGTTTCCATTATTTTTAAAGCTTCAGCCGCTAACATATTCGGATGGATGACTTTAGGATTTTTAGACATCACTTGATCAATACGAGTTTTATGCACATCGGCTTCGTTATCAAACGCGCGTCGCACGTCACCATCTGTAAAAACACCCGCGAGTTTTCCATCGGCATGAATGATTGTCGTCATACCCAATTTTTTTTGGGTCATTTCCATGAGCGCTGTTTTTAAGAATGCATCCGCATCGACTTTAGGGACCGATGTTTCTTTATGCATTATTTCATTTACTTTCAGTAATAATTTGCGACCTAAAGATCCGCCCGGATGAGATAAAGCAAAATCTTCTGTGGTAAATCCGCGTTTATGTAATAACGCAATGGCGAGCGCATCACCCATCACTAAAGCCGCTGTAGTACTTGAAGTCGGGGCTAATCCTAAAGGACACGCTTCTTTATGCACACTGACATTGATATTAATGTTGGCAGCTGTTGCCAGCGTAGAATTAGGTTTTCCCGTTAAAGTGATGAGGGGAATATTGAGGCGTTTGATAAAAGGCAATAAGATTAAAATTTCTTCGGTTTCACCAGAATTTGAAACGGCTAAAATAGCATCGTTTTGTTGAATCATCCCCATATCGCCATGTTTAGCCTCACCCGGGTGCACAAAAAACGCAGGGCTGCCGGTGCTAGCCAATGTCGCTGCAATTTTACGTGCAATATGACCGGATTTTCCGATTCCTGTCACAATAATGTGACCTTTGCATTCAATTAAGTATTGGCAAGCACGCACAAAATCCGGGTTTATGCGGTCGGTTAGTGCTTGGATCGCCTCAGTTTGAATAGCAATGACGGCTTTTGCGAGATCACAAATATTTTCAATATCCTGCATGATTTTCCCACCTTTAGAAGAGAACTATCATACGCGAATTGACAATGTGATTCTAGATGACTACCCTTGATGTAATGAATATTGTCGAAATAGAAAATCTACATTTTGAGCGAAATAACCATATTGTTTTCAATGGGATTGATGTCAAAATCCCCAAAGGCAAAGTGACTGCCATTATGGGGCCGAGTGGAACGGGTAAAACCACCATTTTGCGTTTAATGGGCGGCCAGTTGCAGCCGACCTCAGGAACTGTCACTGTATTTGATCAAAATATAAACAAACTTACGCGGCGAGCTTTATATAAATTACGTAATCGCATGGGTATGCTATTTCAAAATGGGGGGTTGTTTACCCATCTCAATGTTTTTGAGAATGTGGCTTTTCCGTTGCGTGAGCACACTAAACTGTCGAATTCTATGATTAGAAGCTTAGTCTTAATGAAGCTTGAAATGGTAGGATTGCGGGGTACGGCTCATTTAATGCCGAGTGAATTATCCGGTGGCATGGCGCGTAGAATAGCTTTAGCTCGAGCTATTGCCTTAGATCCACAATTTATTATGTACGATGAACCTTTAACAGGTCAGGATCCTATTTCCAAAGGGGTGTTGGTAAAATTGATACGCACTTTAAATGATGCTTTAGGATTGACTAGCGTCATTGTTTCTCATGATGTTAAAGAAACACTGAGCATTGCAGATTATGTCTATGTGATGTCCGATGGTAAAATCATAGGCCAAGGGCGACCAGATGAGTTAAACCATGATGATCCGACTAGTGAGCTACATCAGTTTCTGGTGGGTTTGCCGGATGGTCCTGTTGCTTTTCATTATCCAGCAGAAAAATTTGAGCAAGATTTAATGGGAGAAGAATAGCGTGATGTCAGCCATCCAAACATTAGGGCGTTGGGGTATAGAAACTACCCGTGGCTATGGCAAAGCTGGGGTTTTATTATTCCGCGTGTTATTTCATTTTCCTAATATAAAAAAAGGTTTTCCTTTGGTGATTCAGCAAGTGTATGCCGAAGGGGTGTTATCTTTATTAATTATTGCAGTTTCCAGTTTATTTATAGGCATGGTCGTTGGTTTACAGGGTTATCATACGTTAGTGAAGTTTGGCGCAGCTCAGCAATTAGGAACTTTAGTGGCATTAAGTGTGACACGTGAATTAGGGCCAGTCGTTGCCGCTTTATTATTTGCAGGGCGTGCAGGATCCGCTGTGGCTGCTGAAATTGGTTTAATGAAAGCAACCGAACAATTATCCAGTATGGAAATGATGGCGGTTGATCCTATCCGTAGAGTGATCTCTCCCCGCTTATGGGGCGGATTTATTTCTATGCCACTTTTAACGATTATTTTTAATGTGATTGCGATTTATGGTGCCTATCTTGTTGGGGTAAAATGGTTAGGATTAGATGCTGGTGCTTTTTGGTCTAATATGCAAGCCTCGGTAGATTTTCATTCTGATGTTCTTAATGGCATTATCAAAAGCGTAGTCTTTGGTTTGGTGGTAACTTGGATTGCGGTATTTCAAGGCTATGAAGCAGCGCCTACTTCTGCAGGTATTGCTTCTGCGACTACACGAACGGTTGTGTATTCATCTTTAGCTATTTTAGGTTTAGATTTTGTATTAACGACGATGATGATAGGGGATTGGTAATGCAGTCACAAAAAACGATGGATACTTTAGTTGGGTTATTGTTACTTGCCGCTATTATTTCTTTAACTATATTAGCTTTTAAAGTGAGCGGATTAACGAGCTTTTTTAAACCTGAAGGTTATAAAGTGACGGTATTGTTTGACGATATTGGCCAATTAAAAGTCCGAGCTCCGGTTAAAATTGGTGGAGTAAAAATAGGGGATGTGGTTAATATTAACTTAGATCCTACGACTTATCGCGCCGTTGTGACGCTTTATATTGATAAGCGGGTGAATGATATTCCCGATGATTCTAGCGTGAGTATTTTAACCGCAGGATTATTAGGTGATAATTATATTGAAATTACACCTATGTATAGTAAAACTTATCTGAAAGATGGCAGTGAGGTGCAAGATTCGCATTCTGCTATGATTTTAGAAAAATTAATTGGGCAGCTTTTATTTAAAATCGGCAACACGGGCAATGGAGATAAAAAATGAAGAAAAGTTTAAAATACCTGGCAGTCTTACTCACGTGTTTATTTTGCACGCTGGTTTATGCTGATACATCTGATCCTGTGAATATGTTGCAATCTGTTGCTGATCAATTGATTCAAGAATTAAAAGCCAATAGAGTCACGATAAAATCTAATCGTTCTTTGGTTTATTCTTTAGCTAATCGCATCGTAGTGCCGCATGCTGATATTGATCAAATGGCTATGCGCGTCATGCCACCCAATGTTTGGAATAATTCAACTTCTGCGCAAAAAACCCAGTTCAAACATGAATTCACCACGTTATTAGTTCGAACTTATGCATCGGCTTTAGCAAATTATGAAGACCAAACCATTAAGTTTTATCCTGTGCGTGGGGGTTATGCAGGTAAATCAACTGTGCGTGTCACTAGCAAAATTATTCGCTCTGATGGCCCACCGATTTCTGTGGATTATCGATTAGTTAAAGAAGGATCCAGCTGGTGGTTATTTGATATGACAGTTGAAGGCGTGAGTTTATTAGAAAGCTTCCGTTCACAATTTGCTGATAAATTAAATTCTGGCGATATGAATGCTTTAATCCGCGAATTGCAAAGACATAACCATGGTGGAAATGGTTAATATGACGCAATCAGCCAAAATTTCAGAACAAGCAGGAAAATTAATGGTGACAGGCGATATCACGTTTGTCACAGTTATGGATTTTTTGGCTGAGAGTTTGCCTTTATTGAAACAATGCAAAGAGTTAAATTTTGATTTTTCTAATGTAAAAGAAGTCGATAGCTCTGCTTTATCTTTATTAATAGAATGGCGTAAATATGCTAAGCGCCATAATAAACCTATTACATTTCAAGAATTACCGCAAAAACTAGAATCGATTGCCGCAGTATCCGGAGTCGAGAAAATCATTACTTAAATTTAGACACTGTTAAACCTACGGTATTGGCTCGCGCTTAAATCCTGCTCATAATTACTGAACACTCTTAATGAGGGTAATTTCATGGGCAGCAAAATTTTTTTTGTTATGGTTTTAGTGTTAGCGATTTCCCCCGTTTTTGCAGATGATTACGTATTATTTCAACGCTGCGCTGAAATAAACATTCAAAAAGGAAAAAAGGTAACAGCCTCGCCCTGCAATTGGAGCCCCGATTTGAAACAAAGCGCGTTAGAATACTCTTTGCATGTGGCACCTGATGTGACCGATGTTGCGGGAGTTTGTACATTTACTCCAGGTCATACAGGTCAAAATACGGTTCCTACCTATATTAGCTCGGTCGCTGCGAATGGAACTTTTTTAAGTTGTATTAACTCTAACAAAGGCTGTCCCGTAAATATCCCATTTCCATTTTTAACGGTATGGTATAACCAATGGGATAGTTTTGAAAAAACATGGGATCTCGAAACTTATATTTATAAGGTTGATTTTGAAATCAAAAACTATAATCATAATTCTTCAAACGGAGCCATTATATTTTGGTTAGCCAATAGATATAGCATTCCTTTTGTAAATAAGAATATCTTTGACGTAAACGATCAGATGGTTTGTGAGTTTACGGGGGAGTGAAAGAGTCAGCTTAGGTCAGTAGACAATACCATAGGATTGTTCTATAATTATTCAATATAAAGATAATAGAGATTGATTTATGCACAAAACTTTTTTAGCTGCTTGTTTAGCTGTTACGATGATTCCTGCTTATGCAATGATTGCTAGGTTAGGTGTATCCAAATCGGCTAAGACTAGCGAGGTATCTAAGCCAGGTTTGAAGTTCTGGCGCACAAATCCCTCTAATCCTGGTGAGTTAGCAAAAGAAAATTATAAAATTGTTGGCAATCACATCATGGCAAACGGAATAAAGGGCAAGGATAATTTTAACGATGGCGATGAAATTGTTTGTACCGTTTCTCCCGGAAAACGTACCTTACCTTAATCATGTCTCAATCTTCTCGATATTATGGCGAACTTCCCTTAGCTTCTGAGCTAAGGGATTTTTATAAATTGTTATTAAAGAGTAAAATTTCTCAATTCCCTTATTTGCCTAATGAACGCCATAGAGAATTTTTTTCATTGCTTAAAAGATTAGATATTAAAATAAAGCCGCGGGTTTATAGCCCTATGACAGAAATTTTTGAGGCCAATACATCGCGCGATTATTTGTTAAATAAATTAAAACAAAAAGCAATAGAACATAATATAGATTTAGACCCAGAAGAAAAAATAAAAATGATGCAAATTGTTTCTTGGTTAGAACGTTTAAAACCACCTGTGCCTTCCTCTCAAGTTCCAGCTGTATTAACGTCTTCTAG
>JABDEM010000004.1 GCA_013287085.1 Gammaproteobacteria bacterium
GCCCGTATAAAAATCTTGATGAAAAGAATTTTTATTCGCTGGATCGGTTATCCCTTCAACCCAAATACTGCCTATGTCTTTAAAATATTTTCCTTTAGGAGTAACCCCATAATCTCCCGTATAAGAATCATTATTCCCGACCACGGAATAAATATCGACATCCGGTAAATTTTCATTCAATTGATCCATCATAAATCGATAAGTCTTTTTGACAAAGTTTTCATACCCTTCTTCGCTGGTATCGCCCGTATATTTCTTATAATGCGCACGAAAACCGTGAGCCAGGAAATCCCCTAAGACCAACACAAATTGTGGGTGTTCTTTTTCATTCAATTCTTGCAAAGCGTCTAGGGTTGATTGCCATAGGAAAAAATTCGTATTTTTATAATAAGGGGAAGGGGACGATTCATTTCCTTGTTTAAATACTTCTTCCCAATTTTTGGGGTCTTCAATAGCAAGCTTTTGGACTAAAGGACAGAGTTTATCGCTAGTTTCACAATCATAAAATGGGTCAAAATGAATATCAGCAATGGTGATCATTTTACCGGCTGCATAAAGTGGGTTAGCTAGCGCTAAACCGCTTAGTAATAGAAAAACACCTAAGAACAAACGACTCATACTCAACTGAACTCCTAAATACTAATAGATCACCTGTTTTGGGATAGTAATATAGCATAGACGTGTTTCACATAGAACAATGACTCCCACAAACGTCACATGGCCCGGAATTGAAAACAATAATTATTCATTGTTTTCAATAACTTATGTCATTATTCGGTCACCGAAGTGGACACTCGAATCAAGCGTTGAATGATGCTGGCACGGATAACATTGCTTTTTACCCCCTCCATGGCTGGATAGTGCCTCCTTATGTGGATTAAGGCTTTTTCTATCCTATCGGCTAATTCCAGCGGCATACGAATGCTCACGACTTCAGTTAGGTTATCCACCATTTCATCAGCAATATCGACCAATTCTGGGTAATCAGGCAATTCGAGAAAACGCTCAATCGCTTCAATTACCCAAGTACTTTTACCCCGCATCCCATAGCCGTCACTGATGACTTGTTGCTGCAATTTATAGTGCAAGGTTTTTTGTAATTTAAGCGATGTCATGACTTTTTTTATCATTTATCTCACCATTTCTTGTTCTAAAATTTCGACGAGCTTCCTAAAAGCACGAGTTGCGTGATCATAACGATCCCAGGCCACTTGAGAAAAAATCTCAGAATAACGATTAAAGTTCGTATGGCTTAAGACCGATTGGACAATGGCTTGCACCACTTTAGCATTAGCGGTAGAACCCATATTGATTCGGGATGCTACTCTTCCTCTTTTAGCCTTTTCGCGCATTATTTTGGGTTGCGAAGACACTAACTTTTCCCGTGCAATGATCTTTCGCAATTCTTTTAATGAGCTCCCATTGATGCAGGCGGTCAAAGCTTCTCTTCGTACTTCATCTGAATCAATGCCTGCTATCATTGCCGCCTTATCTAGACTCCGAACTTGGCCATGTTCAATCGCCTTTCGCAGATCATCAGGAGCATTCAACACCGATAAATAATAAGTGGCTTGGGGCAGTGAAAGACTCGTAATATGCTTTAATAAAGTCGCTGTAATCCCCTGCTCGCCGCGCTCACCTTGATATTCACGAATCAAGTCTCTGATATTACCAATACGCTCATCTAACGTTAAATCTTCGCGAGCCGTATTTTCTATCCATTGCACCAGTTTCAAACCAAATCCTTTAGGCTTTTCATTAAAAACCCGGGCTTCGATTTCATTTTTCTTAGCTAAAATAGACGCAAGACAACGCCGTTCGCCTGCGACTACTCTATAAAATTCGCCGAGTTTATAAGCCACAATAGGGTTAATCACCCCACTACTTTCAATCGTGCTAGCGAGCTCTTTTAGGCGTTCTAATTCTTCTGCTTTTTTCTCATAGTGCGGGTCTTCTTTTTTTAACCCATTTCTCACATCATTTAAATTAATCGTAAGCTTACGTGGGTTATCAGGATCCAGTTCTATTCTGGATAAGGGAACGACCGTATTTCTATAGATAGCCGCATTGTTTTCAACCACATTAATGGCTTCACTTAAACCACGGGTTAACGCTTGAGAAACACCAAACCGTTTTTTCTTCGTCATGAAAAGATCCTCTCAGTTATGTAGGCACAAACTTCCTCTGCTTCCTGCTTTGCAACATGTGACACTGAATAATCAAAAATCGATCGGGGGTTCGCTTCTTCAGCATCAATTTCTGCAAAAACTATGCGCTGGCTTAAACTCACTGGCAATACGTATTTACTAATCGCCGGGTTTTCTTGTAAGCATTTCAAAATATCTTTATGTAAACGAGTTTGTTTAAACATATTGGGTAAAATGCCTATCAACTTCAAAGGACGATCTTTTTCTCGCGCTAAAGATTCTTGCATCCAAAGTTGTAACATCCCATAAATCCCCTGTACCGGTTGTTCTTCCATCACGGAGGGTATAACAATATGCGTTGCTGCTTTCATAACGCTTACCGTTAAGGGACCTTTTGATGGTGCAGTATCAATCACTACAGCATCATAGGCAGCTTTAACATCTTCAGAATTAAGAAAATTAGCCAATTGTTTGTGTACTTTATCGACAACTTCCGACTTTCTGACCGCTTCTGCAGCAAGTAATTTTTCTGCATGCCCCGGTGCTAAATCTAGATGCTGTAAATAAGTAGGGTAAGGAACCACACCCTGGCCATAAAAAATTTCAGAAATACTGCTGCGCCCATCCCAATCGATATGATCAGGATCATCCGTCGCATAATCAGGATGAATAGGAGGCATGAGCCCCTCAGGAGCTGCGGGATCAATCTCCATTTTGAGATATTGATGAGAAAAATTACATTGCGGATCAAAATCAATCCCTAGTGTAGGGATTTTTTTGACTTTACTAAGATATTCCGCCATCAATTTACTGCAGGTCGTTTTACCGACACCACCTTTGTTATTTACAAACGCGATGACTTTCATATTCCGTGTCCTCATAATTGTATTACGTAACGACTTAATATATTATCATTTCTGCTTAACAAAAAAATATAATTTACAGCAACGCTAGTTGTGTTTTTGTTTAATATAAAGTTTATATTGTTTAGAGTGGCTTAAACTATTGAAAAATAAAATTTAAGTGAGTGATTTTGTGACGTTTGTGGGATGAAATGTGACGTTTATGGGAAACAATGTGACGTCTATGGGAAGGAATAGTGACATTTATGGGAATGAATGTGACGGATGTGGGATTCAATAAGAAAACTGAAGAGCGTGAATTAAAAAAGCACGCGGCGACTATTCACTGTTCGAATACCTTAAGCTTGTTACAGCGCAAAGTAAGCAATGCTTTGCTTTATCACGCCTACCAAGAGTTAATGCTGAAAGAAGAACATGAAATAACGATTAAACAACTCTGTAAATTGATTTCATACCAAGGCCATAACCATACCGCTATTAGAGACGCGCTAAAAGGCTTGCTATCAACCGTGATCGAATGGAATGTGGTGTCTGACTCAACCGGTGTTGAGGATTGGACAGCGAGTTCTATGATCGCAAGTGTCAGCCTTAAAGGCCCCGTTTGTTTTTATGCTTATTCTCCTCGTATGAAGCAGTTACTTCATTCACCTTCTATGTTTGGCAAAATTAATCTCGTCATTCAATCACGATTTAAATCCAATTATGGTTTAGCACTCTATGAAAACTGCATTCGCTATCGAGGTTTGCCTTATACCAAATGGTTTGATCTGGAAACTTTTCGTAAGTTAATGGGTGTCCCTGACGATAAATATCTTATTTTTCGCGATTTTAAAAAGCGGGTGTTAGATAAATCGGTAGAAGAAGTGAATATGTATTCGGATTTGACGGTTGAGCCTGAACTTTTTCGCGAAGGGCGTCAAGTGACCCGCATTCGTTTTAGTTTATTGGAAAGAGAAAAAAAGGTGCGGTTGGGAGGAGGGGCACTGGCAAAATCAGATGATGAATCCATCAAAATGAAATTACTGAATGATTATGGTCTTACGATGGATCAGATACAAACTATTTTCACCGAACACGCCCAAGATTATATTTTTGAGAAAATCACTTTAATTGAATCTTCCAGTAATTTTCAGCAAGGGAAAGTGCAAAATCTCGCGGCTTATTTGTTGAGTGCTTTAAAAAATGATTATCAAATGCCGAAACGTGTGGTGACTATCGCAAAAAAACAGCGTGAGCGTGAAGTGATGATGAAGTCGCGATTAGAAGAAGAGCTGCGTGAAGACTATGCGCGTTATAGAGAAAATGCTATTGATCACGCCATTCTTAATTTACCAAAGATAGCGCAAGAGAATTTAATCAATCATTTTAAAACTTTTGCAAAAAACCCCATTACTACCATTTTGCGTTTGCAAAATACTAAATACACCCGAGACACCATCTTAAATTCACCACAAGTGAAAGCCTTGTTGCGACAATTTGCCCTCGATAATATTCCTGAACTCAAAGCTTCGCTGCTCTCTTTAGAAAAATTTAGCGAGAGTCGTTCCAGAGAAAAAACTACAGATGATAATAAAGTATTCACAAATGAATAAAAAAGTATATAATTGAAAATACTCGAGGACTTCGAGTACAAACCTTCAATATTTCTTAAGGAGAAGAAACAATGGTAAAGAAAAAGAAAGCACCCGCTAAAAAAGCAAAGAAAGCTAAAAAGGCTAAGACTGCTAAGAAAAGAAAGACTGCAAAAAGAAAGAAGAAGTAATTTAAGTTTAAACTAATAACTCGGGAAGAGGGTAACCGCTTCCCGAGTTTGTTTTTAAGCCTTTCGCACAATCATCATCTTTAAATAACTGGTTTCTGGAATTGCGATATGAATAGGGTGGTCCGCACTTTGTGTGCCAAACTCTAAGATCTGGGCATCTACTTTAACGTGCTGGCAAGCTTTATGCATGACGGCAATAAATTCTTCTTGGGTTAAATGCTGCGAACAAGAACCGAAAATGAGTATTCCACCGGGGGATAATAACTTTAAGGCTAATTCATTGATGCGTTGGTAGGCTAATAAGCCTTCTTTACGATCTTTTTGTCTTTTGATAAAAGCCGGTGGGTCTAAAATCACTACATCAAAGATTTCTTGTTTCTGGCGTAACTCTTTCATGCCAATAAAAGCATCTTCGCGAATGACATGGATCTTATCCGCTACTTGGTTTTGTTCTGCATTTTTGGGAATCCAAATTTCTGAAAGTGGGGATGAATCCAAGCAATAAACTTCTTTAGCGCCAAAACGCGCCGCTGTCACTCCCCAACCACCCAAATAACTAAATACATCTAAGACGCGCTGATCTTTGGCATAATCTTTTAATCTAGCGCGATTAAAACGATGATCGTAAAACCAACCGGTTTTTTGTCCGGCTAACGTCGGTGTTAGAAATTTTGTATCGTTTTCTTCAATAGTCATCTCATCGGGAAGCTCACCAAAGACAGGACGAACAAATGTTTCTAAGCCTTCTTGGGTTCGAGCCGGGCTATCATTTCTTAATAAGATTCCCTTGGTCTGAGGTAAGAGTAGACGTAAGGCTTCCACAATAAGATCGGTCTTTTTATCCATGCCGGCCGTATTAATTTGTAAGACGAGAATGTCATTAAATCGATCGACGACTAATCCGGGCAAATAATCACTTTCACCAAAAACCAAGCGATAATAAGGTTTAGTAAATAATCGAGTGCGTAAAGCCAGCGCATTCGCCAGGCGTTTTTGTAGTAGGGGAAGATCTAAAGACTCATGCAGTGTATGGCTATAGATACGCGCTGAAATTAAAGAATGCGGGTTGATATAAGCCATCCCTAAAAAAACATTACTTTGGGAATAGACAGAGACTTCTTCGCCCACCGTAAAAGATTTGAGTGGCGTTTTAACTATATCGATTTCGTTGCTAAATACCCATAAATGACCGGACTTCAGTCTTCTATCTTCGTGCTTTTTAAGAACTAATGTGGGGGAATTCATGGGGGAGAAGACTACGGGTTTTAGTGAGGAGAGTCAATTCAGATGATAGATATCATCTCTAAAATTAACTTTACCGGTTTCATCAACCCAGGCGGTGATATAGGTTAATACGACGGGTAAGGGTTTATGTAGGCTCACATAGGTGGTTTTGTGCGATAACAAGACTTCTTGGGTTTTAAGACCATCCCATTCGGGGTTGCCTTGAATGAGATAATCAACCAATTCGAAAGGTTTCTCAAGGCGTATGCAACCTGAGCTTAAATCTCTATTGTCTGAATCAAATAAAGTCTTGGCTGGCGTATCATGGAGATAAACATCATGGCTGTTAGGAAATTGAAATTTAACGACCCCTAAAGAATTCTCTTCACCCGGTTCTTGTCTAAAATCGTAATTAAGATCGCTTTGATTTACTGCATTCCAATCAATATCACCATCATCTAAGGGTTTTGTTTTATCACCGCGATGAAAGACTTGGATATTATTTTCATCTAAGTATTCAGGGTTTTCTTGAACTTTGGGTAAAATATCGTTCTTAGCAATTTTGACAGGCACATGCCAATAAGGATTAAACACTAATTGGTTGATAGTAGATTGCAATTCTGGAGTAGGGCGTGTCGGTCTTCCGACTATTGCTTTCATATTTAAAACCGGCCTATCATTTTCGATGAGATAAACTTGATAGGCAGGAATATTAACTAATAAATAATGATCTCCAGCGGCTTCTAATTGTTCCCAGCGCTGCATGCTTAATTGAATTTGTCTAAGGCGAACTTCCGGTGGGACATTGAGTGCGAGTCTAGTGCCTTCTCCTACCATGCCATCGGGTTTGATACCGTGACGTAATTGGAAGGATTTTACGGCTTCACGAACGTTGGTATCAAATAAACTGGTTTTGGTGTTATCGCTACTGCTCAAATCGCCATTTTGTTCTAAATGCTCACGTAATATCACTACAAGGTTATTGTTATCACCCAGTTTTAATAATTTAGGGCCTGGAAGTGGAGGAGCAGGGTGTTTGGCAGCTTCTTGATAGTATTGTAGGGCCGTGTTGAGTTCCGCGTAATTTTTATGGGCATAAGAGTTTGAATTATAATTTTGGGGGATCAGGGTAGGGATTGTTCCAGTATTGTAACAACTGACAACGGTCGTTGTGAGTATGAGAATGATTACATGTCGTATGAATATTCGCATAATACTTAATTATAGCATTAAGTCGTTGGTTTCAGGTATCATTCTGTAAGATAGAATTGATTTAAGCTCGAGCAGGGAGTGCCCGGTTTGAAAATAGTTGCTCACTTCGAAATTCCTTATTATCAAATATTAAATGAAGCCCAGGAGCTTGTCGCAGACCTTCCTTCTTTTGCTAAAGATCCCGCGCATTTGATTCGTTTATATCGTTTGATGGTGTTAAACCGATTATTTGATGCTAAAGCGATTGCGCTACAACGCACAGGGAAATTGGGGACGTATCCATCGACTTTAGGGCAAGAAGCCGCGTTTGTGGGTATGGGCGATGCGCTCAGTAAAAATGATGTGATCGTGCCTTATTATCGTGATGTGGGAATCTTAATCCAACGGGGCGTAAAGTTATCAGAAATTTTATTGTATTGGGGCGGTGATGAGCGCGGGAATGCGTTTGCCAATAAAGAAAATTTTCCCTATAGCGTGCCTGTGGGTAGTCAACCTTTGCATGCAGCAGGAGTTGCAACCGCTTTTAAAATTCGTAAAGAAAAACGTGCGGTATTAACAGTTTGTGGTGATGGAGGGACTTCAGAAGGTGATTTTTATGAAGCCATGAATGTGGCAGGCGTTTGGAAATTACCGGTCGTATTTGCGGTTTGTAATAATCAATGGGCGATTTCAGTTCCAAGATCCGAACAAACGGCCGCGCAAACCTTAGCGCAAAAAGCTATTGCCGCAGGTTTTTCGGGTGAACAAGTCGATGGTAATGATGTGATAGCCGTACGGGATCGAGTAACGCTCGCACTGGAAAAAGCACGTGAAAAAAGTGAACCGACTTTAATTGAAATAATCTGTTATAGACAAAATGATCATACGACGGCAGATGATGCTAAACGTTATGAGAAAGCAAAAGTGCGTGAACAAGAATGGGAAAAAGAACCGATAGCACGTTTACGTCGTTATTTAGAAAGTATCAAAGCTTGGTCTGAAAAAGAAGAAAAAGAATTACAAGTGACTTCGGAAGCCGAAATTGAAAAATCAGTGGCTGAGTATCTTGCTACCCCTTTAGCGCCTCTGGAAAATATGTTTGATTATTTATATGCAACTTTACCCGAATCTTTAGAAGAACAACGCGAATTATTAAAGCAATGGGGTAACACGCATGGCTGAAATCACTTTAGTGGAAGCAGTGGATTTGGCTTTAGCCTATGAAATGCAGGCAGATCCGAGTGTGGTGATATTAGGCGAAGATATCGCTAAAAATGGTGGTGTTTTTCGCGCGACCCAAGGGTTATTAGATAAATTTGGACCGGATCGCGTGCGCGATACGCCTTTAGCAGAATCGATGATTGGAGGTTTAGCTATAGGCATGGCGATTGAAGGGTTAAAACCTGTGGCTGAATTTCAATTTATGGGTTTTCTTTATCCTGCTTTGGATCAAATTATTAATCATGCGGCACGAATTCGAAATAGAACGAGAGGACATCTGAGTTGCCCGGTTGTATTTCGTGCGCCTTTTGGTAGTGGGATTCATGCGCCTGAACATCATTCAGAAAGTACGGAAGCACTACTTGCGCATATTCCTGGTTTGCGCGTGGTGATTCCATCATCTCCCGTTAGAGCCTACGGATTATTATTAGCGTCCATTCGCGATCCTGATCCGGTAATTTTTCTTGAACCCTCGCGTTTATATCGTTTTGCTAAACAAGAGGTTGAAGATAATGGAAAAGCTTTACCTTTAGATAAATGTTTCACTTTGCGCGAAGGGAAAGACATTACCTTGGTCACTTGGGGTGCCATGATTAAAGAAACCATGGCAGCTGCAGAAGTTATAGTAAAAGAAGGGATTGATGTTGAAATTATTGATGTGGCAACCCTTAAGCCTTTAGATATGGAAACGATTTTATCTTCAGTGGAGAAAACAGGACGTTGTGTCATTATTCATGAAGCCCCTAAAACGGGTGGAGTGGGTGCTGATATTTCAGCACAAATTGCTGAAAAAGCTTTACTGTCACTCAAAGCGCCCGTTATGCGCATTACCGGTTACGATACGATTGTGCCTTATGCGCGTTTGGAGAAATATTATATTCCGAGTGTGCCACAGATTGTGGATGCTATTAAAAAAACAATGGAGTTCGCATGATTTTTAATTTACCTGACTTAGGCGAAGGATTAGCTGAGGCAGAAATTCGTGAATGGTATGTAAAACAGGGAGATATTGTCAAAGTCGATCAAAAATTATTATCCGTTGAAACCGCTAAAGCCGTAGTTGATGTTCCCTCGCCTGAAGCTGGGAAAATTGTAAAATTATATGGTAATAAAGGCGATTTTATTAAAACAGGCGCGCCTTTAGTAGAATTTGAAGGCGATAATGGATCTGTTGTCGGGAAATTAGAAGCTAGTAGTCATGTATTAAAAGAAGATAACGTGATTATTGGAGCTCGAAAAAACGAAAATGAGTTTATTAAAGTATTGCCTGCTATACGTGCATTAGCCAAACAATTAAATATCGATTTGAATTTAGTGAAGCCTACGGGCTCTCATGGAGAAATTACGGAAGAAGATGTCAGAAAAAGTCAGGGCAGTGATGCTTTGCATGGTGTGAGGCGTTTTATGGCAGAGGCTATGTCTTATGCGCATCAAGAAATTGCTGCTGTTACTTTAATGGATGATGCGAATATTACGCATTTATCTGGCAATGCTGATATTACCGTTGCAATCTTTCAAGCGCTCATTCATGCCATCAAAAAAGAACCGGCATTAAATGCCTGGTATGATAGCAAAACCAAAACCCGTATTTTACAGCACGATATTCATTTAGGATTAGCAATAGACACTGAAGAAGGCTTATTTGTCCCCGTACTTAAAGACACACACCAAAAAGATGCCAAAGCCTTACGCAGTGAGATTGATGTTTTTAAAAAATCTGTGCGCGATCGAACAGTTTCACCCAATGATTTAAAAGGGGCAACGATTACCATATCTAATTTTGGTATGTTTGCAGGCCGTTATGCAACTCCTATGATTGTGCCACCGCAAGTGGCTATTTTAGGTTGTGGTCAAATTCGCAAAGAAGTTAAAGTGGTTGAAGACAAAATGGCTATCTGTCGTGTAGCGCCACTTTCTTTAACGTTTGATCATAGAGTCGTAACCGGTGGTGAGGCCTCTCGATTTTTAGCAGCAGTGATTCACTATTTGGAGTCAGCCCATGACTGAACTATTACGAAAATCTATTGTTGAATTTTGTGCTAAAGAAATTGCACCCTTGGCTTCAAAAATTGATGAAAGCAATCAATTCCCCAGAGAATTATGGCCGAAACTAGGCAAGATGGGATTGCTTGGCATTACGGTTCCTGAAGAGTTCGGTGGATCTGGATTAAATTATATTGAACATGTGATTGCCATGGAAGAAATAAGCCGTGCTTCAGCTTCTGTTGGATTAAGTTATGGTGCGCATTCTAATTTATGTGTGAATCAAATTTGTTTACACGGCAATTATGCACAAAAACAAAAATACCTCCCTAAACTTTGCAGTGGCGAATATGTAGGCGCGCTTGCCATGAGTGAAGCAAATGCAGGTTCAGATGTCATGAGTATGCAACTACAAGCGCAAAAAAAGGGAACAGAATATATTTTAAATGGCACCAAGATGTGGATCACCAATGGGCCTGATGCGGATGTATTGGTCGTTTATGCTAAGGTCGAAAAAGAAATTACAGCCTTTATTGTCGAAAAAAATTTTTCAGGTTTTAAAACAGCACAAAAACTCGATAAATTAGGGATGCGTGGATCTAATACCTGTGAATTAGTTTTTGAAAATTGCAAAGTGCATGAAACCAATATTTTAGGCAATTTAGGTGATGGAACTAAAATATTAATGAGCGGTTTAGATATCGAACGCGTCGTTTTAGCAGCGGGTCCCGTGGGCATTATGCAAGCTTGTTTAGATGTGGTTTTACCTTATGTCCATGAGCGTAAGCAATTTGGTAAAGCCATTGGAGAATTTCAATTAATTCAAGCAAAATTGGCCGATATGTATGTCACATTAAGTGCGTCACGTGCTTATGTTTATGCGATTGCGAATGCCTTAAGTGTAGGAAATATTGCTAGAAAAGATTCAGCGGCGGTCATTTTGTTTGCGGCCGAAAATGCGACGCGTATGGCTCTGGAAGCGATTCAATGTTTGGGCGGCAATGGCTACGTTAATGATTTTCCAACGGGGAGATTATTACGGGATGCTAAGTTATATGAAATTGGCGCAGGAACTTCTGAAATTAGACGGATGTTAATTGGTAGAGAATTATTTGCCGAAGGATAAACTTATGTTATCGACATTGACCCAAGAGTTGAAAGCAATTTTAAAAAAAATATCAGAAGGGGGCAAAAACTCTTCGGTTAGAGCGAGTATTAAATTATTATTAGATCGGGATGCGGATTTTCTTGAGCTTTCGCCTTTAGCAGGATTTGAATTATATAAAGAAGAAGTTCCTGCAGCCGGCATCATTACCGGCATTGGTCGCATTATGAATATTGAATGCATGGTGATTGCGAATGATGCTAGTGTCAAAGGCGGTACTTATTTTCCTATTACAGTAAAAAAACATCTACGAGCGCAAAAAATTGCGCGCGAAAACCGCTTACCCTGTATTTATTTAGTGAATTCTGGCGGTGCTTTTTTGCCTAAACAAGATGAAGTTTTTCCCGATGAAAATCATTTCGGAAGAATTTTTTATAACCAAGCGATTATGTCTAGCGAAGGCATACCGCAAATTTCGGTCGTTTTGGGATCTTGTACTGCAGGGGGCGCCTATGTGCCTGCCATGTCTGATGAAACGATTATGGTGGCAAACCAAGCAACTATCTTTTTAGCGGGACCCCCGTTAGTTAAAGCTGCAACCGGTGAAGTAGTGAGCGCCGAAGCATTAGGTGGCGCGGATTTACATTGTCGAGTCTCTGGGGTTGCTGATTATTATGCAGAAACAGAGAAAGAAGCGTTAACACTCGCGCGTACTTTAGTTTCCAATTTAAATTGGCAGAAAAAAATTTCGTTAGTATTACAAGAACCTAAAGAACCCAAACTTAAGCCAGAAGAATTATATGACATTATCCCAGAAGATCCGCGCTATCCTTTTGAGGTAAAAGAAATCATAAAACGTATTGTCGATAATTCAGAATTTGATGAATTTAAAGCACTTTATGGCAAAACTTTAGTTTGTGGATTTGCCCATATTTATGGAATTCCTGTTGGGATTTTAGCTAATAATGGCGTTTTATTTTCTGAATCAGCTTTAAAAGGCGTGCATTTTATAGAGTTATGTACTAAACGCAAAATCCCCTTAGTATTTTTACAAAACATTACTGGTTTTATGGTCGGCAGCAAAATGGAAGCAGAAGGCATTGCTAAACATGGCGCCAAATTAGTAACAGCCGTTGCTTGCGCTAATGTCCCCAAATTAACGGTCATTATTGGTGGAAGTTATGGTGCTGGAAACTATGCTATGTGTGGTCGTGCATTTGATCCAAGATTTTTATGGATTTGGCCAAATGCAAAAACAGCAGTCATGGGTGGGGAACAAGCAGCGAATGTCTTAGCGCAAGTGGGGCATGAAGATCTTAAAGAAGCTATTCTTAATCAATACACCCAACAAAGTCAGGCTTATTATTCGAGTGCTAGATTATGGGATGATGGCGTGATTGACCCTATTGATACACGCAAAATGTTAGGCTTAGGATTATCCGCTAGTTTAAATGCGCCTATTCAAGAAACTCAATTTGGGCTTTTTAGGATGTAACGTAATGAATACTTTAATTGTCGAAGAAAAAAATGAATTTATTTTAGTGGTGACCCTAAATCGCCCCGAGATTAAAAATGCGATTAATAGTGTCATGATGCAAGATTTAAAAAATGTATTTGGAAATTTATGTCAATATCCCACTCATTTAAAATGCGTGATTTTAACCGCTAACGGAGATGCATTTTGTGCAGGTGCTGATCTTAAAGAACGCAAAGAAATCAGCCTCGAAGATTGGCAATCGCAACATGTTTGGTTACAAGGTGCTATGCGATATTTAGTTGATTGTCCTATCCCTGTTATTTCTGCCGTCAATGGTGCTGCGATAGGCGGTGGTTTAGAATTAGTATTAGCGAGCGATTTTGCTTATGCTGCATCAAATGCAGTATTTTCTCAGCCTGAAGTTAAAGTAGGTTTGATGCCAGGTGCAATGGGCACGCAGACTTTAGCACGTGCAACTGGTTTACGACGTGCAAAAGAATTAGCTTTTACAGGGGATAAATTTGGAACCGAAGAAGCGTTAAATTGGGGTGTGATTAATAAAATTTGTGCCCCCGAAAAATTAATGGAAGAAGTGATGTTTACCGCCAACAAAATTTGCGAAAATGCGCCTTTCGCTATTCGTGAGATAAAAAGAGCGATTAATAAATCCCATGAATTTGATATTAAATCGGGTTACGATTTTGAATTAGAGGCGTATAAGCGTGTACTCGCCACTAAAGATAGAGCTGAGGGCATATTAGCTTTTAACGAAAAAAGAAAACCTCAATTTTCGGGGAAATAAATGACATTACCCGCTTTTGTCAAAATAGTTGAAGTAAGCCCTCGTGATGGTTTGCAAAACGAAAAAAATATCGTACCAACAGATATAAAAATTGATTTTATCAATCAATTATCAGAAACCGGTTTATCGGTTATTGAAGCCACTAGTTTTGTGTCTCCCAAATGGATTCCACAATTAGCGGATCACACAGAAGTCTTTAAAAGCATTAAAAAACACCAAAATATTTCTTATCCGGTATTAGTACCCAACTTACAAGGATTTAACGAAGCATTAGCGGCGGGCGTTAAAGAAGTCGCTGTTTTTACAACACCTTCCGAAACTTTTTCAAAAAAAAATACCAATTCAACAGTACAAGAAAGCCTAGACAATATAAAACAAGTAACGGATGCAGCCAAAAAACATCATATCCCCGTACGGGCTTATCTCTCTTGTGTATTAGGCTGTCCTTTTGAGGGTGATATCGCTCCTAAAGCAGTCACCGATCTTGCGATGACTTTACTAGATTTTGGTTGTTATGAAATTTCTTTAGGCGATACTATTGGTGTGGGTACGCCAGGTTCTACCAAAAAATTACTGGATGTTTTTTTGAAAAAAATCCCAGAGAAACAAACAGCCGTGCACTTTCATGATACTTATGGCCAAGCTTTGGTGAATATTTATGTGGCTTTAGAATATGGTATTAGTGTCATTGATAGCTCGGTTGCAGGAATCGGCGGTTGTCCTTATGCAAAAGGTGCGACGGGGAATGTGGCCACCGAAAAAGTAGTTTATATGTTAAATGGATTAGGAATTAAAACAGGAATAGATTTAAATATGCTAATAAAGGTCAGCCGTTTTATTACCCAAAGATTACCAAAACTATCGGATCAAAAGTGAGCCGTATATATAGTTAAGCGATATTAAATGCTTGTCATCTTGAGCCACGCAAATTATATTAATCTGCAAATGGCTTGCGAAAAATCTGACATAGATGAGGTAAAATTATGAAAAAAAATGAACCATTGAAGGAATTGGCGCAACAACGGCTGTCAAAAGAATGTGATAAATTAGATATTAGTTTTGAACAACAATTAGCAAATGATGATTGTGACGAGGATTTCAAAGCATGGTCAAAATATCAAAAGGATTAATCACTTTTATTTTCAAGCACGCTATTTCTCTTTCCATACATAAAATAAATCACAAACCCGACCGCCATCCATATCCCAAACCGTAACCAAGTATGAAGCGGCAGTTGTAGCATAAGATACACACAAAAGAAGACCCCTAAGGCAGGGACTAGGGGGAAAAAAGGTAATTTAAAAGGGCGGTGCAAATCAGGATGTTTAAAGCGGATGATAATGACACCGCCACACACCAAAGCAAACGCTGCTAAGGTTCCAATGTTTACCAGTTCCGCCGCTTCTTTGATAGGTACAAATCCTGCAATCAGTGCCATCACGATTCCGCATAAAAAAATAATCGATACGGGAGTTTTGGTACGAGGATGAAGGCGTGCAAAGAAAGCGGGCAATAAACCATCGCGACTAATGGCTAGAAACACACGACTTAAACCATAGTACATGACTAACATCACGGAAGTGAGCCCTGCAATTGCGCCCACTGCAATGAATCCCGCCGCGAGCGGTTCACCAATTTGTAATAAAGCATTGGCAACGGGGGAGGAAACATTTAAGGATTTATAAGAAACAATTCCCACTAAAAGAGCAGAGACCACAAGATAAAGTGTGGTGCAAATGGCGAGTGAGGCTAAAATGCCAATCGGTAAATCACGTTGCGGATTTTTCGCTTCTTCTGCTGCGGTTGAAACCGAATCAAATCCAATATAAGCAAAAAAGACGAGAGCTGCGCCTTGCATCACCCCATTCCAACCAAACGGTAAAAAAGGATGCCAGTGATGAGGTTGAACATGATGCGCTGCAATAAAAATAAATGCGCAAATAACGCTTAATTTAATTAATACAATGACGGCATTAAAACGTGAGCTATGTTTAACGCCTATACTTAAGACAAAAGCGATAAAAAGAATAATCGCTGCCGCGATCAAATTCATTATTCCGCCTTCATAGGGTGATTTTAGAATACTCGCTGGAATGGTAATATTAGATGAACGCAGCGCATCGGATACATAACCTGACCAACCAATAGCAACGGCAGAAATTCCTATCATATATTCTAAAATAAGATCCCAGCCTATAATCCAAGCAATAATTTCTCCAAACCCAGTATAAGAATAATTATAAGCGCTTCCACAACCCCCAATACTTGCTGATAATTCCGCATAAGAAAGCGCTGCAAATAAAGCAGCTAAACCAGACATGACATAAGAAATCATAATCCCAGGCCCGGCTTTAGTTGCAGCAGCAACGCCTGTTAATACAAAGATACCCGCACCAATAATAGCCCCCATCCCTAATAAGGTGAGCTCTAAAGCATTTAAACAAGCATGTAAATGATGCTCGCCATTGCCATTACCATTGGGTGTAAAAGGTTTAGTACGAAAGAGGTTTTCAAACATAGGTTCCAAGACTTCCTTGTCCAAGATTACCTTATAAGATTATCACAGATAAACGATTTTATCTGCGTGCACGTGCTGCTGTAGCAGGTTTCTCAGGTGCTTTCTGACCGGTAGATACCATCGCACTGAGCCATTCGCCCGCTTCTTCAGCGTCGGTGAAAGGGAAACGCACGCCATACAAAGCTAAAGCGTTATCCTCTACTGAAGGTCTCCATATGACGCCATTATGGGCGATACACGTATTGCGGCGTAATCCAGCATAATTCAATGTAGCATCGCTCGGAATTCTTTTTTGAACTGGGTGCCCATCCAAATCACTAGTCCCTTTTATTACACCAGTGAATAACAATGTCATCGAATTATAAGCCTGCTGGGTTTTTGACGCGGGGCCGCGGGTAAGAGCAGTGCCTAAACTTTCAAACCAACTGGACTGTTGTAAATGATTTCCTTTTTCTAAATATTGCAAGATAGCACTCGCATCTCTAATGGCAGATTGCTGAAGACCAGCACCGTTTAATAATGCCATCTGAAATTGGAAAGTATCATATAAAGCATTAGCAAATTCAGAAATTTTAGTCATGATAATCTCAGGATCATTATTACCGATGGTTATAAAAGCACTATGTATATTTGTGTATGAGGAAAAATTCCATTTCGTCTTCAAGTAATCGATGACTTGCGCTCCATTACTTGCGATTAGTAAATAAGCAGATAGATTACCCGTCGCTTTCGCTGCAATTTGTGAGGTAGCAGTTGCCACTGTACTAGTAGCACCCGGAGCTTCTTGCAAGCGTTTATCGACTATGAGTTGCGCTTCAAAAAAACCTTTTATTAAAATCTCTTTAAACATTTTTAAGTAATGTTCTCTATTTTGTTCGTGCAAATGAAGATTGATGGCATCACTCTCTGACGCTGACGCAGTTGCTGCTGCAGCCGATGAGTAAAAAGCATGTGCTCGTCTTGCTTCAGGTGGGGCTACCCGCAGATCTTTTTCGTCCGTAGGAGGAGCAGAGGGTGCTTTTGTTAATGTAGCAGGTGTTTCTTTTTCATCTTCATCATGTTTATGTTGATCGCGTGGAATCGCACGAGGACGAAGATCGTGCATGGGCACAAAAAGAGAATCAGACTGTCGAGTGAGAAGACTTGCATTGGTTCTTGCGCCATCTCTGGTTAGTGTATGCCTTTGATCCCCTCGAATCATAGGAACAGCAGGTCTATTTTCGTTCCGTTTTCGATGAAACTCTGATTCATGCTGAAGTGTGGCGCGCTCAAGTATGCGTTTAACTCTTTCAAGATTTCTTTGCGGCTCGACACGATGATGTCTTGCGGCTTTTCCTTTTTCTTTTTTATCTTTCTTAGGATATTGTGCGAAAATAGGGTTAGTAATTTCCTCTAAATACCGCTTAAATCCCTCTTCTTGGTAAGCAAGATAGTCTGCACGTTTGCGAAAATTTTCATCGTTTAATAACAATTCTTTCAATTCTTCTTTCCACTCACAATCTTTCAAGTAGTCTTCTAAATGAGTGTGAACTTCTGGCTTTAATTCTTCCCTTTTTACTTCTTCGAAAAGCTTATGTTGAAGTCCTTCATAATAGTCCAACACAGATCGATCAATCGCAAAGTGTATTCTGCTTTCCAGGGATCTCAAAAAATCCTCTATTGATACAGGTCCCTGCACTTTTTTACATACGATTTTAATATAGATTTCGATTAAAGAGGTTTGGATACCTTGATAAGTTTCATATTTTTTAAATTCATCGATTAAATTTTTCCTTAGGATTTCAGTAAATCTCTCAAATTCATCGGTAATGTCTGCTTTGACTAAACGAGCCAGATGTTTTAAGTAAAATGTGTCCTTATTAAGACTGTTGATCAAAAATTCCTGGAAATTCTTTTGCTCATAATTAAGTTCCAGGCGTTTTTTTTCAGGATAATTTATTTGTTCACGTATGACACCGTCAGCAATCGCTTTGGATTTAGTGTCGCGAAGATCTATTCGACTTTTTAGCGTATCTCTCATCTCTTTCCATGTTTCAGATTCTTTTTCTTCTAGCCACTGAACAAGCGTATGGCGCGGGCCAACTTTGACATCTAATCTAGCACCCAATTCAAGCAGTTTATCAAAAGCCTTTTTTTGAACTGCTCTAGCTGCGGCAAATAATGGGGCACCTTCATCTAATTTTTGCGGATCAACTGCGACTAAATGTTCAATGACGGTGGTAGCACCATGTCTTACCGCTAAATCAACAAACGATTGTTTATCTTCTGTGTGCGGTAACATGTCTTTTACACCATCCACATGGTCGTGCATGACCGCAAGCATCATGGGTGAAGCATGATGATGTTGGTCTTTGCTGTCTATATTAATACCGCGTGCATGAAAAAAACGAATCGCATCTGTATTTTTGCCTTCTGCTGCAGCATGCAAAGCCGATTGTTGCTTTCTATTGAGAGTCTGAGGTGATAATCCTACCTCTTTCGTCAAAAATTGTAATACGTCTGTACCGAGACCAAGACGTGATGCAATATGCAGAGCAGTATCGCCTATCTTATCCGTATCTTTAAAGCTTTCAAGATCGAGAGCCAATAAGCGATTAATGAGCGGATGTAAAAAATCAGCGGGTTTATTAATGAAAAGATGCTGATAAGGGGCGAGAAATTTTTTATAAGCCGCTAATTCTTTGGTATGGGCGGTACGGCTGGTGAAATCTTTAGGCGCACCGCCACGCTGGTAGAGTTCAAATTTCTTTGCGGCTTGTTCATAATATCCATAAGCTTCTAATATATCGGCTAGGCAATAAATGATGAATTTATTGTTGGTATGAATGGTCTCAAACAATTTTAACGCTAATTCTAATTGACCTTGCTCTAACAAAAGACAACCTTTTACCAATGCTGAAACGTCAACTATAGTGTGTGAACTTATTTTATCTTCCTGGATTAGGGTTTCGAATGTTTTTAATGGAGTAATTCCGGTAATCTTAGTAAAAAAACCTGAAGCTGCTTTTTGGTATAGCGCTTGAAATTTTTCACTAGGTTCTGTGTTTAATCGGTCTTTATCCGACTCATGGTACGTTTGACAATGAAGATTATTATCGTTTTCTGACGTGTGAGCATAAAGATAATGTACCCACCAATGGGCTTCTTCCACGCCATCATAAATCGCTTGAGCAAAATGGGTTAATGCGTCTTCAAGATTTTGTGCCTCAAATGCTTCTATACCTTGCAAAAGTGCTGTCTTCGCGGGTTTCGCACTAGCACTCGCGCTACTAAAAATAGCTGCGCCGGCGGCGACTACAGCCCCAGCTGCAACTGCGGCGGCCATCATAGGAGCCGAAGAAGGACTAGACATATCAGAACTATTTTTTCTTTGAGACATAAAATTCCTCGATTAGTTTAATAATTGGTCAAATATTATACGATTGGGTGGTTATTTGCAACAAAAAAGTTAGGATGAACCCGATCTGACTCACTGCTTGGTCTAAACAAGCTGTAATAACCTAAACTTCCTGAACCTGCAAGAACAAAACCTAATAAAGAACCGTGACTTATAATCACAAGACCAATCGCAAGGGTTGCTACGATTGCATCTAAAAGAGGAGTCGATAGGCAACAAGCCGTTCTTGCGAGTTCAATAGGAGGAGGAAGAGCACGATAGGTGAGTGATTCAGACTGCTGACGTAGCCCTGCTGCACGGAAATCAGGTTTATATTCCGCCGGCGCGGGTGATCTCAATAGTTGTAATTCTTTTGCCCGGTTTTCTGCACCGTTTGCTTCTTTGGCTTCGATCGCTTGTTTTCTTTTTAGAAAAGCGCCATGAGCTTCATGATAAGCTCTGTTACCTCTTCGAGCAATTTCATGAAGAATTTTTTGTTCTAGAGTTGTTTTAAATTCTACTTTTTTCGCTTCTTTTTCTTTTGCTTCAGCGACTTCTCTATTATGACTACCATCTGATAATTTTTGTTCGATTGCTTGATCAGAAGGTATAAATTGTTTCTCAACCATTTCAAAACTATCATATAATTCTTGGGCAGCGTTATCATCAAGATGAAAAACTAAATCATTATATTCCTTGTCATAGCTACTATGCTTGTTAAGCACTGTTAAGGCTTTTGTTTTTAATTCAGCGATATGTTTTTCTAATTCAGGTATTTGATCACGCTTAGAAAAATACGCTAGCGCTTTTTCATATTCTTTATTTTTTAAAAGCTTGTTAAATTCTATAATAAATCGAACGACTTCTTCCCCAGGATTAGCTCTTTTTTCTTCTGCAAGTGTTGCTCGTGCTGCAATGGCACCGCCTGCATCTAATGAATATGTTTCTAATTCATTTAAATTAAAATTCATGGAATCAATTAAAACTGTTCCTTGAAAAGACAATAAAACGGGGTGTGGATTCGGGTCAAAAGAGTGATTAAGGATGGCTTTCATTAAATCAAAAAGGCCCGGTTTTCTTTCAGGTTCTTCATTTTTATCTGGAGCTGATCTTAGTCGAAAAGCAGTGGTTCGGTCTCGTTCTGGATTATTCAAGAGTAAGACAGGATCATTCGCGTGGATGCCGCCATCGGAGCATTCTAAATTATATTCTCCTTCACCATTCTCATCATGAATTTTAAGGGTATACGAGCCAAATACCCCTGGGAAAGAAGCACCTGCTGCTGCCCCATCACAAAGCGAGACATCTTTAAAACGTTTATCATCGGCTTGAAGAAGTAATGGTTTTTTCGTTTTAATATCCGTAACTGTAACGGCGACATCTGCAAATCGTGGGCGTGCTTTTCTAACGAGTGCTAATTTTTCTTCGATGTTTGCTTCTGAAAATTGTCGTTTTACAAAAAATTGTTTTAATTTCTCTTCAACTTCTTTAATACTGATATTTTGTGCTTCGACGAGTTCTCTTAATTCCCAGTAGGTCAAATCTCCAGGAACACCTAATTCGGCAATTTTATTAAAAACATTTTCTCTAATAGCCTGGTTATCTCGAAAACCTTCATTTTGTAAAAAAGAGACTACTTTCCAGAAAATGCGAAGCGGAAGGATATACTCATCAATATTATGGGGTGCTTTGGCAAGATCGTTGGGATCAAATTGTCTAATATAAGCAGCGAGATTAACTGGGTTATGACCTACACCTAAAAACGTGGCAATAAGTCCACCCGCTGATGAACCCATAAATTTTTTATAATTAGGAAAATTACCCGTTTTGTCTAAATGCAGCAAAAAGGCAGCAAAAAGTCTCCCTTTTGAGCCTCCGCCCATAATTGAGAGAATTTGATTTTTAATCTTCAAAATTGAATTAATAGTATGGCCTTCGCCATCTGGACGTTGCATTTATCATCCTCGTTCGTATAATATTTGTTCAAATATTATACTATAAGGCGATTTTAAAGCAAGCTATTATTCGAGGGAAAAGTCAGGACTTAAGGCGCGCTTGGCTATCACTAACCTCATGATTTCATTAGTACCTTCTAAAATAGAATGCACTCTTAAATCACGAAAAATTCGCTCCAGCGGGTATTCCGCCATATAGCCATACCCGCCAAAGATTTGGAGGGCCTGGTTGCTGATATTAAAGGCGTTATCGGTGGCTAAACGTTTAGCCATCGCGCAATAAAGGGTAGCCTGAGGATCTTTATTATCCAGTGTGAATGCCGCTTTATGTACTAATAAACGAGCGGATTCAAGTTCCGTTAAAAGATCTGCAAAGCGAAATTGTAAGACTTCAAAATCGGCTAATTTAGTTTTAAATTGCGAACGTTCGTGCATATGGTCTCTTGTTAAACGTAAGCAAGTTTTAGCGCCGCCTAAAGAGCATGCGGCGATATTGATGCGTCCGCCATCTAAAGCACTCATGGCAATTTTAAAACCCTGTCCTTCTTCGCCAATTAAATTTTCAACCGGCACGCGACAGTTTTCAAAAAATACCATGGTGGTGGGTTGACTGTGCCAGCCTAATTTTTTTTCTTTTTTTCCAAAACTTAAACCTTGAGTGTTTTTTTCAATCAGAAGACAACTAATGGTTTCACCGGTTTTTACCATGCACACATAAATATCACTAGCGGATCCGCCTGAAATAAAAGCTTTAGTGCCGTTTACAATATAATAATCACCTTCACGTTTTGCGGTCGTTTGTAAAGAGGCTGCATCGGAGCCAGAATTCGGTTCTGTTAAACAATAGCTTGCGACTAATTCCATCGTTCCTAAACGCGGTAACCATTTTTTTTGTAAAGTCGTATTTGCATAACGATCAATAAGAGAAACAACCATATTATGAATAGAAAGATAAGCTGCGGTTGAAACACAACCTGTTGCTAACTCTTCGAAAATAATAGCACTATCCAAACGACTTAGTTTTGAGTCTACCGTGAGAGATGCAAATCCTAAGGCAGCGGCTTTTCTTAAGGTTTCTATAGGGAAAATACATTCTTCATCCCATTTTTTTGCAAAAGGAGCTAATTCTTTTTCGGAAAATTCTTTAGCTAATTTTTTAAAATGGCGTTGTTCATCCGTTAACGTAAAGTCCATTTAATTTTTCCTTAGCAAATAAGTCTTGGTAAGATTCTCGTTCTCTTAAAATATAAAATTCATCTTTATCGACTAATACTTCTGCAATACTGGGGCGTGAATTATAATTTGAACTCATGGAAGCGCCATAAGCACCTACTGTGCTGATTGCTAATAAATCATCGGGTTTTATAGCCAGTTCACGATCGTGTGCAAAAAAATCGCCCGTCTCGCAAACCGGCCCTACTAAATCATAAAGTTTGGGTTTAATATCCGTATGTAGTGTGACAGGAATAATATTATGCCAAGCATCATAAAGCGCGGGGCGAATTAAATCATTCATACCCGCATCGAGAATCGCAAAATTTTTATAAGGCGTTTCTTTAATATATTCAACTTTTGTTAATAAAATCCCTGCATTGCCAACTAAAGAACGCCCCGGCTCAAGAATAATTTCATAAGGTTGATCTTTTAATTTTTGCTCAATAAACGAAAGATATTCTTTTATAGAAGGTGGTTTTTCATCTTTATATTGAATGCCTAAACCGCCGCCTAAATTAAGAATTTTGATGCTATTTATTTTTTTAGCAAGATTCAGTAAACAATCAATCGCTTCACCAAAAGGTTCTAAATCCATAATTTGCGAACCAATATGGCAACCAAGGCCTATCAAATCAATATGAGAATAGGATTTTAAGTGTGTTATTTCTTTTAATTCAATACCAAATTTATTATGGTGTAATCCAGTTGCAATATAAGGGTGAGTTTTTGCATCAATATTAGGATTAACTCTTAAAGTCACGGGTGCTTTTTTATTCATTAGCTGTGCGATTTCTTGAATACGTTCAAGTTCAGGCCAGGATTCTACATTAAAAGAATAAATCCCGACTTGTAGCGCGCATTTTATTTCTTCTTTGGTTTTTCCAACCCCTGAAAAGACAATATTTTTTGGATTACCACCCGCTGCTAAAACGCGCTCTAATTCTCCTTGGGAGACTATATCAAATCCTGCGTTTTTATTGGCAAATAAATTTAAAATTCCTAAGTTTGAATTAGCTTTGACGGCGTAGCAAATTTTATAATGTGATTTTTCAAACGCTTTCCAATTGTTTTCAATTAATGCTCGCGAATAAATATAACAAGGCGTGCCTACTTTTTTTGCGATTTCATTCAGTGGAACGCCTTCAATAGTTAGCATGGTCATTTTAGTGCGGAAAGTGCCGCGTCATAATCGGGTTCTTCGGATAATTCTTTGACTTGTTGGGTGTACATCACTTTTCCCGTTTCATCGACAATCACAATCGCACGAGAAAGTAATCCTTGTAGAGGACCTTCTGAAATCGTGACGCCAAATTTGATACCAAACTCAGGATGACGAAAGACTGATACGGGTATGACATTTTGTAAATTTTCAGCGGCACAAAAACGTTTTTGTGCAAACGGTAAATCTGCTGAAATGCATAAAACAGTGGTATTTTTTAATTTATTGGCCAGTTCATTAAATCGTTTCATTGCTATGGCACAAGTGCCGGTATCGACACTGGGGAACATACTCAAAATGACTCTTTTTCCTATAAAATCTTTAGAGCCTGCTTCAGTCAGATCAGTTTTTGTCACAGTAAAATTAGGGGCTGGGTGGCCAACAGCAGGTAGGGCGCTGTTAGTTTTTAAAGGCTTTCCTTGCATGGTAATACTCGTCATAGTCTTCTCCTATCTCTTGGTCCTCTGATCATACTATAATATCTAAATTTGAACGAGAAATTTATGCCCGGATTGTTACCTCCCAAGACCGTCCATATTTGGCAGATTTTTATACCCGATTTTTCGGAGCCAGTGTCTGTTTTAATGCGTAAAATTTTAAGTTATTACAGCGATATTCCACCCGAGAAGCTGGAATTTATTTATGGGCCAAAGGGTAAACCTGCTCTTTTGCAAAATCCTAAAAAGCTCGAGTTTAATCTATCGCACTCAAAGGATTGGGCAGTTTTAGGCATTACTCAAGGAATTCCACTCGGGGTAGATATAGAAAAAAAAGAAACTACTTATAATAAGGCAGTGGCTAAACGTTTTTTTAAAAATGAAGTACAAGATGCAGAAACGTTTTATCAATTATGGGTGAATAGAGAGGCTGCTATTAAAGCTTTAGGGGGAGGAGTTTTTAGTAACATGGATTTAACGAAGGTTATTCTTTACCCATTTCAGATAGACCCTCATTATTCTTCTGCATTTGCCGTTTTAAGCCCCATTGATTCAGCATTTTCTTTTAAGATGGGTGAGAGTTGCTCTGCTGTGAGAGGGGTGAAAATATAATTTCCTTGCACGTAATGACAGCCTATATTTTTTAAATAATCCAATTGTTCCCGGCTTTCAATCCCTTCTGCTATGACGTTTATATCTAATTTATCTGCCATGGCAAGAATGGCGTTGACGATGGAGGCCTCAGCAATACTATCTTGCATGTTTTTTATTAATGAGCGGTCTATTTTAATAGTATCTATATGATAGCGTTTTAATTCGTTTAATGAAAAATAGCTCGCACCAAAATCATCAATAGCCAGTTTAATCCCCATTTTTTTTAAGGCGTGAAAACTGTCTGCGCCAATGTCTAATACTGTCACGTTTTCACTCATTTCAAATTCCAGATATTGGGCGGAAAGTTTGGTATCCTGCAAAGTGGTTTTTATAGTATCTAATAAACGATGCAAAACATGCACTTGTCGGGTGGATAAATTAATAGAAATAGGTAAAGGATGAATGCCGTTTTCTTCCCAAATCTTATTTTGTTGGCAGGCGGTTTGAATAGCCCATTCCCCAATACTAAAAATAAGCCCTGTGCCTTCGGCTAATGATAAAAATTCAGCGGGCATTAATACTTCTTTATTCGCTCTAGACCATCTCAATAAAGCTTCTAAGCTAACGATTTTTCCCGTTTGAGTATTAATAATAGGTTGATAAACTAAAAAGAATTCGTTTTTAATAATCGCTTGACGTAAGTCATACAATAAATCGGTTTGTTCTTTGATATGATTGGCCATGATCGGCGTAAAAAATTGGTAATTGTTCTGACCTTTTTGTTTCGCATGATAATGCGCAAGTTCTGCGGCTTTTAGCAAAGTCTCTCCATCGACGCCATTTTCTGGAAACACACTAATGCCAGCAGTAATAGTCGTATAAAGTTCTAAAGAATTAGTCAGAAAAGGGTGCGAGAAGGCATTAAGAAATTTTTGAATCAGATGAGAAATAAAATTAAGATTTTCTATTTCTTGAAGAATAATAGCAAACCTATCGCCACCTAATGGCAGAATAATATCCGATTTTTTGGCCACACTTTTTAATTTTTGAGTCACCGCTTGGATTAAAAAATCTCCCGCTTTATGACCATACAATTCATTAATTAATTTAAAGTGATCTAAATCTAAAAACATGAGAGCCATATGGTGTTTATTGCCTTCAGCAATTTTAAGCGCGTGTTCAATATGATTCGCTAGTAATTTTTCATCGACGCTTTCTGTTAAAGAATGTTTTTGATCCACATAGAGTAATTCAGTTTCTAGACGTTTTTTTTCAGTTAAATCGTTAATTAATAATTGTAATAATAATTTTCCATCCTGGGGAATATAATTACCCATAATCTCAACATTGGCATGCGAGCCATTGCTTTTTAATAAGATCAATTCAAGACTTTTAGATTGATGGGTGTTATGCAATTCTTTTAGCCAATTCATAAAATGTTTTAAATAATTCGGATGTACATAACTAATAAAGGGTTTGCTTTGAAGAGCATCAGTGCTCTCATCAGAACTCACAAGCTCAATAAATTTGGGATTGGCGTAGCTAATGCAATAATCATCTAACAGAACAATACTGTTGGGCGCATGTTCTATCATTTGCTCAAATTGGGCTTTTTGGTCAGTCATCTTAATAACCCCCCATTTTCTTAATTATACTATCGAATCAGAAAAGAGGGTTTTAAGCTAACCAATTAATGAGCCTATACTAGGCGAAAATAAATTAATAGATCAAAAACTAACCATTTCTTATGCTGGCTTGATGGACAAAAATAGTAATAGTATTGGTTTCTTTAAGTACCTGGTTATTTTTATCTACTATAGAAGCTCTGAGTGTATGAGCCCCACGCGTGATTCCACCTGGGCTGGTATAGGGAATATCAAAATGAGTCGTAGCCCCCGCCCCAAAAAGTGTCCCATCTAAATAAAGTTGGATTTTATCCCCTTCTTGTAAGGGTGGATTAATGTTTAAATCGACGGGAATAATGGGTTGATTTTGAATGGTTGCTTGATCGAACAAGTTACTAAAGGCAAAAATCGTGTAAGGTTTTTTATTGTAAATTTCATTGAGCGGTGTGCCGGGTTTAGAAGAGGCGTTGGGTGTTGGTGGTGGGGCAGAAGTACCAATGGATGAGGTCGTTTGATTCAGTTGATTTTTATCTACTTTAACTGAATTAGAACCAATCGGCTCATCTGAATACGAAGGAACCCCATTCGCATTTTTTTCCATATAAATATCTGCAAGACTTAGCAGAGGACTTAATAGCAATATAAGAGCAATTAAAAATCTCATAAAATCTCCTATTTACATAAATGAGGCAGCAGCACCAGGATCAACACCTGCTACATAAGTCACTAAAGTGATGGATTGATTTGCCCCACGAGTATCAGTCCAAGCAACCGACATGTTGATGACTTTATAAGGTGGTGTTGCAGTGGTGGTGACAGTCCAGCTGGGTGTATAACTGGTTCCACTAATGGTCACTGCACTGGCAGATCCTGAGGCAATTCCTTGATAAGCAACATAACCCGCGGTGGTATTAAGTACCGAAAAATTTCTCAGCGTTTCGATTTGTTGTATCGCAACTAAATTTGCATCGGATTGTTGACGTGTCAGGCTACCGCTGTAATTTAGGTAGTTGATGAATTGAAAAATAGCCACCACGCTGATCGATACAATCAACATGACAACTAAGGTTTCAATCAGTCCTTGTCCTTGTTGTTTGAATCGTATTTTCATGTTAAAAATCCTTCCAACTGCCGGCTACTTTAGCGTAATTACCCGAACCTGGATAATTAGCACCTGATAATGCTTGATAATAAACTTGTGCATTATTCGACATGTTAAGCGTGCCGTAGTTTGCTAAACCACCGTAAATATTTCCGCCACCCGCAAGGTTATTGGTACCAGAAGCCCCGCCGGATGCATAAATAAAGCCATAAAAAGTAAATCCATTTGCAAAATTTAAACTACCTTCAACAATGAGTAAGACGGGTGCGGCAGGTGTGCCAATAGTAACGCCCCCACCTATCGTAACGGGATTGCCATCGTTTTGAGTAATCCAAACTGAGGTGCCGCTCATCCCACTTAAGGTTGCAGTATAATTTCCACCACTTATATTAGTATAAACATGACCACCGCCTGCAGTGATGCTTGCAAGTTCTGATGCTTCACTCGTGCCAAATACCGAAGAAAAATACTGACTTTCAGTCATGCTACCTAATGAAGACACGCTTTGTTGAATATCAGACTGTATACTCCCTTGAGTTGATACTAAAGTTCTTGAACTAGAATCTCCGGTATAAGTTGCAGCTCCATTGGAAATATTTAAAGTGCCGCCTGACATTAAAGAAGTCGACATAGTGGAAGGGATAGTGATACCAGCGCTTCCTGTCATGACGACACTTCCTTGGGATTCTACGAGGCTCTTGATACTACCAGAAGGTTTGTATACTTGTTGGGAAATAACGCTAGTGGAAGTGCCATCCGCATTTTTTCCCGTTGCGGTAAGCGTTAATAAATTATAATTATTAGCCGTAGGATTGGTAATAGCTACCGCATAGGTTGCATTATTAGGTAAAGTCGTTGTCGCAATAGAATAATTAATAAATCCAGACACAGGACTCCCTGTGACGGTGCTGCTATTGTTTTGTAAATAACTTAAAGCATATTCAATGCCTACTTCAGCGGCTTCATAGGATTGATTATTCATATAGATATTAGTAGAAGTTTTTTGCTGAAGACTACTATAGTTTCCTGCAAAAGTGATGATTAAGCCTGCAATGCCTATTAATAAAACTGCTATTAAGAGTACAGAGGCGCCTTTTTTATTTTTTAAAGAAAAGTATTTCATTTTAAAAATCCCTCCAACTTCCTGGAACTTTTGTATAGTTTCCACCGCTTCCTGTAAGGACGCGTTGGAGTATAGGAGCGCTATAGGCAAATGTTGAGCCTGACATCGTAATTTGGCCTTGAGAGACGATGCCGCCATTTAAATTAAAATTACCAGAAGTTGTCGTTGCGCCCATCACGTATAAAATACCATTGATGGTTGCTGTTCCTGAGCTAATAAAACTGCCATTGACGATTAATATTACAGGACTTGCAGCGGAACCCGCTGTGATAGTTCCTGCGCTAACAACACTGGCATCAACCCAAACAACGCCGGAAAGTGAGCCCCAAGGAACGGAACCTGAAGAGGAATAAACAGTGCTTTTAGCTTTCATAGCAGCAGGGGTCATGCCAAAAATACTCTGGAAAAGCGCGGCACCCGTTTGACTGGCTAAAGCCGCATCATTTTGATTAGTGCTGGAAATATTATTCTGACCGGATGAAATAAATAATCCGCCAGCATCTAATCCATTAGTTCCTGTGATGGTGATACCACCACTAGAGATAATATTGGATTGACCCGTCATCGCATATTGAAGCGAAACAGCACCGCCCGCATTGGATGCTTGTTGACTGACGATGTGAGTCGATGAACCGTCTGCGCTAATCCCGGTTGAAGTCATGGTTAATACACTATAATCACTTGCCGTAGGGTTAGTGATAACCACACTATAGGTTGCATTATTCGGCAGTGTAGTGGTTGCAATCGTATAGTTAACAAATCCACCACTTGGAGAGGCGAGAACAGTGCCACTATTGCTTTGTAAAAAACTGAGCGCATATTCTAATCCTGTTTCGGCAGCTTCATAAGCTTGGTTATTATTGTATTCGTTTTTGACCGTTTTTTGTTGCAGAGCGCTATACCCGCCCGCAAAAGTGATAATCAAACCCGCCGTAACTAGCAATAACGCACTAATCATTAAAGTAGATGCGCCCAATTGTTTTTTAGGGTGCAAATTTATCATTTCGAATCCTCACCGTTTGCGTTACGGTTTTGGTTATGGTGGTGTTATCAACCAATGTTCCCGTGATAGAAATGGTAATAGTGCGTAAGGCCAAGCTCGGATGGGCTTGGCCTACCGGGATTGAGACCGTACCTAAAGTAAAGCTGAGGTTGGTAATAGTCACAACATTAGGATCGGTAATATTTTCCCAAGTGGTAGCAGATGAAGCGCAACTAAAGTTATTGCCAGGGGGCCTGGTTTGTAAAGCCCCACCTGTTAACCTAAAGCCGTATCTATCATCATCGCTGGTAGTAGAAATAGAAGGTAACGTTCCTGTATTGTTATGATCGTAAGTGAATAAGATGCAATTGCCACCGGTCACGGTTAAATCAGTCGCTGCAGCCATAAATGGGTTATTATTTTGGTTGGTATTAATATCGTTTTTAGCAGCAGACCAATAACCAGCTCGGCGTATGTCACTGACCATAATACCCATCGCAATTTCTAATTGTTGATTAAGCTGATCGTTATTATTCATTTGGGTGTAATTTCTTAAATTAGAACTAAATATACTGAGCAAAGCAGCAAGAATAACGATATTAATAGTTAAGGCTATGAGCATTTCAATGAAGGTAAAACCCAGTTTTTTGTAGAGTTTAAAAGTTATGTGCATACAGAATACCCGCTAACAGTAGAGGAGCAAATACTTAAACTTCCTAAGGATCCTATTTTGATGCTCAAGGCTGGGGTTTGTCCAGTGACGGTAAAAGTGAGTAGTGGGCCGTTGACGTAAGTGGCGCCATGGGTGCCTTCAAAAGTGATTTGATTGCCCGATAATCCCGTAGTAGAAAGAGTTAATTTTGCATTAGGAGCAGTAACCGCTCCTAATGCGCAGTTTCCTGCCGTGCTACAGCTGCAAGTTGCACCTGCATTAACCCCATAACACCAGCTACTCCCGGATTGAAAAACGACATAGACTGTGGCATTTCTTTTAATGGCTTCGCTACGGGCATATTGTAGGGTGTAATAAAGTGTTTGGGTGGCGCCTGTGACTTGGCTTACTCTCAAAAAATCAATAAAAGAAGGGACGGCTACTTTAGCCAAGACGGCGACAATGGCAAGGACAATTAAAAGTTCAATTAAATTGATGCCTAAGCATTTTTTTCGGATATCCATACCCTAAATCCTAAAGAATTTAAATAAGTATAACACCAGCCTAGTATTTAGGGTGAAAAAACTTGTAGAATAAAGGACTAAGCACTGAGGAGGGATCCTTGCTTAAAGACACATTCAAACAACCGGTTTCCGAAACTTGGCGTTTAATCAAATTACGCATGGCAGAGTATTGGCTGCTCGGCAAACAACTTCTGGCCGATTTTTCCCTGACGGGCCAATCGCATAATAATTTGATTGGTCTACAAATTATTGCTGAATGTATAAAACTTTTGAAAATAAATACCACCGAAAAAGGGTATGAAGTTGAATATTTTTCTATTACGCCGTTGCCTCCTGGTGTTGTCGTTAAAGAGGAAATCAAAGATAGTGCGGCTGTTGCACGTATTCTCCAAGATGTTGTTAGACAATCGGGATTATCGACTAAAAATATAGCCTTAGCCATCCCGCGATCCTCGGCGATTATTAAAAATTTTTTGGTTAGCAATAAATTAACCAAAGATGAAATTGAATCGCGTGTCTGGATTGAAGCCAATCGACTTTTCCCTAATTTGATTGATGATATCTATTTAGATTTTGTGGTATTAGGCAAAGCGTCTGATGGATCACCGCAAAAAGAAGTGATGCTGGTTGCTTGTCGTAAAGGTCAGGTAAATCCTTATTTAGAAATTATTCGCTCAGCGGGTTTACATATTAAAGTAGTCGATGTGAATTGTTATGCATTCGAAAGAGCTTTAGGATTAATAGCCAAAGAATCACCGCAACTCAAAACCATCGCTTTATTAAACTTAAGCTATACGCTAAGCACTTTGATTGTGATACACGAAGGGAATCTTATTTATACTTATGAATTAAACTATGATGGTCGTTCAGTGATGCCAAAAAACCAAGCTAATGGTATCAGTGATGAGATGTTAAAAAATACTTTAGGGTTGCATTTAAGACATACCATGCAATATTTTTATTCGAGCCGGCCTAATATTGCGATTCAAAAAATGTTTTTATCGGGGGTTTGTGCCGCTGAAATTCCTAGATTTGCTGAATTTATAGCGGGAGAAATAGGGATTGAAGCGGTGTTAGCTAATCCTTTTGTTAAAATGACACTAGCCCCATCGGTTGATAATGCAAATTTGCAAAAACAAGCGCCTTCATTGGTGCAATGTTGTGGTTTAGCGTTAAGTAAAAATCATTACGAGTAATTTGAGGAATAAAATGATCCAAATAAATTTATTACCTTGGCGGGAGCAAACCAGAAAACTCAAGAAGACTCGCTTTATTTTCATCCTGGGCGTAAGTGTTGGCTTAACTTTATTTATTATTTTGTGTGTTCATATGCATTTTAATCATATTGTGGGGAATCAAGAAGATCTTAATGAATATTTAAAAGCACAAATTAGCGAACAACAAACGGCATCCTCTGCTACTACTTTACAGGGGAAAGAAAAAAATGATATTGAAGCGCAACTTAACTTTATTATTAGTTTGCGTAAAAAAAATTATGATGCGGTTCGTTTATTGAATGAGTTAATTACTTTGGTGCCTAATACGGTTTTAATCAATAAGATTATTCGTAATGGAAGTATGATTACTTTAGGCGGATTGGCGCAATCAGATTCACAAGTAACCGTATTTTTACAAAATATTTCGAAATCATCTATCTTTAATCAACCAACGCTCACAAAAATAAAAGAAGGCGCGGCGGAAGGGGAAAAAACCGAATTTTTATTAAACGCTGAGCAAAAAGGGTAATCACCTCATGATGACGATTGATATTAAGAAAATATATGAGGCCCCTTGGATGGTGCAAGCTATTCTCGTTGGCGCTGTTTGTTTAATTGTTTTTTATTTAGGTTATAACTGGGATTTAGGGAGTTTCGATGCGCGTATTAAAGAGGGGTTACAACAACAAGAAGATTTAAAACAACAGTTTAAATTGAGTCTTAGTAATCGTTTTGCTGCTGAAACGGATGCTTCTCATCTTCCCAAAGTTAAGGCCAGTCTGGCTGAATGGAGAAATCAATTAAGCACGACGGCGACTTTGCCAGAATTATTAGATATGATTTTGAAATTAGGGAATGAAAATAGTTTGAAATTCAGTACTTTTGATCCGGGCGCAGAAATTAAAGATAATATTTACACAAAAATCCCGGTTAAAATCACCACGAAGGGTACTTATGATCAAATTGCGGGATTTATTAGCAGTGTTGCTAATATGTCCAAATTAGTTACGGTTGGGGATTTTTCTATCACGGGAAGTGCAGCGGCAGATGTTTCTTCTTCTCAAGTGTTTAAACCTATCAATTCGGACACGCCTTTGACCGCCGATTTAGTATTTTTGATTTACAAAGGATAATTGCATGATTCTTTGGGTCCGATATTTATTAATAGTGTTAAGCTTGTCGCTTTTATCTGGCTGTGGCGGTGATAAAACACGTCAACATCAATTAGAAAAATTTGTAACGGAAGCCAAAGAAGCCGCTGCTAAAAACAGTAAAAAAATAGCTTCTGTGGGTTTTAAATTACCAGAGCCTGTGACTTATGTTTCTTCTACTGCAAGCCAAGGTGGAGGAGGAACAGCAGTAAGCACAGGGGGTCCGCCCCTGCAGTCTTATCCTATGGCAGCTTTACAATTTGAGGGGACGATCACTAAAAATAACGAAGTCATTGCCTATATTTTAACGCCCGATCAAAAAATCTTTGAGGCAAAAGTAGGAGACCCACTTGGAAATAATTATGGTATAATCACCAAAATTGATTCAAGTCATGTCGAGGTTTTGGAAAAGGGCATTAAAAAAACTGCCAATAAAGTTGTGACCCTACAGTTAAAGGAATAGCGAATGACAAGGACAAGTATCGTTAAAGGTTTTTTAAAAAAAATAGTAATTATTTCTATAGTATTTTCTATCAATGCATATGCGCTTGAACCTTCTTTATTGCCTACTTCGCCTAATTTAACTGTTACGGCCCCCGTTTCATCGCCGACTATTAATACTACCCCGAATAGCGATAAATTAAGTCTAAACTTTCAAAATATTGAAATTAGAACACTACTGCAATTGATTGGTAAAACCTCTGGATTGAATTTTGTGATTAGTGATGCGGTTAAGGGAACCACGACACTTAATTTAGAAAATGTTACCTGGAGAGAAGCTTTAGAAATCGTATTACAATCTCATGGATTGGCTTCACGTAAAATAGGCAACGCGGTTTTTATTAGTACGGCAGATGATATTAATCAAAACCAAACCAAAGAATTACAATCAGCACAAGCCATTGCAAATTTAGCGCCATTAAAGTCTATTATTATCCGCTTGAAATATACTAATTCACTTAAGTTACAGGAAATCTTAAAAGGCAAAGAAGGCAGTGCTTTGCTGACCCCCCGCGGTCAAGTGGGTGTCGATAGCCGAACTAACAGTATTATCGTGCGTGATGTCGCAACCAATTTGGTTGAGTTGGTGAAGTTTATTAAAAAATTAGATATTCCAGCCAGACAAGTTTCCATAGAAGCACGCATTGTGAATATGGATATTACTTATGAAGCTCAATTAGGGGTGAGATTTGGTTTAAGTAATACTAAGAGTTTATCAGGTACTCTCCCTGGAGCTAACCAATTAGCCCAAGGAATTAATGTGGCTAACGTTACCCCTATTGATCAGCGTTTGAATTTTAACGTACCCGCCGCACTTCTATCGACGGGGACCAATCCTGCGAGTATAGGATTGGCTTTAGCGCGCCTCGGGCCAGTATTATTAGATTTAGAATTGTCTGCCTTGGAAGAAGAAGGGCATACACAAATTATTTCTAAACCCCGGGTAGTCACGACGAATCAACAAAAAGCCGTGATTGAAACAGGACAACAAATTCCTTATCAAGAAGCGACTTCAAGCGGTGCGACGTCGATTAGTTTTATCAAAGCGGTATTAAGTTTAGTTATTATTCCGCAAATCACACCCGATAATAAAATTATCTTAAGAATTAAAGCCTCACAAGATTCTGTTGGCCAGCCTTTAGTGATAGCACAGCAACAAGTGAGTGCGGGTTCAACGATTACCGTACCTACCGCATTTGGCCCTCCTACGATTAATACTCAAGATGTTGAGTCTTATGTTTTGCTTGAAAATAATGAGACCGTGGTTATCGGTGGTATTTATCAAATTACAAAATCCAATACATTAGATAGAGTCCCATTCTTTAGTGATATTCCATTCTTTGGGCGGTTATTTAATCATCGTGCTATTAAAAATAATAAACAAGAATTATTGATTTTTGTCACACCTAAAATTATAGAAAAATGTGAACGGGTAGAATAAATGGTAAATAGAGTTTTGATTATAGTGTTTTGTTTATTTTTAACGGCTTGTACTACAACGGATTCTTCAGTTAATAAAGAAGATAAAAAAAATGAAATTGCCAAACTGAATATTCGTATGGGAATGGCTTATTTAGAAAGAAAAGATATAGAACGCTCAAAACAAAAGTTTTTATTGGCCTTGGATGCGGATTCTAGCATTCCTGAATCTTGGTATTCTATGGGCTACTTTTTAGAGGTGACTGGAAATGCTAAACAAGCTCAAAAATATTATTTAAAAGCCGTAGAACTTGCGCCTAAGCGAGGGGATACTTTGAATAATTACGGTACTTATCTTTGTAGAACTGGCTCTTATCAAGAAGCCGTTCAGCAATTTTTATTAGCCACAGAAGATCCTAAATATTTAGATTCAGCCGGTGCTTATGAAAATGCCGGGCTTTGTTCTTTAAAGATCCCCGATCCTAAAGCTGCAAAAATGTATTTTGAAAAAGCCCAAGCTGAAAATCCAACTCGTCCGACTTCTTTAATTGAGTTAGCTGAATTAAATTATAAAGAAGGCGATCTTTTAGCAGCTGACCATCATTTAGAACAATTTTTACAGCTATCTCCTCCCACACCCCAATCACTTTCTTTAAAAAGGAAATTAGAGGTATAACATGGATATAGCTTATTTATTGAATTTAAGCGTAGAAAAAAAAGCCTCTGATTTACATCTTACTCCTGGATCGCCACCTATTTTAAGAATAGATGGTGATTTAATTGCTGTGGAAGGCGCCCCTATTTTAGATGCCACACTGACTAAGAACCTTGTTTATAGCGTGATGGATAATGATGAACAACAAGCGTTTGAATCTTCTTTAGAATTAGATTTCGCTATTATTAGTCCAAAAGGAGATGCTCGTTTTAGGGTGAACGCTTATCACGAATCACGCGGGGTTGCTGCTGCATTTCGTGTTATTACCACTAAAATACCAACACTGGAAGAGTTGGGTGCGCCGGCTGTTTTTAAAGAGTTATTAAAATTATCTAGCGGGCTAATTTTAGTCGTGGGTCCTACCGGTTGCGGCAAAAGTACAACGTTGGCGGCTTGTATTGAATTTATTAATCAAAACGATGCCAGACATATTATTACGATTGAAGATCCTATTGAATATATCTATGAAAGTAAAAAAAGTCTTATCAATCAACGCCAGGTCTATCGCGATTCGGCAGCATTTTCCACAGCGCTTCACGCAGCGTTACGTGAAGACCCCGATGTTATATTAGTCGGTGAAATGCGAGATTTAGAAACCATACGTTTAGCTTTAACGGCGGCCGAAACCGGACATTTGGTCTTAGGCACTTTACATACTATGTCTGCTCCTAGAGCAGTTAGCCGTATTGTGGATATTTTTCCATCAGGCGGTGAAAAAAATATTATCAGAAATATGTTATCAGAATCTTTACAGGCCGTTATTTCGCAAACTTTATTGAAAGCCAATGCTGGCGGAAGAATTGCAGCGTATGAAATTATGTTGGGATCACCTGCTATACGCAATTTAATTAGAGAAGATAAGATTTCGCAGATGTATTCAGTGATACAAACTAGCAGTGATATTGGTATGTGTACGATGGAACAATCTTTAAATGATTTAGTGTTAAGAAATATTGTTACGGATGAAGAGTGTCGTAATAGTGGTGCAAAAAGACAGTTATTTGAAAAAACCGTCTGATAAAAAGTGTAGTCGAATGGTTTTAACTAATGTTATACTAAACAACTGATTAGCCCTGAAAAATTTTATTAAAGGAGTAGTAAAATGAAATCCACCTTGAGGACCTCTGCTGGTTTTACCTTGATCGAATTATTAATCGTCGTCACTATTCTTGGAATTCTAGCCATTGTCGCGGTTCCTACTTATCAAAGTTATACTAAAAGAGCTTATTTTTCTGAAGTAATCCAAGCAACCGCTCCTTTTAAATTAGGTATCGAAAATTGCTTCCAACAACAAGGTGGCACTGCTGCTGCGTTAACGGCTTGTGGTACAGCAGGTAGCAATGGTATTCCTGCGGCATTAGGTGCTTCTGGTAACGTGACTTCTGTGACGGTGGGCGCTAGTGGTGTGATTACAGGTACAGGGTTAGCTGCTACTACCGGTGGTGGAACTTATATTTTAACACCAACGCTCACTTCAAACGGTGGCGGTAATAATATCTTAATTTGGGCAGCAACAGGTACTTGCCAAGCACAAGGTACTTGCTAACCTAGAAAAGTTAACTGGTATAGGAACTCGATATGGAAGAGATATCTTCAAAGAGTTCGCTCAGTGGCTTTGCTTACTATCTCTCCGAGAGCGGTTTTCTGGACCAGAAAATCGCTCTTGATGCTTTACAACAAGCCAGTACTAATAAAGTTTCATACGTTGATTATCTCGTTAAACAAAGATTATTAGATCCCACTATAGTTGCCAAAGCGACATCAGAATATTTTGGATTACCACTTTGTGAAATAAAAGCGTTTAATCTTGAATTGGTGCCTACAGAATTTCTTAATATTCAATTAGTCAGAAAACGTTTAGCTTTACCGCTTTTTATTAAAAAAGGTTTTTTATATTTAGCGATTACTGATCCTACGATCGAAAATTTATATGATGTGCGGTTTTTAACAGGTTTAGATGTGCGGTTGTTAATAGCTGAAGGTGCTGAGTTAGCACGTGTGATTGATGAGATGCTAAATAAATTAATTGTTTCTGAAATCAATCAAAACAGTGGTGGACAAGACTCTGAAACCAGTAATATTAAAGCATTTAAAGATGAAAGCACAGAAGTTGCCTCTTATGATGCAGATAGCGCTCCAGTTGTTAATTATGTAAATAAAATTATTTTGGATGCGGTTGAAAAACATGCCTCTGATATTCACTTTGAACGCTATGAAAACGAATTTCGAATTCGTTATAGAATAAACGGCGTTCTTTATCCAATTGCGCAACCCCCCCTTAAACTTGCTAATTATTTATTAGCGCGTATTAAAATTATGTCGAATTTAGATATCACCGAGCATCGTATTCCACAAGATGGCCGCTTTAAATTAACCCTGCCGCATCGAGGGGTATTAGATTCTCGGGTGAGTGTTTGTCCTACGCTGTATGGAGAAAAAATAGTATTAAGATTGTTAGATCCTAGTCAGATTTCTCACAGTCTTGATGAGTTGGGAATGGAGCCTTTCCAAAAAGATCTATTTATAGATGCACTAGGGCATACCCAAGGCATGATTTTAGTGACAGGACCAACCGGTAGCGGTAAAACCGTTACACTTTATTCTGCCTTAAATTATTTAAATTCCACTGAAGATAATATTATGACGGTTGAAGATCCAGTGGAAATTCCTTTGAAGGGGATTAATCAAGTCCATGTGAATCCTAAAGTAGGTTTGACTTTTGCGACTGTGTTACGTTCTTTCTTGCGTCAAGATCCAGATATCATCATGGTCGGTGAAATTCGAGATTTAGAAACTGCTGAAATTAGCATTGAAGCTTCACAAACCGGACACTTAGTTTTATCCACTTTACATACCAATAGCGGACCCGAAACCGTTGCGCGACTTATGGGTATGGGTGTTGAACCGTTTAATCTGGCTACTGCATTAATTATTGTGATTGCGCAGCGATTATTGCGAGTCCTCTGTAACCACTGCAAACAAAAAGAAACAATCCCTGAAGATATTTTACTGACCGAAGGGTTTAAGAAAGATGAGATTAGCAAATTGCAGTTATTTAAAGCAGGATCCTGCGAGCGTTGCACCCATGGTTATAAAGGTCGAACCGGAATTTTTGAGGTCATGCCTATTAGCGAAGAAATGAGACTTTTGATTATGCGCGGAGCAAATTCTATAGAACTTTCAGAATTAGCAAAAAAAGAAAAAATTCAGGATTTAAGAACAGCAGGCCTTGAAAAAGTAAGATTAGGTATCACCAGTCTTACCGAATTAAACCGTTCATTTAAATAGGTGGTCTTATGTCCGACAAAGTTCAAGCATACGCATGGTCTGGAATTAATAAGCAAGGCAATCGCGTAAAAGGGGTAGTACAGGCGGCGGATGAACGTGCGGCTGAATTAGAATTAAAATCTTTGGATATTGAGGTCATAAGCCTTAAACTTAAAAGCAAGCTTTTTGCTTTTGGACCTAAAAAAATTACCTCCAAAGAAATTGTATTTTTTACTCGTTATATCTCTACGATGATATCAGCTGGTATGCCTATTATTCAGGCGTTAGATGTGATTTCGCGCGATCAAGAAAATGAAACATTAGAATCAGTTGTCGTATCATTGCGAGCGAGCATTTCTTCAGGGACTACTTTTGCAGATTCTTTAAGTCATTATCCCGAATATTTTAATCCACTTTTTTGTAATTTAGTCAGAGCCGGTGAAAAATCAGGTACTTTAGATAAAGTATTAAAACGCATTGCAGATTATCTTGAAAAAGGTGAAATATTAAAACGTAAAATCCGTAATGCGCTTATTTATCCAGCGACTATTGTCGCAGTTGCATTAATCGTGAGTTTAATTTTATTACTGTTTGTCATACCTCAATTCGAAACTTTATTTACTCACGCTCATACTAAATTACCCGGTTTTACGATGGCTGTTGTTCATTTATCAAATTACATCCGATCTTATTGGTGGATGATTATCTTAGTACTGGTTGTTATTATTTGGGGAATGCGCTATCTCTTGCGTACCAATGAGAATTTTGCTTATAAGTTTGATGAATTGAGTTTGCGTACGGTGATCATTGGCAATATCTTAAAAAAAGCAACGATTGCGCGTTTTACTAGTACACTTGCGATTACTTTAGATGCGGGTGTTCCCATTGTCGATGCCATGAAAACCATGGTAAATATCGTCGGCAATAGAGTTTATACCAAAGCCATATTACATGTTTGTGATGAGTTAGTGAGTGGGCATCCGCTATCCAGATCGATGGCGGATACCAATTGTTTCCCCAACATGGTGATACAAATGGTTGCGGTGGGAGAAGCATCAGGTGAATTACCTAAAATGTTGAATACGATTGCGGGTTATTATCAAGATGAAGTGAATTCGATTGCCGATAATTTAAGTACTATTTTGGAGCCACTTATTATTGTTGTGCTCGGTGTTATTATTGGTGCGTTTGTTATCGCAATGTATTTGCCTATTTTCAAAATGGGAACGACGGTATAAAGAGGTATTATGCAAAAAAAAATGGGCGTAGTGTGTGGTTTTAGTCTCATTGAATTATTAATTGTCGTTTTAATTTTTGCAATTATTGCAAAAATTGCTATTTCTTCTTTTGTAACTTACGAATTAAAAGGGCGACGATCCGATGGCATTAATGCAGTTTTGGCAGTTTCACTCGGCGAAGAAAGGTATCGATCGACCAATGCTACCTATGGAACGCTTGCCAATGTTTATTCTGGATCGACATCACCGCAAGGTTATTATAATTTAGCCGTTACCGTCAATACGGCTACCAATTATACGATTACAGCAACGGCAACTGGAAATCAAACCAGCGACGCTGAGAGTGGAACTTCTTGTTCCACCCTCACTTTAACAGTGGTAAGTGGAACCATAACTAAAACCCCAGCCGCTTGCTGGCCTTCTTAGGATGACCCATCATGGCTAACCGTGAACTTGAGTATGCTGTAAAAAATCAATCTGAACTCAATTTATCTTATATGCCTTTTATTAATAATGGCGGCTTATTTATACCGACCACAGAATCCTATGCTTTAAAAGAGAAAGTGACCGTGAATCTAATACTGCTTGGTCAAACAGAAAAAATTGAAGGAAAAGTGGTTTGGATAATCCCAAAAAATTCGCTTTATCATGTGTATCAAGGGATTGGTGTTCAATTTTTAGGTGAAAATGCAGAGAGTGTAAGAGAGTATATTGAAGCCAACTTAGATAGCACGATGGAAATTGGTGGCTATGTGTTGGGTATGATGAATGACATGAATCACGAAGGTTAACATGCTGGTATATATTGCGATTGCTGTCTTAGTATTATTTTTTATTTTCACTTTTCTTTATGTCTTTAGAGAATATGAACGCGCGGTGGTCTTTACTTTGGGCAGATTTAGCAGCGTCAAAGGCCCAGGTTTAATTATTATTGTCCCGATTATTCAACAGCTCGTTCGCATTGATTTACGTACTATTGTGATGGATGTTCCACCCCAAGATATTATTTCCCATGATAATGTTTCCGTGCGTGTGAGTGCGGTTGTTTATTTCCGCGTAGTTGACCCAGAAAGAGCTGTGATTCAAGTAGAAAATTATTCAATGGCCGTAAGCCAACTTTCCCAAACTACTTTAAGATCCGTTTTAGGCCAACATGATTTAGATGAAATGCTCGCAGAACGTAATAAATTAAATGCCCATATTCAAAAGATTTTAGATGAACATATGGATACGTGGGGAATTAAAGTTAGCATGGTCGAAATTAAGCATATTGATTTAAATGAAAGTATGATTAGGGCTATTGCCAAACAAGCCGAAGCAGAACGCGAACGTCGTGCCAAAGTGATTCACGCTGATGGGGAATTACAAGCCTCGCATAAACTTCTAGAAGCAGCACAAGTATTAGCCCACGAACCGCAAGCATTACAACTTCGCTATTTACAGACTTTATCTAATATAGCTGAAGAAAAAAACTCTACCATTGTGTTTCCAGTGCCGATAGAGCTATTTAAGATGTTTAATCGGGTTTGATTTTATCATTCAGTTCTTCCCATGTTTTGTAAGGGTAAACTTTATAAAAATCATCCCCATTGATGGCTTTGAACTCGCTAACACGGCCGTTATTGTCATAATTAATCACCCAAATAGTGCTAAAATCATTATGGCCCCAGTCAGAGACTAACTCAGCTTTAACCCCTAGCGATTTAGCTAATTCAGGTAAAAAAGCATGATCCCAACAGACTAATATAATTTTTTTATTAAACTTTGCCTTACCCAGATAATCGCGGATTTTTGCCCAATCTTTATTAATAAAAGGGTGCAAGATAGTATAATCTGCTCCGGGATTTTCCATCGTTAACAGGTTTGAAAGCGGTAATAAGGTTTGAACTTCTCTTATTGCTTTTGAGCCTTTAGGATCAGTTGCAATGAAGAAATCGGGTTTACCATGAAAAAGAGAATCTGCATTTTTCATATAAAACACAGAAAAACCTATGGCTCGTGCTTCGCCTTTAGGAGAAAGGGAAGAACCTGCTGTTTCAGTATGTTTCTCTGCATGTCTTATAAGAATAATTTCTTTAGGATAAGCATAAGCGATAGACGTTCCCATTAAAAAGGGCAATAACATTAGTATTATTTTATTTTTCAAAATACACCTCGTATTAAATTATAACGCCTATTTTATAGCTTTATTTGCTTAAGTAAACAGATAATCAGAATACGGGATAACCCTTAGTGTTTTTCTTATTCGTAGTATTCGTAAATTAATGATTTTCATGGTAATATTCATTTGGTATACTTTAATTTTAACCATATATGGAGATAAGTTATTATGGCAGTTAAACGAAAGAAAGCAGCAGCAAAAGCAAAACGTAAACCAGCTAAAAAACGTAAAGTTGCTAAAGTAGCAAAAAAAGCTGTTAAAAGAAAGAAGAGAAAAGCTGCTAAAAAGAAGTAATTTTTAGCATAAAAAAGGCCAAGAATAATTACTCTTGGCCTTTTTTCATTTTATAAAGTTTCAATAAAATTTCCTGCCCTTGTTTATCATTTGGATTTAAAGCGAGCTTCTTTTTCACCTGTTGTATGATGCCATCAATACCGCCTAACTCATTAAATTTCACCATCAATTGATAATGTTCTTCGCCGCCTTTTAACCAATAGGCTAGACCTTCTGTTTTTATAAAGTAATTATAAGTACCCAATGAAATAAGGATTAGGACTAAAGCCAAGCTACGGCGTCCTATAAAACCTGCCGCAATTAAAGTCATTAAAAACAAACTAAAATAAAGTAAAGTCATCGCTTTTCTCGCTGGTTTTTACGAACATAATAAAGTAAATAACCTATACTTAGGATAAGTAATAAAAAAGGCCCAAACCATAATCCCACGGTGGTTAAATGCAGAGGTGGACGATATAAAATGAAGTTTCCATAGCGTTCAACCAAATAATCAACGATTTCTTTATCAGTTTTGCCTTGTATCATTTTCTGATAGATTTGGCCGCGTAAATCAGAAGCTAAAACGGCATTGGATGCGGCTAAAGTTTCATTTTGACAAACCAAACAACGTAATTCCCCGGTTAATGCTGAAAAACGCGCTTGGTCTTCTTTAGTTTGAAATTGATAACTATCTTCAGCAGCATAAGTGATTAAGGGCAGTAATATTAAAAAAATCATTAATAGCCGTCTCATAGCGTCTCACTCTCTAATTTTAAAATCAAAGGTCCCAAAGTCTCTTCCCATAGATCAGGGGAAATTGCCCCTAAGACTTTATAGCGAATAATGCCTTTCTTATCGATTACAAAGGTTTCCGGAGTACCATAAATCCCCCAATCAATAGCGGTTTCACCTTTGCTATCGACCATAATATTTTGATAAGGATTACCATATTGTTTTAACCAGGCTTTAGCTTTGAGAGGCGTATCTTTATAATTAAAGCCTATGATTCGTACTTTATTGTTTTTGGCTAATTGATTTAAAAAACCCTGTTCTTCAGCGCAAGCTTCACACCAGGAAGCAAAAACATTCAATAACGTTACCTGTCCTAAAAAGACAGAGCGAGAAGTAGGGACTGGTTTGTTGATCAATGGGGAGGGTATTAGATTTGGATGTAGCCCTAAACCACGCCATAGCAAAATAACGATTAATAAAAATAAGCCTAAGGGTAGGTATTTCTTCATAGGGCTCCCCGTCTTTTTTGATAATGGTTTAGTAAAGAGATCATGCCGCCTATTAATAACATGAATCCTCCAAACCAAATCCAACGCACACAAGGCTTGTAATAAATTCTGATAGACCAATTACCATCCGGCAATGAGTTTCCTAAAGCGAGATAAAGATCACGCCAACCATTAAAGATTATGCCTGTTTTTCCTAAGGTTTGATCATGGGGGTAAATACGTTGTTCTGCAGAAATAGGTTCATTCCCAACAGTAAAATTAGCTTTAATGCTCTCAAAATTAGGCCCTTTGGTTTTATCTAAACTATCAAAAGTAAATTGATAGCCAGCTAGCATGATGCTCTCTCCCGGCTGCATTTTCACTTGCCTTTCTTCACTATAAGATTTATTGACACTAACGCCAATCACTAAAATTGCGATGCCCATATGCGCAACAATCATAGCCCAATGGTTTAGCCCCGTTTTTTGTTTTAAGAGAGATTGTAGAGTCGATAAAAGAATCCAGAGGCCAAGGGAGATTCCCATCCAAGTTAAAAACCCAAAAGGATAGCCTAAGCTCCAAGGAAGCAGGAAAGCTAACAATAAACTTAATAATAAAGCCAACCCCATTTTTTTCCACAAAGCCAAAAAGCTTTGTTTTTCCCAATGTACATGCGGTGCTAATCCCATTAATAATAAAGCCGGTAACATAATAGGCACAAATACGGTATTAAAATACGGTTCGCCTATCGATATTTTTTCAAGATTTAAAGCTTCTAGCACAATAGGATAAAGTGTTCCAAGCGTAATAGTTGCAACTGCAGTTAGTAAAATAACGCTATTAATTAATAAAAAAGTTTCGCGGGAAAATAATTGAAATTGGGAAGGCTTAAAGAATTTCTTAATTCTAATACTATAAAGCGCTAAGGCGCCACCTATGATGAGTGCAATATAACCTAATAAAAATAAACCCCGTCTAGGATCATTCGCAAACGCATGCACTGAGACTAAAACACCAGAACGTACTAAAAAAGTTCCCAATAAACTTAAAGCATAAGTAATAATAGCCAGCAGTAGGGTCCAGCCCTTAAAGGCCGAGCGTTTTTCACTGACAATTAAGCTATGTAAAAGCGCAGTAGCGGCAAGCCAAGGCAATAGGGATGCATTTTCTACGGGATCCCAAAACCACCAGCCACCCCAGCCTAATTCGCGGTAAGCCCACCAACTGCCCAATACTATCCCAAAACTTAAGAATGACCAGGGCAATATGATCCAAGGTCGTAAGGCTCGTGCCCATTCTTTATTAAACTTACCTTCTAATAGTGCAGCAATGGCAAAAGCAAAGGCAATGGCAAATCCTACATAACCGGAATAAAGCATAGGGGGATGAAAAATAAGCCCAGGATCTTGTAATACGGGGGTTAAATCATTGCCTATAATAGGACTTAAGGGGAAATCGCGTTGAAAAGGGTTAGAAGTGCTTAATAAAAACAGAATAAATCCTGCACTCATCCACCCTAAGATCATTAAGATAGTTGAAAAAGTCGTTTTAGAAAGCTTTTTATCGCTAAAAATAATAAAAGCAAATGTCCAAGCACTTAAGACTAAACACCATAACAATAATGAACCTTCATGTCCGCCCCAAGCTGCCCCTACGCGATAGATAAAGGGCAATAAGTGATGTGAGTGTTCGCGTACATAGATAACACTCATATCATTGTTAATAAAGCTTATGATTAAACAAAGCATAGCGAAACTTAAAAAAGTAAATTGTCCAAACACAGCATTCACTGTTAATTCAGAACGGATAGTGCCTTGTATCAAGGCAAAACATAAGGCTAGTATCAGCGCAAAACTTCCCAATTCTGGAATCATGATTTGGAACCTTTTAAAGATTGTGCCAATGGCCAAGGCATATATTTTTCATCGTGTTTCGCTAGTAATTCTTGGGCAAAAAATTTATTTTTTGCAGAGAGCTTTCCGGTAGTCACAACCCCTTGTCCTTCCCGAAATAGGTTGGGAAGTATTCCGTGATATTCTACTGGGATATCATTTTTATTATCCGTGATTAAAAAAGTAACCCCATTTCCAGTGGAATCATAATGCAAACTGCCTTTTTTAACATAACCGCCAATTCGAATAGTTTGATTCGGTAAAACATGGGCTTGTAATAACTGGGTGGGCATATAAAATAAATTAATATTTTGTTTCAATGCATATAAAGCGAGAGAAATAGCTCCACTTAATAATAGCAATATGCAGATAATACCAATCAATTTCTTTTTGCGTTTAGGGTTCATTTTTTTCTAATAAATAATTTTTTATAATATTTTTTACCCGGCGCTTTTCTAAAATAGCGCTGATAAAATTGATGCTAAAGACGGCTAAAGTAATTCCATACGCCGGCCAAAGATAAATACCATAACCTCCCATGCTTAACATGTGAGCGCCTCCTTAATCCACTGGCTTTTAATATCACGCAAAAGAATTTCATTGCGCATGCGTATTAATAAAATCAGGCTATAAAACAAAAAGAAAGCGACGATCATACTGAGTAAAGGATATAACATAGTAGGTGCAATCGAAGGTTTCGCTAATTGGGCAAAGCTTGAACCTTGATGCAACGTATTCCACCAATTGACAGAATAATGAATAATAGGCAAATTAATAACGCCGACTAAAGCCAATATACTACAAGCTTTATCCCTATTTTGATGATCCGGAATGACTGATCGCAAAGCCATAAAACCTAAATATAAAAAGAACAGTATCAATACCGAAGTTAAACGCGCATCCCAAATCCACCAAGTTCCCCACATCGGTTTTCCCCAAATAGAACCTGTGACTAAAGCCAGGAAAGTTAAAGAGGCACCAATAGAGGCACTACAAGACATAGCAATTGCTGCAATTTTAATGCGCCAGACTAGGGTAAGAAGAGCACAGAATGCCATCACTAAATAAATAAACATAGCCGTAAAACAACTAGGAACATGAACATACATAATGCGAAAACCATCGCCTTGCTGATAATCGGCTGGCGCTAAAAATAAGCCGCCAATTAGCCCATAGATAAAACATACTATAAAAGCCGTACTAATCCAGGGTAGGAAATAAGAACTGGTTTTATAAAAAGTCTTCGTCGACAATAAATTTTGTTTAAACCAATGAATCACGATTGATTGGCTCCTATTTTTAAAGCAATGCCTGTGAGTAATGGTGCAAACGCTAGAGTCATCAGTAATAACGCTCCCATAACTGCAATATAACCATTAATCACAAGATGTGTGCTCGCTGCCAGCATAGTTCCTGTTCCAAAAATTAAGATGGGTATATAAAACGGCATAATCAAAATCGATAATAATAATCCCTGATGACGCACCCCAATGACTAACGCTGCTCCTATAGCGCCTAACAGCGTTAAAACAGGTGTTCCAAGTAACAACGTAATGATTAAGACCCCTACTTCATAAGGGCTTAAGTGTAGCAAAAATCCTAAGATTGGGCTAATCAGAATCAAGGGTAAACAATAGATTAACCAATGACTGAAAGCTTTAGCTAACACAATTAAAGTCAGTGAATGGGGGCTTAATAACAGTAAATCCAGAAATCCTTCTTCTTTATCGCTTTGAAAAATATTGCCTAAGGATAATAAAATGGCTAATAACGCAGTCACCCAAATAATAGCAGCGGCTGATTGATGCAATGCTATGGGGTCGGATCCTAAACCTAAGGGAAAAAGACAGACGACCATCACAAAAAATAATAAAGGCGTTGCCCAGGAAAAGGTTTGGCGTAAATTCATGCGTATTTCAGATCGTAGGAGTGTTACAAGCATAAAATTTTTCCAAAAGAGTAGGGCTGATGAGTGGCTGCTATAACCACACCCTTATGGGCTAAATGTTGCTTAATTAAATTCACTAACCATTCTTGACCTTGTGTATCAAGCGCAGTCCCTGGTTCATCTAAAATCCAAAGCGGCGAAGATTTCAAAAGTAAACGCGCTAATGCCAGTCGTCGTAATTGTCCCGCAGAAAGTTTTTGCGCTAAACTATTTTTAAATCGTTTTAATCCTACTTCATCCATTGCCAATGAAATATTATTTTTTGAAGTATTGATTAGCGCTGAAATTAACTCTAAATTTTCTTCAACGGTTAAATAAGCTTTAATACCATTTTGATGGCCAATATAATGTAATTCAGGGATAGTTTGATTTTGCCAAAGAATTTGCCCTTCTTGAATTTCAATATAGCCTGCAATCATGCGCAATAAAGTGGATTTACCCGAACCATTGGCCCCAGTAATTTGTAATAATTCACCGCTATTAACTTCTGTATTTAATTGTCGAAATAAATAACGATACTGACGTTCAAAAGAAAGATCTTGTAGGCTTAACATATTAAGAAACCGTTTCGACTTTATTAGCCATAAAAAATATCATGCAAAAAGCAGCAGCAGCGCAAACCCATAGCATGATAGATTGGGCACGACGAAAAGATTTATATTTTGCAGCTAAAATTTCAGGAGTTTGGTGCTCGGCTACCACTTGTTGGGATAATACCAGCAAATAAACAAATGAAAACCAACTTCCCAAGACTAAAACAAATCCCAGGATGCTTGCTGTGATCCACCATTGTGATAAATGACTGGATTGTAAGCTTACCATGGTAAAACCCGTCGCTAATTGAACTAACGCTAAGGGAGCAATCAAGGTGAGGGTTTGTATTTGTATGCGTTGGGAAATCATTGCGATTCGCTGGGGTTTATGAGCGAATCGCCATAGATAATAACTATAAATCATGCCAGATAATAAGAAACCAGCGCTTAATATATGAAAAATCTTCAAACAATCATAGAGCATAATTTGGCCAAATGTGTTTTATAAATAGACAGAAAATCTAACACATTTGGAAGCAAATTAAAATCTCGGTGAGTTTATTAATTAAACTTTCGTTCACCGCCAAACTTTTTAGGGCTTCTTTTTTTGGCACCGAAAGAGGGTTTATCCGAAAAAGGTTTACCAGAAAAAGGTTTACCGCTTCTATCTGATGCAGGCTTGCCTTTGTCTGCAAAAGGCTTATCGCTTCTGCCTGAGAAAGACTTGCTACTACTTCTATCTGATGCTGGCTTTCCTTTGTCTGCAAAAGGCTTATCGCTTCTGCCTGAGAAAGACTTGCTACCACTTCTATCTGATGCCGGCTTGCCTTTATCTGCGAAAGGTTTATCGCTTCTTCCTGAGAAAGACTTGTTACTTCTATCTCTATTATCTCTATCAGAAGAGAAAGATTTGCCGCCGCCACCAAAACGTCTTTTTGGGTTAGATCTTGGTTTATTACTAAAATCTGAGCTGCTAGCATTTTTAGTGGGTTCTAGTCCTACAATCACTTCTTTTTCGATTTTTTGGCCACCCATATAATGTTCAATCTTCTTTAAGTGACGCATGTCAGCGGGTAATGCAAATGAAATAGCAATCCCTGTTTTTCCTGCGCGTCCGACTCGACCGATTCTATGGACATAATCTTCAGAGAATTTAGGTAAGTCATAATTAATCACGTGACTGATATCTGAAATATCGATACCGCGTGAAACAATATCCGTTGCAATTAAGAATTGAATTTTGCCACGACGTAATTCTTCAATCGTTCGGTTACGTACTTTTTGTTTTAAATCACTGTGCAAAGCAGTCGCTGAAAATCCTTGGTGTTGCAAATCTTTTGCTAAGCGATCAGCATTAATTTTAGTCGCGGAAAAAATAATGGCTTTAAAAACATTTTCATTTTTTAAAATATGTTGTAACAATTTTGTTTTATGTGACGCGCTATCCGCCATTAATAATCTTTGTTTAATTTGCGATGGAGCTTGTTTCTCATGGGATAAATTAATTCGAACAGGGTCTTTTAGTAAATGACGAGCAATGTGCGATAATTTTTCATCTACCGTTGCGCTAAATAATAAAGTTTGTCTAGTGGTTGGAGTGGCTTTAGCAATTTCTTTCACATCATCAACAAATCCCATGTCTAACATGCGATCGGCTTCGTCTAATACTAAGATTTCAATGCCGGATAAATCTAGGCGACGATTGCTCATATGATCCATTAAGCGACCTGGGGTTGCGACAATGATATCGACTTTACGAGATAAATCTCTTAATTGATGGCCATAAGGCATCCCGCCGACTAAGCTTACAATATTTACTTTCATGAACTTTCCATACTTTGTCACGGCATCCGTAATTTGACGCGCTAATTCTCTGGTCGGAGTTAAAATTAAGACGCGTGGTTTATTAGAAGTAGGAGTGCTTGCAAGACGATGTAATGCGGGAAGTACAAAAGAAGCTGTTTTACCCGTTCCGGTTTGAGCTGAGGCAATTAAGTCTTTTCCTTTTAGGATATCAGGAATACAACGTGATTGAATGGCGGTTGGTGTATCATAACCACAGATTTTAATGGCTTTAGAAATATTAGGATTTAAATTTAATTGATCAAATGACATAGGTTTTTTCCTCAAAAAATGTTTATGCAAGCAAACAGGGATCGCATTGACATTTTTATGCGGAATAAAGACCCGGCTAGTGCTGGCGTTAATGTATCATTGCCAACGTTGACCTAGGATAACTTTCAGAGGGGAGCGTTCATTGGTAATGATTTCTAGTTTCAGGCCGTATGAAAACATTTTCTAGGTAAAAAAGCAAGCAAATAATAAAGTATTGCAATATACTAAACATAGAATAGTTGTATTAAAGGAATTAAACGATTATGCATGGATTTCATTTTATCCTCTTATTATTAGCTATTGGTTTGATTGTACTGTCAATCTGGGATCTCACGCAGAAAGGACACAGCGTTTTGAGAACTTATCCTGTCATTGGCCATTTTCGTTATATTTTAGAAGGTTTAGGGGTTTATTTACGGCAATTTTTTTATGCGCGTGATCGTGAAGAACTTCCTTTTAATCGAGCTGAACGTACTTGGATTTATCGAGCGGCGAAAGATTCGGATACGACGGTCGGGTTTGGTTCTACTCGTGATCGACGTCCTTTGGGATCTATTTATTTTGTGGATGCACCTTTTCCATTACTGGGAAGAGATGTCGTAAAAACTCGACCTGTGACGTTTGGTCCTCAATGTGAAAATCCTTATACCACTTGTTCGCTTATTAATATTTCAGCCATGAGTTATGGCGCTATTTCAGAAAATGCTATTTTAGCATTAGCTCGAGGCGCAAAAATGGCTGGATGTTGGCTAAATACGGGTGAAGGCGGAATATCTTCTTTTCATTTAGAAAGTGGTTGTGATTTAGTTGCGCAAATAGGTACTGCAAAATATGGATTTAGAGATGCAGAAGGGAATTTATCCGATGAAAAATTAAAAGAAGCTGCAGCGTTTCCGCAAATTAAAATGTTTGAAATAAAATTAAGCCAAGGCGCAAAACCTGGAAAAGGGGGTTTGTTGCCTGCAGTCAAAGTGACTCCTGATATTGCTAAAATAAGAGGAATTCCAGCTTATCAAGATTCGGTCAGTCCTAATCGTTTTCCAGAAATCGCAAGCTCAGGTGAGTTATTGGATTTTATTTATCGTGTACGTTCTGTGACAGGAAAACCGACGGGTTTTAAAACCGTATTAGGTGATTACGAATGGCTACATGATTTATTTAAAGAAATAAATAAACGCGGCATTGAATCAGCGCCTGATTTTATAACACTGGATGGAGCAGAAGGTGGAACGGGTGCAGGCCCTATGAGCTTAATGGATTATATGGGTTTGCCTATCGCTGAAAGTTTACCGACGTTAATTGATTTATTAGTAGAATACAAATTACGTGACCGTATTAAAGTGATTGCCTCAGGAAAGTTAGTGACGCCTAGCATGATAGTCTGGGCACTTTGTGTAGGGGCAGATTTTATTAATTCTGCACGCGGTTTTATGTTCTCTCTGGGGTGTATACAAGCTTTACAATGTAATTTAAATACTTGTCCCACCGGAATTGCTACGCATAATACTTGGCTAATGCGAGGATTAGATCCCGAAAATAAAGCCGTAAGGGTATTTCATTACGTAAAAAACTTAGAATATGAAGTAGGCACTATTTGCCATTCTTGTGGGGTTCATGAACCGAGGGAATTACAACGTAGCCATGTACGAATTGTGACCCAAAATGGAACCTCGGTTTCGCTGGAAGATATTTATCCAGATAAGGCCAAAAAACCTAAATAGCAGCCTATTTCTAGGCAATTTAAGGCCAATTTTCTATGTTATAATGAATCTTGAATAGGGATGATTGGGAGAGCCACATGAAAATAAAACTTGTTTTATTTCTGGGTTGTTTAGGGATGCTGGCTGGTTGTACTACAAATGGAAACTTTTTTGGTCGTAGTGTTTGTGCTGATGAATGTCCTCAAAATCTTGCTCAATACAGTTGTGCTTGTCAATGTACCGATCCGAGTTGCGGAACCAGTTATTGCTTAGATTCAAAAGAATGCTGCCGCGTATTTGGTAATGTAGGCGAAAGCAATTTTGATCCTGCAGCTTGTTGCGATACAGATGAAAGAAACTACACTTGTTTAGCTAACGCTTGGTGTTCACCTACACGTTTTACGTGTCCGGCAAAAGTTTGTAATGCTAGTGTTTGTAATACTAGGCCGTGCTATAAATAAGTGCCGTACGGGCTTTGTATAAATAAAAGAAAATAACGGGCGCAATCATAACCAGCAGCCCTAAGCTAAAGACTATTTCATAGTGCAGTTTAGAGCCTACATCAATCCCACTAGGCGGGATAAATCCAACGAGCAAGGTTATCCCGCAGCCAATTAATCCCAATAAACAAATAGGCCACAGCTTTCTTTTTAAATAAATCCCTGCAAAAAACATCAGCACATACATCAAGACATAAAGCTCAGTACTTAAAGCTGTTAATAGCCAATAAGAGCCATTGACGCTAGGCATGAGTAAAAAGGCAAGACAAATAAGAGTCACTAAAATGGCTTGTAGTATTAATAAATTTTTGTAACGAGTAAAGTAACGGGGTAAGAAGCCACTTTCTGCTGCTTGTAAAAGGCCTTTAGCAGGTGAAATAATCCAGCTAGTCATTCCGCCTAAACTTCCTATTAAAAGCATAACGGTGATAACGGGGATCATCCAGCCCATATGATAGGCCGAGAAAAAATTAGTAAATGCCTGTATTACGCCTACAGTAAGATTGATGTCATTTTTAGGTAATACGATTGCAATCGCAAGAGCCCCTAAAATCATGGTTACTAAAATTAAGACGACGGAAATCGCGAGCGCTTTAGGAAACCTATTTTTATCAGTATTCACTTCTTTAATATGAACCGTTGCTAATTCAATGCCTAAAAAAGCCGTCATGATAGCGGTTAAAGAAATCCAATTATTTGATTGTCCTAAATTAGGAATAAGATCGCTTCCCGTAAAATGTATTTGTAAGGGCTTACCTAAAAATATCCAAACGATGGCTAAAACGATTATTAATCCTAAAGGCAATACCATGCCAACGAATGAGCAAATATTTGCAAACTTAACCGAGACGTGTACGCCTTTTAGATTAATAAAAGTCATCAACCAAAAGACGGAAAGAATCATCGTGACTAAGAAAAATTTATTTTGTGCTAGTTCTGGATTAATAAAATAAGTGGCGGTCCCTGCAATAAAAGAAAGAATAGTGGGGAACCAAACCATGGTATTAATCCATTGCAGCCATACGGATAAAAAAGCTATTTTTTCGCCGAAAGCTAAATAAGTCCAATGATAAATGCCGCCTTTCTCTTTGCTGGTTCCCGATAATTCTGCGGAAACTAAGGCAATAGGGATAAGAAAAACGATCGCTGAAAAGATAAAAAAGAAAATTAACGAACTGCCAAATAATGCCGTAGTAGGCAAATTTCGAATGTTATCAATGGCACCTGTGATTAAAAGTACCAGCGCTAAAGTAGATAATCCTGTTGTTTTTTGCATGATAGTTTTCTCGTGCACTTGTTGTTATAGTTATGACCTTTCAAAATAAACTATTTTGTGTAAATAGTCAATTTTTGCGCAGGCCTTAAAATGATAAATAATGTCAAACTTCCCTTTTTTACGTTGTTATTACTGATTTCGTTTGCTTCCGTGAACGCGGTTTTATTTACCCCAGCATTACCTATGATCGCGCAGTTTTTTTTGATCACGGAAGATAAGGCTCAATTAACCATTTCCTGGTTTTTAATAGGTTATGCGCTAGGACAATTAATTTATGGACCTTTAGCCAATCGATTTGGTCGAAAACCTGCATTATATATGGGTATTTGTCTGCAAATTTTTAGTAGTTTAATTTGTGTAGCAGCAGGTTATTTACACCTGTATTGGCTTTTGGTTGTGGCAAGATTCCTGCTAGCGCTAGGTTCAGGGGTGGGCTTGAAGATGACTTTTACTTATGTAAATGAATGTTATGAGCCTAAAATAGCCAGTGAAAAAATTTCTTATTTGATGTTAGCGTTTGCTATTACGCCGGGTTTAAGCATTGCATTAGGCGGTGTTTTAAATACGTTCTGGGGATGGATGAGTTGTTTTTACGCGGGGGCTTTTTATGGGATTATTTTATTACTGTTTGTAGCAAGGCTTCCAGAAACTCAAAAAATATTGGATTTAAATGCACTTAAATTTAAACATTTAGTAAAAGCCTACGCTAATCAGTTTAAAAATTTCCGACTAATCTTGGGTGGTTTATTGATGGGGATGGGTACCGCTTTTGTCTATATATTCGCAGCATTAGCCCCTTTTATTGCGATGAATCTTTATGGAATGAAAAGTGAGCATTATGGATTTGCAAATCTTTTACCGCCTTTAGGTTTATTAATAGGATCTTTAATCTCCGCACAATGCGCTAAAAGGTTCGCATTGATGGGTAATATTTTTGCTGGAATTATAATCATCACTTTAGGTGTTATATCAATGTTTTTGGGGATGATGACACATCTTCCTGTTTTGGCGGCTTTGTTTGTACCGACCATTATTATTTATTTCGGCATGTGTTTTATTTTTTCTAATGCCTCAAGTATCGCGATGAGTCATGTTACTGATAAAGCGCATGGCGCGGCAGTGATGAGTTTTATAAACATGGGATTTGCGACATTAGGCGTTTTAAGTCTAGGTTATTTCCCTATCCATACTTATTTATTGCCTAGCGTTTATCTATTTATATGTGGCGCCATGGCGCTTATTGCATTTTTATTTTATACTGGTGACGTTATAAACCCTAATAGGAGCGAATAGTATGCCAAGAGGTAAAGGTCCCCACGGTCCCAAAAAATTACGTAGAAAAAACCGTAAAAAATAATGGAACAACCAATGATTCAATTAAAATCAGGCGACACAGTGGATGTGATTGCTCCTTCTTCAAAAGTGCCTCCTGACGTGTTAGAAAAAGTGAAGGCATTATTGGCTTCTTGGAATCTACATTGTAGGATGCCGTCTGATTTATTGGGTCAGGATTTATTTTCAGCGAATACAACAGAGATTCGTATTAAACATTTAAAAGAAGCATTAACTAATTCTACCTCTAAAGCGATTTGGTGTTTAAGAGGTGGGTATGGCGCAACAAAACTAATTCCGAGTCTTTCTGATTTAGGTCAACTTAAAAATCCTAAAATTTTAATTGGTTCTAGTGATATCACAGCGCTGCATATTTTTTTACAAGATAAATATGGCTGGTCAACAATACATGGTCCGGGTAGTGCAACGGTTGTTACTGAAAAAGTTTCTAAAGAATCCGTAGAGCAATTAAAAGAAATTTTATTTCAGAAAAAAACTCAAGTGATAAAAAATATTATTCCGCTCAATCATTTTGCTAAAGAAGAACAAATCATTAAAGCACCTATTACCGGTGGTAATTTAAGCTTAATTCAAACCTCTTTGGGCACCGATTGGCAAATTCAAACAAAAAATAAAATTTTATTAATCGAAGAAGTAAATGAAAAAGGTTATCGCATTGATAGAACGTTAGAACATTTAAATCAAGCGGGCATATTTAATCAAGTAAAAGCCATTTTATTTGGCGATATTATGGGTGGTGAAGAACCGGAAGGAAAGTCATATGCACAAGATGCTATAAAACTTTTTGCAGAACACTCAACGCTTCCCATATTTCAAGTCAATGGCGTAGGACATGGGTTTATTAATACCCCTATTATATTAGGCAAGGAGGCCACTTTAAATACCCGTAATCATTCACTCGAATTTTGAGGAAAATACGATGGGAGCTCCCAGAGAATTATGGCCTGAAGATATTATAGCGCGTGATACCATTTTAAAATTCCATGAAGAAGAAACCAAAAAATGTATAGCATTTACCGATGGTAATACTTTAACGGAAAGTGAATATAAAAATGCAGATGTTGATTTTAGAAATTTAGTTGAACTCGCTTTAAAACGTAAAGAACTCATTTATATAGTCAAAGAAGACCATCCGCGTCTTAAAGAATTACAAAGAATTATCCAAAGTGGTGCACGCTATCACACTTTTATTACAGAATCCTACGGCATTGTCTGGCCTTTGTTACTGCGTTTGCATTTAGGATTGAAATCAGGCTTTAAGATTACGAGTGATCAACTGCATTCAATGTTAACGGTTTGTCATTGGCAAGCGTTGGGTCTTAAGGTTAAGGCGGAGCCCTTCTTTGAAAAAGATGGCGTGAGCCTTCCAGGTAGAAGATTGGTAGAACAAGGATTTAATTTTCCTAAAAAGAACCTTCAAGAATTTCTTACTAAAATGAAAAGTGAAAACATCCCGTTGGGTGAAAAATGTGTGTTAGTCGTGTATTTGGATGATAAGTTATTAGAATGTGTTTTATATTGTTTTACGCTTTTACTTAAGCATGAAACGAAACTGACTGAATTTGAACGGCGAGTATTAATGGGAAATTTAAGATTAATTTCCGCCGATGCACCGAGCAATATATTAAAAAATGGTTATGATGTATTTTTTAACCTTTTATTTGTTCGCTTTCAATATGACCGATTGTACGCAGATGAGGGGGGTTATTGTTTTGTATTACCTTCGCATACAATGCTTAGCGTTTATAAAAACACGATTAATCCTAACCGGCCTTTAAAAATAGTGAGACGCGCAGGAAAATTTGGGCCGGAAATTTCTGAATATCATTCTGACAATAATGAGCGTCCTGTAGGTATTTACGCTCCCGGAATCAGCAATGCGATTCGTGTACATGGTAAATTTTCCCTTCCTGTGATGACAGAATCCCATGATGTTTATCATTTTCGTCATGATTTATTTCTGGGTATGAAAAGTTATAACCAATTTAAAAGAGCAAAACAAGTTTTGCGCCAAGTTTTTCCTGAAGGGTTTACTTCAGAAATTCTACGCAGTATTGACCGTGAACGGAGACCTACCGATGATAAACAATATTTTTTAGATATATTAAAATATATTTTTGCAAAAGACGTGGATGATGAAAAATCAGAAGTATATTTTAGCGCTGTTTTTATCTTGATTGATATGGTTGTGTATTCCGAACATTGGCCTTATTTTTTACCTTTGAAAGAAAAAATAATCCCTAGTCTGTTTCCTTATGAAGAAAATATTAAGTTAATTGAGCAATTTACCAAAGGTTATGCAGCAAAAACCAAAAACAATTATGAGTTGACCGCTATTTTAATGTTGTGCCATTTTTATTTAAAAGATCAAAAAATGGTGAATGCAATAGTTGATTTCATGGAATTTAATTCTCGCTTACCTTATGGCTGGCGAAAAAAACCCCATAGTCATCTTTACCCGGTGCTTATTATAAACCATAAAGATTACCCTTTAGAGGATCTTAAAAAGATGAACAGCGAAGCTCGTCTGGCTCTTTTTAAGGGGTTTAGAAATTGTAATCGATTTATGATTTCTCATTTTGAGATGCCCAAAAAAGGGGAAGAAAAAGCGCAGCATTATTCAAGGAGATTATGAAATATTTATGACTATTCGAAATGTTGAAATCGCTGAACAATTTAATAAATTGGCGGACTTATTAGAAATTGCAGGTGAAAATCCTTTTCGCATTCGGGCCTATCGCAATGCAGCTCGTACTATAGATGGTTTAGCTAAAGAAGTTTCGGAACTTTTGAAGAAAAATACTGATTTAACAGAGATTCCCAATATAGGAAAAGATCTTGCAGGGAAAATTCAAGCTATTGTTAAAACAGGTGAATTTTCCGAATTAAAAAAAATGCAAAAAAGATTGCCGCCTGTTTTAGGTGAATTATTATCTATTGAAGGCTTAGGTCCTAAGCGTGTTCAACTGATCTATAGAAAATTAAAAATTAAAACTATTGAAGATTTAAAAAAATGTATTGCGTCAGGAAAATTAAGAAACTTAAGAGGAATGGGTCAAAAAACTGAAGAAAGGATTGCACAAGGTTTATTACACGCTAAAGAATTTGCAAAGCGTTATAGTTTATCTGAAGTCGCTCCTATCGTTGATCGTATGATGCAATTTTTAAAAAAATGCAAAGAAGTTAAACGAGTGGAATGTGCGGGTAGTTTTCGCCGAAAAAAAGAAAGCGTGGGTGATTTAGATTTTGTGGTTGCCACTGCTAATATGAAAAAAGTAATGGATCATTTTGTGAAATTTGATGAAATTACTTCTATTATTTCTAAAGGAACTACACGCTCTGCGGTTCGTTTGCGCTCTGGTATTCAGGTAGATCTTCGTGCCGTTTCATCACAAAGTTATGGAGCTGCATTATTCTATTTTACCGGTTCAAAAGCGCATAATATTGCCATTCGAAAAATTGCACAAAAAATGAAACTCAAAATTAATGAATATGGTGTTTTTAAGGGCAAAAAAAATATTGCGAGCAAAACGGAAGAAGACATTTACCGAGTAATTGGATTAAAATACATTGCGCCTGAATTGCGCGAAGACAAAGGTGAAATTGAATTAGCAAAAATAACAAAAGAGGTTTAACTATGCCAGGGTGGCCAAGATTATGGAGTTGTTGTTCTGAAGATAAAGAAGAAGGCTATGTGTATCTGCAGAAATCAGTGAGCGCTCATCAACGGATGGAAAATTATTACCAAGAGCGAAACAATAAAGAGCTGATAGGGAATTTAGGGAATAATGGTAATCCAACGCTTAAGGCGGTTATTTTACAAGCGAAACAAGAGCGCACGGCGCAGGCAGTTGTTGAGAAATTATTGAAAAGTGCTACGTTGGTTTTTGCTTTAAATTGTGAGTTACAGCAAGAGAAAAAATTAAAAGCGATTGCTGTCCAAGATCCTTACCAGGGATTGAACTTAGCGCCTGATGCAAGTCTTGACGATATTAAAAAAGCCTATATTAAAAAAGCTCGGGCATTGGATTTAGTGAATATAAAGCAGGTTAATGTTGCTGCTTTTGCAAAAATATCGATTGCCTATCAAGCGTTAAACAGTGCCAAACCTGAGGCCACTGTTAGTAGGAGACGAGCTGGATGATTTGATAAGCGGGTTGTTCATAAGGATGAGAGTTTTTAAAAGCAGCCATAACATCTGTTAGATGTTCACTACTGCAAACGATTTCCACTTTATATTCAGCCACTTTTTCAATTTGATTTTTTTGACCTACAAATGGGTCACTGCCTTCTAATGCTTTAAATTGACCTTCGCCTAAGACTTGCCAAGCGCAATGGGAATAGGCGCCAATGTGGCCCGCGCCTTTTTCAAATAGTGCATTTTTGACAATGTCTAAATGAGATTCGGGGACATAGAAAGAAATCATATACATAAATATTTTCCTATTTTTTAAGAGAAGCTATATCGATGACAAATCGGTAGCGAACATCACTTTTCATGACGCGTTCGTAGGCTTCATTCACTTTTTGAATAGGAATCAATTCAATCTCACACGTAATATTATGTTTACCGCAAAAATTTAACATTTCTTGCGTCTCTTTGATACCACCAATGAGTGAGCCTGTTAAAATTTTACGGCCATTGGTTAAAGAAGAGGGACTCAGCGTAATCTGATTTTTGGGAAGACCGAGCAAAACCATAGCACCATCTATTTTTAATAATTTTAGATAGTCATCCCAATTCATTTCAACCGAAACTGTATTAATAATTACATCAAAATATTTTTGCAGCTTTTTGAAAGTTTCTGGATTTGAAGTTGCATAGAAATGATTGGCGCCAAAACGTTTGGCATCTTCTTGTTTTTTTAATGAATGACTTAAAACTGTTACTTCAGCGCCTAATGCATGGGCTAATTTAACGCCCATGTGACCTATACCACCTAAACCGATAATGGCCACTTTTTTCCCGGGGCCTATATTCCAATGTTTGAGGGGAGAGTAAAGCGTAATACCAGCACATAACAGTGGCGCTGCAGCATCCAGAGGAAGGTTATCAGGAATCTTAAGGACATAGTTTTCATTAACAACAATATTTTCAGAATAACCACCGAACGTTGGATTTTTAGTGTCTCGTTCTAAAGAATTATAAGTAAACGTTGCGCCTTCCTCACAAAATTGTTCTAGATTTTTTTCGCAACTATCACACAATCTACAAGAATCTACCAAACAACCCACACCCACTTTATCTCCTACTTTGTATTGAGTCACTTTGTTACCAATTTTTGTAACAATTCCAGCAATTTCATGTCCTGGTACCATAGGAAAGATTGCAGTTCCCCAATCTTCTTGAACTTGATGAATGTCTGAATGGCAAATTCCGCAGTATTTTATTTCAATGAGGACGTCGTGTTCGCCTGGATCTTTTCTGGAAAAGGAATAAGGGCTGAGTTCAGATTTGGGTTTATAAGCTGCGTAGCCTTTGACTTCTATCATGGGTAATCTCCCTTGTGATTGATTATATTAAATAAATAATTCAAGCAAATCAACGAATTACGATTATACTTAATAAGGAAGCAGTAAGTTTAATTTGTGAGGAGGGTGCAGTCATGGGCGGCAATTGTGTAAAAGCTAAACTCAGTATGAGAGCATTGGGATTTGCATTAGGAGTTTTTAAGGGTGTTTGGCTGATGGGGCTTGCTTGGATGGCTTGGGGGTTTGGTGTGGGAATACCAATGGTAGAACATATTTCACATTTCTATCATGGATATGGTGCAAGTCTAATGGGAGGGGTAATAGGAGGTGTGTGGGGGTTCGTCTGCGGCTTCATTATTGGGGTTGTATTCGCATTCCTTTATAACATCTTTTTACGTCTTTTCTGTAAAGAACCATCGGCTTAATGTTGGTTTAATATTTAAAAATCAAAAGCAAATAAATCAGCTTTTGATTTTTTTATGCTAAAAACTCGTTTAAAATTTTTATCAATGGTTCTGGTACTTCTAATACGCTACTATGAGCACAATCCAATTCAACTGATTTTGAATCGTGTATTCGTGATGCAATAAATATTGAATCGCTGGGTAAAGAAAGTAAATCTTGTGTGCCGTGAATAATCAATGTTTGGGCATTAATTTTCTTAATCAATTCTCTACTATCAAATTGTTCAAGAAAATTAAATTGCCGAGTTTGATCTGCTAAAGATTGCGGATATTTATTTTGTAAGTAAGAATTTTTTAATAGTTGAATCGCACGTGCATTTTTTAAGAATTTTTCACCAAAAATCCAAGGTAACATGGTTTCAAAAATTAAATCAAAATCGATATTTTTTTCGCGCATAGTCAGCATTGAACGCAATGCTTGATGGGATGCTTCTCTCCATTTAGGCGATGAGTTTAGTATTCCTAATTTACTAATTTTTTCGGGATAAAATGCCCCAATAGCTTGCGCAATAGATCCCCCCATAGAGTGTCCAATGATATGCGGTTTATTGAGTTTTAGTTCATCCGCAAGCGATATAACATCTTTAGCCATTAAATCTGTCGTTAATGGTTGATTATTATCAGTCGTTTGTCCTATGGAGCGATTATCAAAAATAATGACTTGGAAATTTTTGCTTAAAGCATCTAAGATCGGGATCCAAAAAGTGTGATCACAGGTATAGCCGGCAATTAAAATAAGGGGATAACCGCGACCGTGCGATTCATAGTAAAAATTAGCATCGTTTGTTTTTATAGAGGGCATTTTATCTCCTGTGTGTCTATATTATAAGCATAAAACATGACGATATCATCTTTTATTATGATCGAATATAATGCTCACATGACAAACTTAAAATCCTATTCATCTACAACTTTTGCTACCCAACTTTGGGCGACTTTATTAGTTGCTCTTTCAGGAATTTTATATGGCTTCATGGGATGTTTAGGCACGCAGATTATTAATACTCATATGAGTATATCCAATATGCTATTTTGGCGATTTCTTGTTGCAGCTATTTGGATAGGGGGATTTAGCCTAATTAAGCCTAGTGAGCTTTCTCTTAAATCAATAGATAAGAGATTATTTTTAAAAATATTTTTATTAGGGGCTATTTTTTATAGTGGCGGGAGTGCATTTTATTTTCTTGCTTGTCAATATACGGGAACGGGTCTTGCGATGGTGATATTTTTTTCTTATCCCATCTTTATTGCGCTATTTGCTATATTTATTCATAAATGGAAAATAGATAAATATGCGTTATTTTCACTTATTGGGATTGTTCTGGGTTTGTTATTAATAAAAGGCCAGGGTGGTAATTCGGTCAATATGGTTGGAATTGTATTTGCGATTATCTCTGCATTATCATATGCGGTATATGTATTTAGCAGCAAAAAAACAACCAGTTCTTTACCTTCTACATTAGTGACTCTAATTGTTTGTTTAGGCTGTTCATTCTTATTTTTCTTAGCGAGTATTTTTACAAAATCTATTAGTATTCCGCAAACACAGACTGCTTGGTTTTATATTTTGGTTTTAGGAATTTTTGCAACCGCAGTTCCTATTCAATTACTTTTAGAAGGATTACGTTATCTTAGTCCTTTAAAAACATCCATACTTTCTGTTCTTGAACCGGTAGTGACACTTATTGTAGGCGCAATTTTATTAGATGAGAGTGTTTCGATTTTGCAAAGTATTGGGATCATTATTGTGTTAATGAGCGCAATTTTGATTCAGTTTGAGAGGAGAGCTTCATGAGAATTAGTGAAAAACTTGCTACCATTTTAAATATCAAAATTTCCCAAGTTGAATCAACCATAGAATTATTAGACGCCGGTGCTACCGTCCCATTTATTTCGCGTTATCGAAAAGAAATTACGGGCGGATTAAGCGATACGATTTTGCGCGAATTTGAAGAAAAGCTTAAATATTTTCGAGAGCTTGAAGAAAGAAGAATAACTATATTAAAAAGTATTACTGAACAAAATAAATTAACACCGGAATTAGAAAAAAGTATTCAGGAAACCGATAGTAAATCTGTTTTAGAAGATCTTTATTTGCCTTATAAACAAAAACGTCGTACTAAAGCACAAATTGCAAGAGAAGCGGGACTTGAACCTTTAGCGTTAGGTTTATTAAATAACCCAGCTGAAAATCCTGATTTATTGGCAGAAAAATTTATTAATCCTGAAAATCAGATTACAACAATAAAAGAAGCCTTGGATGGTGCACGACAAATTCTTATGGAATTATTTACGGAAGAAGCGGGATTGATTGGTACTTTACGTGAATATTTATGGGAACAGGGTGTTCTTAAAAGCGAACTGATAAAAGGTAAAGAGAAAGAGGGTGCTAAGTTCACGGATTATTTTAATTATCAAGAAGCCATTAAAAAAATACCTTCGCATAGAGCGCTCGCTGTATTTCGGGGTCAAACCGAAGAAATTTTATCTATAGCTTTAACTTTAACTGAAGCTGAAATAGCACTATGTCAGCAAAAAATTGCTACTCAATTTGGTGTAAAGAATTTAAATCGTCCAGCGGATGCTTGGTTGAGTGAAACCGTGAATTGGACTTGGAAGATTAAGTTGTTCATGAAACTTGAGCTTGAGTTATTGATGCGAATGCGTGAAAACGCTGAATTAGAGGCTATTAAAGTTTTTGCTAATAATTTAAAACATTTATTAATGGCCTCCCCTGCAGGTTCGCGTACTACGCTTGGTTTAGATCCCGGATTAAGAACCGGTGTGAAAGTCGTGGTAATTGATGGTACGGGTAAATTGTTAGCCCATACTGTTATTTTCCCGCATTTACCTCGTAATGATTGGGATGGATCCATCGTAACTTTAGCTAAATTATGCAAACAATTTAATGTTGAATTGGTCAGTATAGGAAATGGCACGGCATCTCGTGAAACCGATAAATTAGTCTCAGACATTAAGAAAAAATATCCTGAGTTGCAATTAACGAGTATTGTGGTCTCAGAAGCGGGAGCATCTGTTTATTCAGCTTCAGAACTAGCCTCCCAAGAGTTTCCTGATCTTGATGTGACTTATCGTGGCGCTGTCTCCATTGCTCGTCGTTTACAAGACCCTCTTGCCGAATTAGTAAAAATCGATCCAAAATCCATTGGGGTAGGACAATATCAACATGATGTGAATCAATCTAAATTATCTGCTTCATTAGAAACAGTGATGGAAGATTGCGTTAACGCAGTAGGCGTTGATATCAATACTGCCTCAGTACCACTTTTACGCTGTGTCGCAGGTCTTAATGAAACCGTTGCTAATAATATCATTACTTTTCGCGATCAAAATGGAAAATTTAAAACCCGTCAGCAATTAAAAAAAGTGCCCAGACTTGGCGATAAAGTATTTGAACAAGCGGCTGGTTTTTTGCGTATTGTTAATGGAGAGAATCCATTGGATGCATCAAGTGTGCATCCGGAAGCTTATAGTATTGTTGAGAAAATTTTATCCTCACAGAAAAAATCGGTGAATGAAATTATGGGTAATAGTGAAATTATCAAAAAAATAAATCCTCGTGAATTTATCAATGAAAATTTTGGGTTACCCACAGTAACAGATATTTTACATGAATTAGAAAAACCCGGTCGCGATCCTCGTCCCGAATTTAAAACCGCAGAATTTAAAGAAGGCGTTGAGAATTTAGAAGATTTAAAACCAGAAATGATTTTAGAAGGGGTGGTCACCAATGTTGCAAATTTTGGTGCGTTTGTAGATATTGGCGTTCATCAAGATGGTTTAGTGCATATTTCTATGATGTCTAATAAATTTATTAAAGATCCCAGTGAAATCGTTAAAGTGGGTGATATTGTGAAAGTTAAAGTATTAGAAGTCGATATTGTTCGTAAACGAATTCAATTGACTATGCGTTTAACGGATGCAAATAATCCACAACCCAAGCAAACGGTTAAAACTCCACAAAGAATTCAAACGAAAACGGCACCTATGGAAAATACTTTAGGGGATGTATTACGTAAGGCTTTAAAATAGGAATTTTTATGAAAAAAATAATATCACTCATTTTGTTATCTTTCTCAATAAGTTCATTTGCGACTGTAAAACATTTTGACAAACAAGCTTGTAGAAGTCTTATTTGGGGGCCAATGACAGAAAGTGATTATCAAACAAAAATAAATAAAGATATACAAGATGAATTAGATGCAAGACATGTTGAAAAAGTTGATTTTATAAAATATGGTGATGCTCAATCCTGGTTGAGAGATAAGACGACTGCTTGTATTATCGCAACCGTTTGGTATGAAGATCCATTAGCGTAGCTTTTTAATATTAATTTTACGGCCTTTTAGTTTACCGTTAAGCAAATATTTATAGGCTTTATCGACTTCATTTTTATTGATTGCAACATAAGAACAAAGTGAAGTGATATCAATTTTACCGATGGTGGACCCAAGTAAGCCTGCATCTTTGGTTAATGCACCTAAAATATCCCCGGGTCTAATTTTATCTTTTTTTCCTGCATCGAGACAAATGGTTACCATTTCAGGTGGAAAGGGGTTTGCAATTTTAGTTAATTCAGCTGTTTCACCCCAAGAAACAGGGCGCCCTAATTGATCTTCAATAGCGCAAATCCGCGGCGCGTCAGATGGAACGGTTAAACTTAAGGCTAATCCTTTATTACCAGCCCGACCAGTACGTCCGATCCGATGAATATGAACATCAGCTTCAAAAGCTAAATCATAACTAATGACAGCAGGTAATTCTTTAATATCAAGACCACGCGCTGCAACATCCGTTGCAACTAAAATAGAACAACTTTTATTGACAAAACGAATCAAGACTTGATCTCGATCCGCTTGTTCCATATCGCCATTTAAAGCAAGAGAGCTAAATCCCGCTTTGGTCAGCATATCAGATAGTTCTGAAGTTTGTTGTTTGGTATTGCAAAATATAAGTGTCGAACTGGGTTGATAGTGCGACAGTAAGGATTTTAATAATTGAAATTTATTGGCTTGATTATTGGTTTCATAAAACCTCTGCTCAATATCTAATTCAGTATGAGCTTCTTCTATTAATACTTCTTTAGGATTTTGCATGAATTGTTTGCTCAGTTTTCTTATTTCGTCCGGATAAGTTGCAGAAAATAATAAAGTTTGTCGTGGTTTAGGGCAAGCTCCAATAATAACTTTTATATCGTCTAAAAAGCCCATATCCAGCATTCGATCGGCTTCATCTAAAACTAATACTTTTAATCTATTTAAAGATAAGGATTTTTTATCTAAATGTTTTTGTATGCGACCGGGAGTACCTACAATTATATGAGCGCCATGGCGTAAAGAATCTAGCTGGGGTTTCAGCGGCATCCCGCCCGATAAGTTTAATACTTTAATATTAGGTATGAGTCTCGCTAATTGGCGTAAGGTTTGGCTGACTTGTTCAGCCAATTCACGTGTCGGACATAAAATTAAAGCTTGAACCGCATATTTTTCACTCTCTAATTGATTTAATAATGACAATCCAAAAGCAGCGGTTTTACCACTACCTGTTTTGGCTTTTGCAATAATATCCTCACCTTTCAATAGGATAGGAAGGGTTTTCATTTGAATAGGTGTCATGGTCTCAAACCCAAGAGAGATGAGGTTATTTAATAATGCTTCACGCAAAGGTAAAGAAGAAAAAAGGGGGTTGTGAGTGTTCATAGGGGCGTATCTTAACACAAGAGAGATTAAGACAGCAAAAAATAATATTTTACATTGGCGCGGGTCTTGTAATAAACGATGTAGTTTGAGGATGCTCTGATTTAACTTCAGATCCCCACAGAGATGAAGCTATTTTAACGTAATGACTAACGGAACTGCGTGTGTCGTTGGGATTAACCCCCGTATACATTTTATAAGCTCCATAGATTATTAAAGCCAAACCTAATACGCATAATAGGCTAATCCCAGCAATGACTAAGGGAGTTAAAGTCATTGTTGCAGCTATTGCTACTGCACTCGTAACAATGACTACCCCTAGAAATCCTGCAACAACCCCTCTATCAACATTAGCGCCATCTACTTGAGTTCTACTTGCAGCATAATCAGATAATATTCTTATGTATTGTTGAAACTCTTCAGTAGGAAGACCACGAGGCTGTGCTTGTAACATAGTGAGCGTTGAATAAACTTTATCAATAATAAGAAGCAAATAATTAAATTGAGTTGCATTTAAGGGTTCATTATTGAGTCCTTTAATAATAGCCTCACAAGCATGTTTATAAATTTTGTATGCAGCCATTGAAAGTGGATCCCGATTATTTTTAACGTTATTACGCAATTTTGCTAAACGATCAAGAAGAGTGACCATTGCAAGACCTTCTTCAATAGAATTAAGATCGCTTTTAAATCTATTTAAATGAACGTCCAAAGTCGTATGACGCAAGTTTGGAAACAATTCCATCTTCATTCTTATGAGAGATTTGATTAAACTTAATTTGATAGGGAATAAATTTTCATTATCTAGCCCATCTAAATTTTCTTCAATACGTCGTTTTTGCTTAAATCGCCCATTTAATTCATCTATTTCCGGTATTAGATAAAGAGGCATCTCCGTTATTATAAATTGATTAATGAATTGAAGAATGGCATCAACCTCATAATGTTTCCAAGCGTAGCCTTTTACTGACTTACAAGCGTTCCAAACACCCAATAATGGATATTTATTATGTTGAACTATTCGAGCTAATAGTTCAAAACGTTCAAAAATTTTAGCCATCTCACCGGTTTTTTCTTCTGGTTGCATTCTTGATGGTAATAACCGTTTAAATTCGCTCATAATTATTTGAAGATCATGGGTAAGATCTGCTAATTGAATTAAACCATTTTGATTATGTTGTTCACGAAAGGTTTGATAAGCATTGATACGATTACGGACTATGTTAAATATTACCTCATTATTGTCAGCTAAGTTAGATTTTATAATAAAACTTATAAATCTAATAAATAAAAAATCATGATTGGATAAGCTTTCTATATCTAGAAGTGTTGGGAAGTTATTAATTAACAGATCATAATATCGATCATCATTCTCAGAAAATCTATGAAGATAAATAGTTAAAATATGACAGTAGATCTCATTATGACGTGGATTAGTATCTGCTACGATTCTGGCAGCATGACCATAAGCGTGAAGAACTTGAGGATCTTTGCTCTTGAGTTTAGGTTTAAGTATATCTACCAATTCTTCAGCAAGATTTACTGAATAGCTTTCCTGTTTTTTTTTAATATCAGCCTCTAAAACTTCTAAATCAGGCTCCTTTGATTCTGCTGAATTGGGAGCAGCTGCGGCTGCGGAAAATAAAGATGTGGGTCCAGGCATATTTAATCCCCTTTTAAATAATGTATAAAAATAATTTATTACTGTTTATGGGAGCTAATAAATAGGGTGTGCTATATTTTCCGATATTCTGAGTTTGTATGTGAATTTTGTTATGTTTTTTTAAAATTAAATTAATGTATATCAATAATCCGGATAACAAAATTAATGCAATCACACTTCCTTTGCTTTTCATACTTAAATCTCCATTCCGTTATTACAAACCCGTTTCTTGTCTTTAATGGTTAAGTTGAGTTTCTTATAGATTCTATAAACTTTTTTATGATTTACCATATAGCCTTCATCCCTTAATTTATAATACATTTTCCAGTATCCACAGAGCGGGTACTCTTTCGATAATGCTATTATTCGTTCTTGTAGCTCACTATCCTCTCGCGTTTTATTGACATAATAAAAAGCAGTACGACTTAAGCTAAACAACTTACAAGCTTTTCGTATGCTTATCTTGAATTTATTAATCACTTTTCTAACGAGATCCTTTCGAGAGGATAGTGTTACAACTTTCCCTCGATAACCTCCTTCAGAATATGGTTTTTAAGTTCAGATTCTTGATATAATTTGATTAGCATTCGCTTTTCATTTATAAGAACATTGATTTGGGATGCTAGGTCTTCAACATTTTCGTTTGAATGTCTTTGAGTAGGGATATTTTCTAACATTATTTTCTCCTTAATTATTAATTAAGGTAATAGGATGCGCTTGAAAGGAGTTAAAATGAAATACGGTAGGATTACTAAGTAGAAATACTGCTAAGTAAAATAGAATAATTTTATTTTAAAATCTGTAATGCCTTAACAATTAGTTCAACCCGTTTGACGCAATTGAATTTTCGTTTCAAATTATTAATATAAAATTCAATGGTTCTGGGAGAGAGCTTTAATTCTTTAGCTATTTCTTTTGCTGTCATCCCTTTAACCAAGCATTCTAGACATTCTCTTTCGCGTTTGGATATGATTTTATTGTTGTATTTTATCATATCAAGAGTCGAGCTTAGTAGGGGGATAGCTGAATTTAACTGTATCGATTCTTCAGCAATCGGCAATGAAATTCCAAGAATGCCAATAACTTTTGCCGCTTTATTTCGAAAAGGGATTTTAAGACTTAGCATTGCTGTCTTTTCCCGGTTCAAAAAGGTAACTTGTTCGATATAGGTTTTTGAAGTATCACTTTCAATGACCTCAGTATCATTTGTTTTCAAAATATTCGCGTCTCGTTGATGAAAAAAATCATAATCCGTTTGTCCAATAATATCCTTTCCACAGTCATATCCAAAACTTCTCGCTTGGGTGTCATTGCATTCAAGGTATAACCCTTTTTTAGTTTTAAGATAAACATGGTGAGGAAGCGTTAAGTAGTCTTCTATCTTAAGCAGAAGTAATGGATGATTTTTTTTAAAGTCGTTGCGTGTCATGAGGCCTCTTATTATTGCTAGTTGATCAAAATATGCACATCCATGGGCTCCCCATAAATATTGTATAAACAATATACTACTGGTACAATATTGTACTATAGAGAATCATTAATGAAAAGTTACTTATGTGGCTGTTTAGTATTTCTAAGCAATAAAAAACAATCTATACAGTAAAAAGTGAGAGACCTCGTATGTATACGGTATAGAAAAGAGTTTTTAACTAACGTATTTTTCTCATTCATAAAAAATGTAAAACGAAGGAAATAAAAATGACAACAACACGAAATGATGCACTCTCTCAAAGTAATGATGACCTATTTGGTAAATTTACTTTAGCTCCTATTAATCCACAGGAAGAATTGGATAGGCCATTTTATATTTTAATTAGCGATCGAAATAAAGCCTTTTTTAACGATGAAGGATTAAAAAATATTATTCATTATGCAAAAACAAAAGGTTTTAAAAAAATTGTTATTGTAGTGACGGGAAGTTTGCAAAAAAATACGCAAATCTTAGAAAGATTGTTGAGCGGCAAACATTTTGATAAATCGATAGAAT